>JAXFPK010000065.1:0-3478 GCA_034179845.1 Rothia sp. (in: high G+C Gram-positive bacteria) | reverse complement strand
GCAGGGCGCCTCGGCAAAACCGTTCAAGAGCTCAGCGTCTACCGCCAGCGTCTTTTGAAAGCGGAAGTTATCGCGGCAACAGGCCATGGCAAGCTCTCTTTTGTCTTACCCTATATGCAGGAATTTATCGCTGGGGAATTCGCTGAATAGCAGACGGGGCTAATCAAAGATAAATTTTGCCAGAGTCACGCAACCGCAGCCTTCGAGAAGCAAAACTTTACCCCCTCTGTTCTCTCTTCACCCTAGTGATTATCTCGGGGTGAAGAGAGAAAGGACGGGGTGAAGAGAGAAAGGACGGGGTGAAGTCGGCTCTGCGGCGCTCAGGCCGGCATCTCTACGCCCAGGCCGCCCCTAGCGCCCCAGCGCCTTAGATGTGGTAGTCCGTCATCTCAAAAATCTGCAAGAAGCGCTGAATACGCTCATTATCGGAGTCAAAGAAGGCTTCGGGGGCCCCGTTGTAGAGCACGCTGCCGCCGTCAAGGAAGATGATACGGTCAGCAACCCGGCGGGCAAAAGCCATGTTGTGGGTGACCACCACCAGGGAGCGTTTCTCGCGTGCCAGGTCAATCAAGACGCGAATAACCTCAGCTTCAAGCTCAGGATCCAGGGCGCTGGTGGGCTCATCAAAGAGTAGGTAGTCGGGGGCAACTGCCAGGGCGCGGGCGATAGCGACGCGCTGCTGCTGCCCACCGGAGAGGTTATCGGGGTATGAGTCTGCCTTATGCCCCAACCCCACTTTTTCTAGTAGCTCGCGCGCGAGTTGGGCGGCGGCGTCCTTCCCCATCTTGCCGTTGAGCACCGGGGCCAGGGCCACGTTCTGTTCGGCGGTGTAGTGGGGGAAGAGGTTGAAGTTCTGGAAGACCATGGCCGAGTGTTTGCGGATGGTGCGCACCTGCTCCTCGCTCAGGCCGGTGGCGAAGTTTACCGAGTCCCCTTCGATGGTGAGGACGCCTGCCTCGGGGGTTTCTAGCAGGTTCAGGCAGCGGAGCAGGGTAGATTTGCCGGAGCCGGAGGGCCCGAGGATGACGGTGGTTTCGCCGTGTTCTAGGTCTAGGGAGATGTCACGCAGAATGGTGTTCTCGCCGAAGCTTTTGGTGAGGTTCTTCAGGCTAAGCATTGGCTGTCCTTATGTAACGGCTGGTGTGCTTCTCTAGAGCGCGCTGGGCCATGGAGAGCAGGGTGAAGATGACCAGGTAGATGGCGGCTACTTCAAGGTACATGGCAAGGGGCTCGAAGGTGCGGGCGGCGACCTGCTTGCCAGCTTGGAAGAGGTCAATCATGGAGATGACCGACACCAGGGAGGTGCCCTTGACCAGGTCGATCAGGTCGTTACCTAGCGGGGGTAGGGCGATGCGGGTGGCCTGCGGGATGACGACGTGGCGCAGGGTTTGCATCTTAGTGAAGTTGAGGGTGCGGGCGGCCTCGAACTGGCCGCGGGGGATGGATGCGTAGGCGGAGCGGAAGGTTTCGGCCACGTAGGCGCCGGTGTTGAGGCTCAGGGCGATGATGGCGGCGGGCCAGGTGTCGAGAGTGATACCTATGCGGGGTAGCCCGTAGAAGACTAGGAAGAGCTGCACCAGAAGCGGGGTGCCGCGGAAGAACCAGACGAAGGCTGTTGCTAGCCAGTTGAGCGGGTTGTAGCGGCTGAGGTTGCGGGCGGCGGTGGCCAGCAGACCCAGTACCAGCGCCAGTGCGAAGGAGATGAGGGTCAGGGGGATGGTCACTTGGGCGGTGGCCAGCAGCAGGGAGGGCAGGGATTGTGCCCAGAGTTCTAGGTAGCGGTCCATAGTCTTCTACGGGTTACTTTCGGTTCGGACGCCGGTGGGCGGCTTGCCGGGGCCGGTTAGGCCTTGGGGGTCAGGTCGATGCCAACGTACTTTTCGTAGATGGCTTTGAAGTCGCCGTTGGCTATGTGCTTGTCGATGGAGTCGTTGATGGCGGCCTGTAGGCTGGTGGCGCCCTTGGGCATCAGGATTGCTGATTCTGAGGGTTCGCCTAGTAGCCCATCGAGTAGGCGGATGGGGGCGTCGGGGTGCTGTTCCTGGTAGTAGGCGAAGGTGACAGCGTCGTTGCCGCAGGCGTCCACACGGCCGGTGAGTACCTGTTCGATGGCTTCGTCGAAGCCGGTGACGATGGTCATTTTTGCGCCGGCTTCTTCGAGCAGGGTGCGGAAGACGGAGGTTTCAGAGGATGCTGCGGTGGCGCCGTTGAGGTCGGCGATGGTCTGTAGGGGTGAGTCTTTTAGTACGGCTACCTTGCCTTGTGAGGCGACGTAGGGGGTGGAGAAGTCGTATTTTTTCTGGCGTTCTTCGGTGGGTGAGACGTTGTTGATGACGATGTCGTAGCGGTCAGCGTCTACACCGGCTAGGAGGGAATCCCACTGGGTTTCGATGTATTCGGCTGTGACGCCCAGGTCGGCGGCGATGAGGTCGCCGATTTCTTTTTCCATGCCGACTAGTTCGCCGGTTTCGTTGTGGTAGTTCCAGGGGGCGAAGGTGCCTTCGAAGCCAATGCGGATTTTTCCGGCGTCCTTAATAGCTTGGAGTTTGTCAGCAGCTGCGGTGCTTGCGGTCTTGTCTGATGAGCTGCAGGCGGCCAGGGCCAGGGCGAGGGCGGACGCGCCGGTGAGGGAGAGTGCGGTGCGGCGGGTGATGTTCTGCATGGGTTTGCCTTTCGGTGGTGGCACTTTGGGTAACGGCGCAAGCTTATAACAGGTGGAGCCCCTGCAAAGAATTATTGTTACGCGATGATGAGGAAAATTTTTCAAGAGAGTTTGGAGGCGGCATAAAACACTACCAATGCAGGGACCGCCACCGCTGCTTCAGCAAGTAGCGACGACCCTATCGCCGAGCTTGTAGAACTGAGCCCCTACAACATTAAGGACTCCGAACACACCGAAATTTACTATACTGTGAGCTAAGTAAGGAGATTACCATGAAAAAAAGAAGCCTTATCGCACTCACAGCCGCCTTCCTCCTTACTGCCTGCACCCCTCCCCCAGCTTTAGACGGATGGCCCGAGGCAAAACTTGCCGGGAATAACTTAGAGGACGTTGAATACGTGCTCTACCTCAGCCCTTCAGTAGTTGGTTCGACCCCCGTTGACCGTAGCTATCTTGCCCTCATTAAAGCTGATGGAACCTATGAAACCATCAGGGTGGGACGGAAAAGTATTTGCCCTGGGTACACTGCCTGAAGAGAATGAATACGGTAGCTATCAGTACGGCGATGTGCTCACCTTCGACCTTGAAACAAGAGAGTTCTTAGCGGTCCCTGTGACGGATGAAGAAGGAGCCCCGCTACCTCTTACCCATGAAGACGGCACTGGAGTAGCACATGCTCAAGCCATAGATAATGAAGCTATCAAAGATGGCAAACTGTCCTGGTACCTGGGGAACACTATCTATGAGACCGATGTTGCCACCGGCGTCACCAAAGAACTCTTCGATATCTCCGCAACTAAAAAAGGGCTGTCCAAC
>JAXFPK010000132.1:0-6653 GCA_034179845.1 Rothia sp. (in: high G+C Gram-positive bacteria) | reverse complement strand
TGTAGAAGCAGTGGATGCTCCCCATGCCCTGCTCAGCCGCATACGAGCTGCGAAAGAAGCCCGCGGTGAACACCGCGTGCAGGGTGCAGCTGGGCGAAAAATCATCAAAGACTTCGGGCGGGTGATGAATGCTGAACCCGGTACTAAAGTCCGCCGCTATACCTCAACAGAAGCAAGCGGCCAGCTGGGTGGCTACACCGGGGCTGGCCCCAGTGCTCGAGACCCACAGAGTCTGGGCGGTCTGCTAGATCGCGTCATCATGGAAAGAGGCTGGACCACTCCCCTAGCTGTTTCATCGGTCATGGCCCGCTGGGATAAGTTGGTCGGACCCCAGATTGCCTCGAAGGCCGCCCCCGAAAGTTTTGAAGACGGGGTCATGACCGTGCGCTGTGAATCCACTGCCTGGGCCGTACAGATCCGCCAGATGAAGTACGACATCATGCGCCGCTTCAACGGGGAGTTGGGAGACGATGTCGTCAAAGACGTGCGCGCCTTTGGGCCAGCAGCCCCCTCGTGGAAAAAAGGACGGCGGGTTGCACCCGGCGGCCGCGGCCCCCGTGATACCTACGGGTAGAAAACCCAAGAGTGCAAATTACAAAAATCGTTTCTGCGCCCCTGACCCCCTGACCCTGTGAGAACCCACAGCATCGGGGTTCCGGTCGCTCTAGCAGCGAGCTAGGGCTCTTCTGGCCCTAAGTACCCCTCTAAAACATCACAAAACAGGTTCAAAAATAGCCCTGTGCGGTAGAATTGAGAGCAGAATACGCGCGCCTACCCGCCCGTACAGTAGCCCTACCCCGCCGCCTTGAGCGCGGGCGTCCGCGCTGAACGGCCGCCGGTGCGAGACCGACCATGCAAGGAGCCTAACTACCTGTGGCAACTGAAGAAACCTCTCACGAATACGGCGCCGCCGACATCACGGTCCTTGAAGGCCTTGAAGCCGTGCGCAAGCGCCCCGGTATGTACATCGGTTCAACCGGCGAACGCGGCCTGCACCACCTGGTCTACGAAGTTGTTGATAACTCCGTCGATGAGGCCCTGGCAGGGTACGCCGACCTGATTGAGGTCGTCATTCAGAAGGACGGCGCAGTACGAGTTGCCGACAACGGGCGAGGCATTCCCGTCGATGAGCACCCCACCGAAAAGAAGCCCACCGTCGAGGTCGTCATGACCATCCTGCACGCCGGTGGTAAGTTCGGCGGCGGCGGCTACGCGGTCTCCGGCGGTCTGCACGGCGTGGGTATCTCCGTTGTTAACGCGCTTTCGACCAAGGTTGAAACCGAGGTACGCCGCCAGGGCTACAAGTGGCACATCAGCTACGCCAACGGTGGTCACACCACCCAGCCCCTTACCCGCGGTGAAGCAACCGAAGAAACCGGCACCACCCAGACCTTCTACCCCGACCCCGAAATCTTCGAAACCGTTGAATTCGACTTCGAGACCCTGCGCGCCCGCTTCCAGCAGATGGCCTTCCTCAATAAGGGTCTAACCATCCAGCTCACCGATGAACGCGAGCTCCACGAAGGCGATGAAGTCACCGGCGAAGAAAAGCCCGAAAAGCTACCCCTCAACCAGGTAGGGGCCAACGCCCAGGGCCACAAGACCGTCACCTACATGTACAAAGACGGCCTCTTCGACTACGTCAACTTCCTCAACACCTCCAAGAAACTCACCGTAGTTCACGATGACATCATCGCCTTCGACACCGAAGACACCGACCGCATGATGAGCCTGGAAGTGGCCATGCAATGGACCACCGCCTATAAAGAATCGGTGCACACCTACGCCAACACCATCAACACCCACGAGGGCGGTACCCACGAAGAAGGCTTCCGCACCGCCCTGACCACCCTCATTAACCGATTTGCCCGCGATAACAAGATGCTGCGCGAAAAGGACGATAACCTCACCGGTGAAGACGTCCGTGAGGGCCTTACCGCCGTCATCTCCGTAAAAATCTCTGAACCCCAGTTCGAGGGTCAGACCAAGACCAAACTGGGTAACTCCGAAGCCAAGGCTTTTGTCCAGCGTGAAACCATGGACCAGCTGGGCGACTGGCTGGGGCGCAACCCCAGCACCGGTAAAGAAATCGTCCGCCGTGCCATCACCGCATCCCAGGCCCGCCTGGCAGCCCGCAAAGCCCGCGAAACCACCCGCCGTAAAGGCCTGCTAGAAACCGGCTCCATGCCCGGCAAACTCAAAGACTGCTCATCAAAAGACCCCTCCATCTCAGAGATTTACCTGGTAGAGGGTGACTCAGCAGGCGGCTCAGCAGTGCGCGGCCGCAACCCCGAAACCCAAGCCATTTTGCCCCTGCGAGGCAAGGTGCTGAACGTGGAGCGCGCTCGCATAGATCGTGCCCTCTCTAACGCAGAAATTCAGTCACTGATTACCGCCTTTGGTACCGGCATCGGTGAAGAATTCAACATTGAGAAAGCCCGCTACCACAAGGTCGTGCTCATGGCTGATGCGGACGTAGATGGCCAGCACATCACCACCTTGCTGCTGACCTTGCTCTTCCGCTACATGCGTCCGCTCATTGAAGCTGGCTACGTCTACCTGGCCCAGCCCCCGCTCTACCGCATCAAGTGGTCCAATGCCCCCCATGACTACGTCTTCTCAGATGCCGAACGTGACGCTGCCTTAGCGGCAGGTTATGCCAAGAACCAGCGCATCCCCAAGGACAACGGCATTCAGCGCTATAAGGGTCTGGGCGAAATGGACTACACCGAACTGTGGGACACCACCATGGACCCCGACCGCCGCACTCTATTGCAGGTCAAGATGGAGGACGCAGCCGCGGCCGACCAGATTTTCTCCGTGCTGATGGGTGAGGACGTCGAAGCCCGCCGAGAATTCATCCAGCAGAACGCAAAGGATATCCGCTTCCTTGATATCTAAGGCTTATAAGTGTGAAACAAACGCTATATAGCCACTATGGAATATAAACATCAAGGACGAAATACGAGGAACTTATGAGCGACGAGAACACCACCAGCTCACCCCAGCCCATCGACGGCGAAACCGTTGCAACTGACGCAACCCCGGCACCTGCCGGCGGCAAGGTCGAAGTTGTAGACCTGCGTTCTGAAATGGAACGCTCATACCTGGACTACGCCATGGCCGTCATCATCGGCCGCGCCCTACCTGATGTGCGTGATGGCCTCAAGCCCGTCCACCGCCGCGTCATCTACGCCATGTACGACGGCGGCTACCGCCCCGAACGCTCCTTCAACAAGTGCGCCCGCGTCGTTGGCGAAGTGATGGGTCAATACCACCCTCACGGTGACGGGGCTATCTATGACACCCTGGTGCGCCTCATCCAGGACTGGGTCATGCGCTACCCCCTAGCCCTCGGTCAGGGTAACTTCGGCTCCCCCGGTAATGACGGCGCCGCAGCCCCCCGTTATACCGAAACCAAGATGGCTCCCCTGGCCCTGGAGATGGTACGAGATATCACCGAGGAAGCCGTAGACTTCCAGCCCAACTACGACGGCAAGAACCAGGAGCCGGTCGTCCTGCCCTCGCGTATCCCCAATCTGCTGGTTAACGGCTCATCCGGTATCGCCGTTGGTATGGCAACCAACATCCCGCCGCATAACCTGCGTGAGGTAGCGGACGGCGTGCAATGGTTCCTGCAGAACCCCCAAGCTAGCAACGAAGAGCTGCTTGAGGCCCTGATTGCCCGCATTAAGGGCCCTGACTTTCCCACCGGCGCTACCATCCTGGGCCATAAGGGAATTGAGCAGGCCTACCGTACTGGCCGTGGTTCAATCACCATGCGCGCAGTGGTCAACGTTGAAGAAATTCAGGGGCGCACCTGCCTGGTCGTCACCGAGCTGCCTTACCAGGCCAACCCCGACAACCTGGCCATCAAAATCGCTGAATTGGTCAAGGACGGCAAAATCAGCGGCATCGCTGATTTGCGCGATGAAACGTCTGGCCGCACTGGCCAGCGCCTGGTCATCGTTCTCAAACGTGATGCTGTGCCCAAGGTGGTGCTGAATAACCTCTACAAGCACACCCAGCTCCAGGAAAACTTCTCAGCTAACATGCTGGCGATTGTGGACGGCGTGCCCCGCACCCTCTCCCTGGATGCCTTCATCCGCCACTGGGTCAACCACCAGCTCGAAGTGATTGTGCGCCGCACCCGCTACCGCCTGCGTCAGGCCCAAGAAGAAGCGCATATTCTGCGCGGCCTGCTCAAGGCCCTCGATGCCCTCGATGAGGTCATCGCCCTGATTCGCCGCTCTCCCACCGCCGATGACGCCCGCGCAGCCCTGATGGACTTCCTCGACATTGATGAGGCCCAGGCTCAGGCGATTTTGAACATGCAGTTGCGCCGCTTAGCCGCCCTGGAACGTCAGAAGATTCAGGACCGCCACGACGAACTCATGCGCATGATCGATGAGTACAACGCGATTATCGCCTCTGAGGATCGTCAGCGCGCCATCATCTCTGAAGAACTGGCCGAAATTGTAGCCCGCTTTGGTGATGACCGCCGCTCCAAGATCCTTATGGGCTATGACGGTGATATGTCTATGGAAGATCTCATCCCTGAGGAAGAAATGGTCGTCACCATTACCCGCGGTGGCTATGTCAAGCGCACCCGCAGCGACCAGTACCGCTCCCAGCACCGCGGCGGCAAGGGCATTAAGGGTGCCTCCTTGCGCGGGGACGACGTCGTTCAGCACTTCTTTGTTACCTCCACCCATTCCTGGATTCTCTTCTTCACCAACCTGGGTCGGGTCTACCGCACTAAGGCCTACGAGCTCATGGAAGCAGGCCGCGACGCCAAGGGCCAGCATGTGGCTAACCTGCTGGCCTTCCAGCCTGAGGAGACCATCGCTAAGGTCATGGAGCTTAAGTCCTATGAGGATGCCCCCTACCTGATTTTGGCTACTAAGAACGGTTTGGTGAAGAAAACTGCCCTGTCGGATTACGACACCAACCGTGCCGCTGGCGTCATTGCCATTAATCTGCGTGAGGGCGATGAGCTGGTCTCAGCCCAGCTAGCCAGCGCTGACGATGATTTGCTGCTGATCTCCCGCCAGGGCCAGTCCTTGCGTTTCACTGCTTCTGACGAGGCCCTGCGACCTATGGGCCGTGCAACCTCTGGTGTGACCGGTATGAAGTTCCGTGACGGGGATGAGTTGCTCTCAGCCAACGTGGTCACCGATGATTCCTTCGTCTTTGTGGTGACCGCAGGTGGTTATGCTAAGCGCACCCAGGTTGATCAGTACCGTGTTCAGGGTCGTGGCGGCCTGGGCATCAAGGTTGCCAAGCTGGCAGAGGACCGCGGCGAGCTCGTGGGCGGTCTGATTGTCAGTGAAGAGGACGAGGTCATGGTCGTGATGCAATCCGGTAAGGTCGTGCGCACCTCAGTTGCAGAGGTGCCGGCTAAGGGCCGCGACACCATGGGCGTTATTTTTGCTAAGCCTGGCAAGAACGATGAGATCCTTGAGGTTGCCCGCAACTACGAACGCAACATCGATGAGGTAGACGACACCGAGGAAAACGGCGCTGAAAGCCCCGAAAAGCCGGCAGATGAAGTACCTTTAGAAAACAAGACCACCCCGGCAGTAGCCGACACCGCAGACGCACTTGGAGGTAAGAGTGAGCACTAGAAGCACCGGAACCGCACCGCGGCCAGCGCCGCGAGCCGGCACCCCGCGCGCTGCCCAAGGTAAGGCACGCCCCCAGGGTGGAGCGTCCGCAAATGCCCAGCGTAAGCCTCTGGTGCGCCCGGCCCCTCGCTCCAAGATTCGCCGTGCGCGCCTGGTCATTGCTAAGGTCGATACCTTCTCTGTAGCTAAGCTTGTCTTCCTGCTCTCGGTTGCTATTGGTATCGCTACCGTTGTTGCAGCGGTGATTCTCTGGCTGGTTATGCAGGCCACAGGAACCTTCCAGAGCCTCAACGATTTGCTGACCTTGCTAGGTACCACTGGTGATGCTGTAGATATATCCCAGTACCTCTCCTTGGGGCAGGTGGCTCTTTATAGCACCATTATTTCCGTCGTGAATGTAATTCTTTACACTCTGCTAGGCACTCTAGCTGCCATGTTGTATAACCTGGCAGCCAGATTGGTTGGTGGTGTGGGCGTGACCCTCACCGACGAATAAATCTGAGTTAGAGCCCTGATGTAGCCTCGTGGTGCCCTGTATTTTTAGGGCGCCACGAGGCTTTTAACTACCAATTTAGATGATGTGTCTCAGAACACCCATTTTTAATTTGGCAAGGTGTCAAAACCTGTGTAAAGTTATATCTCGTTCTGATGAACATCAAGGGCGTATAGCTCAGACGGTTAGAGCGCTACACTGATAATGTAGAGGTCCCAGGTTCAATTCCTGGTACGCCCACTCACCTTGGTTGAAAGGTTGACATGAAGAAATTTATGACAATCGCACTTGCTGCACTGGCAACAGTGATGGCGGTGAAGAAAGCTAGGGATTCTCAGGAGAATAAAAAAACTTGGGAAGAAGCTACAGATAAAATCTCATAGGTAGCACCCGATGGGGGCGTGGCGCAATTGGTAGCGCACCTGCTTTGCAAGCAGGGGGTTAGGGGTTCGAGTCCCCTCGCCTCCACTCTTCGGTGATTATAGCAAGAGGGAAACACCCGGTCCCATCCCGAACCCGGAAGTTAAGGCTCT
>JAXFPK010000090.1:0-10470 GCA_034179845.1 Rothia sp. (in: high G+C Gram-positive bacteria) | reverse complement strand
CCACATCAGCACACAGCGCTAGAGACGGTGCCGCTGAACCGTGGCCGCACACACCACTATTTCTCAACAGAAAGATTCATAGCCGTGAAGAAATTTGTTGCCACTCTGGCTCTCGTACCCCTTGCATTCGGTCTTGCAGCCTGCGGCTCATCCTCCAGCGACGACGTCGTCAAAATCGGCGTAGTGGGCACCGACCCCTCCAACGACAAGCTCGTTGAGGTCGCAAAGGCAGAGGGAATCAACATCGAAATCGTTGAATTCTCCGACTACACCCAGCCCAACCCCGCCCAGAGCTCCGGCGAAATCGACCTCAACTGGTTCCAGCACATCGCCTACCTCTCCAACTACAACGTAGAAGCTAACGACGACCTGCAGATCGTAGGCCCCACCGTCATCTACCCCATGGCGCTGTTCTCCAACAAGCACGACTCCATCTCAGCACTGCCCCAGGACGCTGAAATCGCAATCCCCAACGACACCGTCAACGAAGCACGCGCCCTGCTGCTGCTCGAAGCTAACGGCCTGGTCTCCTTCACCTCAGAGACCACCACCCCCACCGTTGACGATATCGACACCGCAGCATCCAAGGTCACCGTCACCCCCGTAGACGCAGCCCAGACCGTGCTCGCCCTCGAATCTGTTGACGGCTCAGTCATCAACAACGACTTCCTCAAAGATGCTGGCTTGAACCCCAAGGCCGCCCTGGCCCAGGACGACCCCGCCAACGAGTCAGCCCGCCCCTACGTCAACCTCTTCGTCTCCACCGCTGATAACGCCGACAACGAGACCTACAAGAAAATCGTAGAACTCTACCACACCGAAGCCGTGCAGGCAGTGGTCCAAGAAGACACCCAGGGCACCGCCGTTGAAGTCACCACCGACCTCCCCGAACTGCGCTCCACCCTGGCAACCCTCGAAGAGCAGAAGCGCAAGGGCTAAAGAAGCTCGGCAAAAGTTCACCTTTGAGCCAGCTCACGCACCTCAACAGCGGCAGCCAACCTGCGGTAGGCTAGACACTTCGGCCCCGTCCGGTGCCAGCTCTAGCCCCGCACAGGCTGCCGCTTTTGCGCCCACCCTCAGCAGGTGCGTCCGCGCGCTACCAGCGCAGGCACCCACCGGTGCCAGCCCGCCGCCATAGCAAGCCCCCAACCGAAGAAGAAGACATGACCGAACAGCCACTACAGCCGACCGGGCCCCAGCCCATGGTCGTGCTGAACAACGTGACCAAAGAGTTCAAAGTCGGCAAAAAAACCGTCACCGCCGTCAACGGTGTAGACCTCAGCATCAACAAGGGTGACATCTTTGCTATCATCGGCTACTCCGGTGCCGGCAAATCAACCCTGGTACGCCTGATCAACGGCCTAGAATCCATCACTGAGGGTTCACTCACCGTCGACGGTTTCGAAATCGCTGGCAAACGTGAATCCCAGCTACGCCAGGTACGCACCAACATCGGCATGATCTTCCAGCAGTTCAATCTCATGAACTCCCGCACCGTTGCCGGTAACGTCGAATTTCCCCTCATCGTTGCAGGCTGGGACAAGGCCAAGCGTGCCGCCCGCGTCACCGAACTCCTAGACTTCGTAGGGCTGGCAGATAAGGCCAAAAACTACCCCGACCAGCTCTCAGGCGGGCAGAAGCAGCGCGTAGGTATCGCCCGTGCACTGGCCACCTCACCCTCCCTGCTACTGGCGGACGAGTCCACCAGTGCCCTCGACCCCGAAACCACCGCCGAAGTGCTGGACCTGCTCAAAAAGGTCAACGCCGAGCTGGGCATTACCGTCATCGTCATTACCCACGAGATGGATGTCGTCTCAACCATCGCCGACCGGGTAGCCGTCATGGAAAACGGCCGCGTAGTCGAAACAGGCAAGGTCTATGACGTCTTCTCCAACCCACAAACCGAGGTTGCCCGCCGCTTCGTAGGTACCACCGTCAAGTCCCTTCCCGTAGGGGACGAAGCAGCCGAACTCAAGGCCCGCCACAAGGGTTACCTGATTAACATCGAAATCGCCGAAGGTAATAAAGGCATCGGCAAGGTGCTCTCTTACCTGGGCTCCCGCAACGTCTCCTTCAACATTGTGCAAGGTGGCCTAGAAACCTTACAGGGCAAGAGCTACGGTAATCTCACCCTTGAACTTTTGGGTGATGTCACCAGCCTTGATGCTGTAGTTGCTGAGCTTAAGACTGTTACTCGCGTGCAGGAGGTACGCTAACCGTGGATTCAACCTTCGTCAGCGATAAGCTCATCCCCGCCCTGGGCGACACCCTCTACATGGTCTCATTGACCATGCTGCTAGCCGGTGCCCTCGGTCTGGTCTTTGGCCTCTTGCTGTACACCACCCGCCAGGGCAACATTCTGGCGAACCGCTTCGTTAACATTCTGCTCAACGTCGTGGTCAACGTGGTACGGCCCATCCCCTTCATTATCTTGCTGGCAGCTCTAGGGCCGCTAACTCAGATGGTGGTTGGCACCCGCCTGGGTGTCAATGCTGCTATCTTCGCCATGGTCTTTGGTGCAACTTTCGCCATTGCCCGTATCGTGGAGCAGAACATGGTCTCTATCGACCCTGGTGTGATTGAAGCAGCTCGCGCCATGGGCGCTTCTAAGATGCGTATTCTCTTCACCGTCATGATTCCTGAGGCACTTGGCCCCTTGATCTTGGGGTACACCTTCTTGGTGATTGGTGTGGTCGATATGTCAGCTATGGCCGGTTACATTGGTGGCGGCGGCCTGGGTAAGGTCGCCCTGGTGGACGGCTACCAGCGCTTCAACGAGGTCATCACCTGGTCTGTTGTCGCCGTCATTATTATTCTGGTGCAGCTCATCCAGCTGGTCGGTAACATGCTGGCCCGTAAGGTCATGCGCCGATAAAGAGCGGTTCGAGAGGCTGCGGGGTGAGCGGGGTGGGCATCTTTGCCTGCCCCGCTCACTGGCTTTAAGCGCCTGCCGCTCTGCTTAGGGTTTTCTCTGGTCGCGGTCGGGCAGGTGCCCCACCCAGGCCTCAAGCTGGGCGAGGAAGGCTGGGTCGGTGAAGGAACTGAACCGCCCGATACCTGCCGTCAGTAGGGGAGTGGGGGTGGCGGCGTCCGGCTCTGCCTGGTATATGAGGCAGTTGGTGCCCGCACTGGTGGCTGCTCGCATGCCGGTGATGGAGTCTTCCACGGTGAGGGCCTGCTCTGGTGCAAACCCCAGGCGGCGGACGGCTTCACGGTAGATATCTGGGGCGGGCTTGCCGTTTTCGACGTCGTGGAAGGAGACCCAGGTGTCCAGGTAGGGGGCGTAGCCGAAGCCGGTAAGTTTCTGGGTGAGTAGTTTACCGCCGGAGTTGGACGCCACCGCCACGGGAATCTTGGCTGAGAGCAGTTTGATAGTTTCGAGGGCACCGTCAATACGGGTGACGCCGCGGCTGACGACATCGTATTCGGTGGTGGTGATGGTGGTGTAGACGCTGTCACGGAAGGCCTCGGGGGAGCCGTCGAATTCGGACGCCAATGGGGTGAGGGCTGCTAGCCTGTCGGCCAGATCCCCGGCGGAGATACCGACCAGGGAGGCCTCGAGATCGGGGGTGAGAGGCACCTGGTAGCGTTTGAACATGTCGGCCTGGATTTCGCCCCAGAGGGTTTCGGAGTCGAGTAGGACGCCGTCACAGTCAAAGACGGCACAAGCAGGGGCAAAAGGGGTGGGGGCTGAGTGAAGTTCAAACATGGTTCTATGCTCTCATACCGGGGTGCCCGCGACATATTAAGAAGAGGACGCCGGGCTCAGTGGATGAGAGTGTAAGGAGTAATGTAAGTGAATAGCGAGAAGCCATTAGAAAACGGAGCTGAGAAGAAAGCTAAAAAGCCTGTTACTCGTGGTGAGCTTATTCGGGCGTGGATTTTCCTATTGGTTGTTATCTTACCTGCGTTCTACGGTATGGCCACGGTGTTCTTCTCTACGCCTTTTAACCGGGTTTTCAACTACGAGAAAGAATGCACCATCGCCTGGGGTGCCGTAGGCTCCTCTGGTTCTAAGTCCTATTCTGGTAGTTCTTATGTTTATGTTGAAAGCCCTGACTGCGGTGGCATGAGATACGTAGGGAAGCGTCATGGGCTGACGCATAAAGAGGTTGCTGATCGTGTTGATCTTTTAGAAGGTCAGAGGGTGACTCTTTAAGCCCTTCTAGGTTAGAAGCCTCAACGGTCAAGCTGGGGAGTATCGTGTAGTAACAGAGCAAGTTGATGGTGTTGAGAGCGTGCGTCGTCAGAACTTTCAACCCAAACAATGGCGTTGTCAGTAATATTCAGGGCCCTTCGGGGGAGGAGATCGATTTTACCTCTGAATAGAACCCCCGTATTCCCGTGGGATAATGAACCCTATGCCTAGCGTACTTATTCGACACGGACAGACCGACTGGAACCTCGTACACCGCCTACAAGGCTCCAGCGATATACCCCTCAACGAGACTGGCCGCGCCCAGGCGCTTGCTGCTGCCCACAACGTCCTCCAATACGCCCGGGCACAGGCGGATGCCCACCTCGGCTTCACCTGGCACGGCGTCGTCACCTCCCCTCTTTCCCGCGCCCAAGAAACCGGTGCCATCATCGCCGACGAGCTGGGCCTGCCCGTCCTTGGCTCCTACCCGGGCCTGGCAGAGCGATCCTTCAAAGACCTCGAAGGGGCGCCTAACAACCCCGCCCTGTGGGAAACCATCGAGAACGAAACCGCAGACATCGAACCCCTCGATACCTTCCTGGCCCGTGTTGAGACTGCCCTCGACCAGGTTGAAGCTGACCACCCTGGTCAGAACCTGATTATCGTGGTGCACGGTATGCTCATTTCCCGCCTGCAAACAGCCCGCACTGGCCAGAAAGTGCTAGTGCCCCACAACGGTGAGGTAGTGCCCCTAGCCCCTGCCCGCCGGGCCTCCTCTATCATGCTGATTCGTCACGGCCAGACCGACTGGAACAAGGCCCACCTCATGCAAGGCACCAGCGACATCCCCCTCAACGCAACCGGCCGCGCCCAGGCCCATGAGGCCGCTGCCTCCCTCAAAGCCCGAGGCTTCGAGTTCGACGTGGTGGTCTCATCCCCGCTCTCTCGCGCCTATGAAACTGCAGAAATTATTGGTGCCGCCTTCGGCCTGAGCCCTGCCCGCACCTACGAGGACCTAGTAGAACGCGGCTACGGCGAAGCCGAAGGGCTGAACATCCCAGTGGCGGCCCGCAAAGAGCCGGACGCCTACTACAGCGGGGTTGAAAGCGAACGCTCCGTCTACCTGCGCAGCATCAAAGTACTGCGCCAAATCGCCCGCGACTACCCCGGCCAGCGCGTCATTGTTGTGGCCCACGGCTCCCTGATTCGCCGCGCCCTCTCCGCTACACACGGCCGAGAATTTGGCACCATCGCCAACGCTGAACCTTTTGAAGTAGATTTGCCGGGCCTGAGCCGCTGGGTAGAAACCAAGGAGCCCCTGCTGGTAGGTAAACCCTAGTGGGGCGCATCGTCCTTTGGGTTCTTACCTGGCTGTACGTGGTAGCGGTCGCCATCATTGTGCTCTGGCCTACCCACGTTGACTCCGGAGAATCGGGGCAGACCCTAGCCTGCATCCTTGTAGAAGGCCACACCCGCGGCTGGCTACCTGGCTGGTTCGGCTACCCACAGGTGGAATGGCTCTCTAACGTGGTCATGTTTATGCCTGGTGGTCTACTCTTTACCTGGCTGCTGCGCCCGGCCCGAACCTGGCTTGTGCCTCTAGGTGGGCTAGCCTGCACCCTGGCTATCGAAACCACCCAGCATTTCATGCCTGGGCGTACCAGCTCACCCCTGGACGTCCTCGCCAACGCCCTAGGCTGTGCCATCGGTTGGGTTTTTGCCCTGGCCCTACTCAGAACACCCCGGAAACCCAACAAGAGCACCGAAAAACAGTGCTAATGGTGGGTTTTACATTGCGTGCCCACAGGAACCCACATAAAATCAACAGTAGATAGGGTCACCCGGCCCACCTTCCAGTTGTATAAGGTGATAAAGACATGTTCGCTGAAGAACGACGCGCCGAAATCGCGAAGCTCGTAGCTTCTGCACGCCGCGTCAACGGCGCAGACCTCGCTAGACGCTACGAAGTCACAATGGAAACCGTCCGCCGTGACCTAGCAGCCCTCGAAGCTGAAGGTAAGCTACGCCGCGTGCACGGCGGTGCCGTAACTGTAGAGCAATCAACCTCTGTAGAGTCCTCTATCGCCCTACGTCAAAACCTCAACACCCCCGAAAAGCAGAGAATCGCCCAGCGCGCCTATGAGCTCCTCAGCGATTCGGACGCCGGGGCGGTAGTTCTGGACGCAGGCACCACCACCGAAATCCTAGCCGACCGCATCGCCGCCACAGACTTCTCCCTCAAATCAGGCGCCGACCGCCTCATCATCACCCATGCCCTTCACATCGCCGTGAAACTCGCTGAAGCTGACGGGGTGGTACTCGACATGGTCGGCGGCCAGCTCCGCAAAATGACCTGGGCGGCAGTCGGCACCCGCGCCGCCGCCCACTTCGAAACCATCCGCCCCGACATTGCCTTCATCGGCGTCAACGGCCTAGACGCCGAATTCGGGCTCTCCACCCCCGGCCCCAACGAAGCAATCGTCAAAACCGCCATCGTCAAATCAGCCCGCCGCGTCGTGCTCCTCTGCGACTCAGCCAAATTCGGCCAAGAGGCCCTGGTACGCTTCGCCGGGCTAGAAGACATCGACACTCTCATTACCGATAAAGCGCCCGAAGGTGAACTCGCGGCAGCGCTTGAAGAATCTAACGTAGAGGTGCTTATCGCATGATCGTTACCCTAACCGCTAACCCCAGCATGGACCGTACCGTGGAACTCTCCCACGCCATCAAACGTGGCGCCGTCCAACGCGCCATCGCCGCCGCCTCAGACCCCGGCGGAAAAGGCGTCAACATCGCCCGCGCCCTCAACATCTCCGGCTTCGAAACCGTGGCAGTGCTACCCGGCGACAACGAAGACCCCGTACTAGCCAGCCTCAAAGAAGACCAAGTACCCTTCGTTAACATGCCCATCGGCGTACCTATCCGCTCCAACATCACTGTGGTCGAACCCGACGGCACCACCACCAAAATCAACGCCCCCGGCGAGCCCCTCAACGACGTAGCCCAACAGCAGCTCACCCGCCTCATGATCAAAGAAACCATCGGCGCAGCCTGGCTCGTACTAGCAGGATCCCTACCGGCCGGCGTCCCCTCCGACTACTACGCCGTAGTAGGCCGCTCCATCCGCGAATCCCTGGGCGACAAAGCCCCCCGCATCGCCGTAGACACCTCCGGGGTAGCCCTACGCGACGCCCTCGTAGGTCTAGATGGCATGCCCAACCTCATCAAACCCAACTCCGAAGAACTCGCTGAACTGGTCGGCAAAATTGAGATGGCGGACGAACTCGAAGCCAGCCCCGAACTCACCGCAACTACCGCACAAGAACTAGTTGACCGCGGCGTGGAAATGGTCCTGGCCACCCTGGGCGGGGGAGGAGCCGTACTCGTGACCGCAGAAGGTGCCTGGCACGCCGTCCATGCCCCCATCAAAGTACGCTCCACCGTAGGGGCAGGCGACTGCTCTCTAGCAGGGTTCCTCATCGCCCACGAACAGGGCAAAACCCTCCCCGAATGCCTGGTACAGGCTGTCGCCCACGGCTCAGCTGCCGCCTCCCTACCCGGCACCCAGGTACCCACCCTCGAATCAACCACCCCCCAAGCAGTCACCCTACGCAAACTGACCCTCTAAACCCCCACCAGAACCGCACCCTTACCCCTCATGTTCCTTGTGGCAGTTATCGCAGGTACCCTAGTGGGCTCACTCATGTATCTTGTTCTCAAGTCACTTGCAGGCCGTAAGGCCACGGCAACCGTCTAATCACTTCAACCCCTTAGAAGGAAAACTCTATGACTACCTACCAGGGTGTCGGCGTCTACGCCGGCCGCGTTATCGGCAAAGTCCTTCAGATGCCCGAGCCCATCAAAGCTCCCTCCTCTTCCCTGAAACTCTCAGCTGACGAAACCCCCGAACAGGCCGCCGAACGCATCAAAGCCGCCGCAGAAGCCGTCAAAAAGGGTCTACTGGAACGCGCCGAACACGCTAGCCGCGACGGTAAAGCCGTGCTCAAATCCACCTCACAGATGGCAACCGACCGCGCCCTCCTCAAGAGCGCCATCAAACTCGTCGAAAAGCAGGGCAAAGCCCCCGAACTAGCAGTCTGGGAAGCAGCAACCGGTTTCGCCGACCAGATGGCAGCACTAGGCGGCTACATGGCCGAACGCGTCACCGACATCCACGACGTCCGCGCTCGCATCGTTGCCGAACTTACCGGCCAGCAGGCCCCCGGTATTCCTACCTCTGCTGAGCCCTTCATCCTGGCAGCTATCGACCTGGCACCGGCAGACACCGCCACCCTAGACCCCCAGCAGGTCATCGCCCTGATTACTTCCGACGGTGGCCCCCAGGCCCACACCGCAATTCTGGCTCGCGGGCTTGGCCTACCTGCCATCGTTGCCGCCAAGGGCGTCACCGAGATTGAAAACGGCACCAAAGTCTACGTTGACTCCAACGAAGGTACCGTCGAGACAGAGGTAACCGACGAACACCGCGAACTGGCTGAAAAATACGCCAACCGCAAGGAACTACCTGACTTTGACGGCACCGGCATCATGGCAGATGGCACCCATGTTCCCCTCTACGCCAACGTTGGTGACGGCAAGAGTGCAGAGAAAGCAGCCAGCCTCAAAGCTGAAGGTGTGGGTCTGCTCCGCACCGAATTTGGTTTCCTAGGCCACGACGCTGAGCCCTCAGTAGAAACCCAGACCGCTAGCTACAAGGCCGTCTTCGACGCTTTCCCCGGCCAGCACATCGTTGTACGCACCCTCGATGCAGGGGCAGACAAGCCCCTGCCCTTCCTCAACGTCAAGGAAGAAGAAAACCCCGCCCTGGGTGTGCGCGGTTTCCGTACCGACACTGCTGTGCCCGGCGTGCTTGAACGCCAGCTCAAGGCCATTAAGGAAGCGGCTGAGAGCACCGATGCTGACATCTGGGTTATGGCCCCCATGATTTCAACTACTTCAGAAGCCCGCCGCTTCAAAAACACAGTAGACAAGATTGGTCTTAAGACCCGTGGCGTCATGGTCGAAACTCCCGCAGCAGCCGTCAACGCTGAGGCAATCCTCGGTGAAGTAGACTTCGTCTCCATCGGCACCAACGACCTCACCCAGTACACCATGGCAGCAGACCGCCTACTCGGCGATCTGGCCCACCTCAACAACCCCTGGCAGCCGGCCGTGCTGAAGATGATTAAGCTGACCGTTGAAGGTGCTAAGCGGGCATCATCGAAGTCTGGTGTGAAAAAGTACGTCTCTGTCTGCGGTGAAGCAGCAGCCGACCCCGCCCTGGCTGTGGTGCTGGTAGGCCTGGGCGTAGATACCCTCTCCATGAACGCCGGTGCTATGGCCGCCGTATCTGCCGTGCTCAAGTCAGTGACCCCTGAAAAGGCACAACAGATCGCTAACGATGCTCTGGACCAGATTTCCTCTGCAGAAGCTAAGGAAGCAGCCCGCAAGTACCTGCCGATTCTTGACGAGCTCGGCCTCTAAGCCAAGAATCTATTTCTGAATAAATCACACCAAAATAGGTGATTAACGCGAGCGAAACCGTCGCGCCCTGATTTAGACTCAGTAGTGGACAAAAATCCGCACCCCTTTATTAAGGAGAACCCCATGGCAGAACGTATTGCCACCATCGCAAGCCGTGTTGGCCTGCACGCCCGCCCCGCAGCGATTTTCGCTGAAGCAGCAGGCGACCTCCCTGTTGAGGTCACCATCGCCGCTGAAGGCGAGCCCGCAGACGAGGCAATGGACGCAGCTTCCATCCTCTCCCTGATGTCACTCGGTGCTAAGCACGGCGACAAGGTCGTTCTGCGCGCAGAAGGCGAAGGCGCTGAAGAAGCACTCGACACCCTGGTCAAGATCCTCGAGACCGACCACGACGCCGAGTAGTTCGGTTTTACTCTGAAAAAGCCTGCCACCGTGTAAGTGGTAGGCTTTTTCTTTTCATTGAGCGATTCTCAAACCAGCTAGTAAACTAACTCTATGGGAACGACCGCAGAACTTAAAGAACTTCATCTGACCTCATTTAAGGGCTTTGAAGAGCAGACTCTGCCTATAGCTGATACAACTCTCCTGATTGGGCGAAACAGCACTGGAAAGTCTAATGCTTTGGACGCTTTAGATGCCCTGAGCCGTTTGGCTGGCGGTGAGTCTATTAACGATGCGCTTGACGGACGCAGACGGGAAGGCGGGGCTATCCGCGGTGGTAGCGTCGGTCTAGTCCCCCATGGAGAAGAATCTTTTACCTTGGGCTGCCTAGTTGAGATGGATGGGGCAGACCATAGATACAGCCTGACCATTGGTGTAAGCCATGAGGGCGAGTGCAGGATTCTTAG
>JAXFPK010000071.1:0-2189 GCA_034179845.1 Rothia sp. (in: high G+C Gram-positive bacteria) | reverse complement strand
ACGTAGGGCATGTTCACGCGGGTAGCCTGCTCAGCGATGGCTTCCTGAGCCTGCTTCTTGGTACCAACGAACAGAACGGTGCCGCCGTGAGCAACGGTTGCCTTAACAGCTTCGTAAGCCTGGTCAATGAAGGCCAGTGACTGCTGCAGGTCGATGATGTAGATGCCGTTGCGCTCGGTGAGGATGAAACGCTTCATCTTGGGGTTCCAGCGGCGGGTCTGGTGACCGAAGTGGACACCTGAATCGAGAAGCTGGCGCATAGTTACGACGGGCATGTCGTCTCCTTAGTGTGATGGGTGCCGGGCGGGCCCCTGATTCCAGGCTAGCCGCGCTCCGCGCATAGTAGTTATCGGTTTACATGTGGAGCGTCTTAGGCCAAGGCCCGCTCCCCTGGTAACGCTCAGACTTTTTCGTTGGAGTGACGAAGCAGTCTCAGACCTTCACCGGCTTATGCCGGACCGAAAGTTCCTTATCAACTAGAGGCTAGTTGCTTCACGTTACGCGATGTCAGATCCTAGATGAAGCGCGCGTAAACGGCTCCTCAAGGAGAGGTCTCTATGTAAAGGGATTCCCCTTGCCCCCAGCGCCACCTATTTTTAGGCAGGGTGCAGGGACAAACTGCAATCAACAACTATACCCCATCATTGGCTTTTAATCACCGAGTTTTTAGCTCTTGTGATGGCAGGTTTCCAGTGGTAAAGATAGGAGCAACCGATGGTTGGCGCCACCTAGGGTAAGGGGCGGGCACCGACCAGGAGGTTTCTTGCCATGTCTTTTCTTCCCCTCCCCGCTCAAGCAGTGACGAGAGTTCTAGGGGCTTGTTCTTGTGCCCTGCTACTCATAGGTGCAGCAGCTCCCCTAGCTTCAGCACAGCGGACGCACCCCTGGCAGGCCCCATTAGAAGGGCAGGTTGAGGTGATACGCGGCTTTGAAAAGCCCGCCGCACGCTGGTCAGCTGGGCACCGTGGAGTTGATCTTACACTCCAAGCAGGCGGGAACGTCCTGGCACCCTTTGAAGGGGAAATAGTTTTTGCCGGCACGGTGGTAGACCGCCAGGTACTCACCATCGAGCACCCAGATGGGAGGCTGTCCTCCTTTGAGCCGGTGAACAATCCCCTACCTCTTGGCAGCCAGGTGCAGGCCGGGGACGTCATCGCCCAGCTTGACCCAGAAATTCAGCACTGTGCCCCACGCTTTTGCCTGCACTGGGGTGTAAGAGAACCCGCCACCGGGTCTAAGACAGCAGACAGGGGGCTCGACTATACGAACCCCCTGCTTCTTCTCGGGCTAGATGGCCCTAGTGTGCTCCTACCAATTGGTGATGATTTCGCCGCCTAGCGTACTCGTTGCACTCCGGTCTCAGCCGTCCACCGCAACTGAGCACCACTCGTAAAGCTAAGAACAACCGACCCATCAGCCTGAGCAACCTCATCCGAGGTGGGATAACCAAGCTGCCCAATATAACCGTTATTCACCCAATACCAGTACAAGCCACCACGGCCATTCAAAACCTTCGTACCCGTACCAGGTGACCAAACCATCACAGTTTCTGTACCAGCAGCCGTCCTAAACCGCTGCTGCACACTACCCATCACAGCAGTCTCATCTGACACCGGGAAGCCATAACGACCAACACCCCCAGAAACGTTATACCGGTACCCAATAGAACCAGCTTCCCACACAGCATGAGTCCGATAAGTAGAAGCATCCCAATACACAGCCGTAGTACGCCCATCAGCCCGAGCAAAACGCTGCATCACTCCCCCAGGCACAGCCATCTCAGCCATAGTGGGGTACCCATAGCCATGCTCATACCCAGCAGAACGATACTTAGCACCAATAGCACCATTGAAATTAACATGGAAGGCCCCCTGTCGAGCAGTCCAATAAATGACCTGATTCTTGGCAAATATCTGAGCTACCCCACCATCACGCAAGGCAATCTCAGCAGTGGTAGGAGCACCAAACCTCTCGTAGGCCCCATTTCTCCAAAAATAGTGGCCAATGGCATTCACCAAAGCAAACTGGGAGCGAGTATCGGCAACCGCTGAGACAGCTCGAGGCGCATTCACCAGGCGGTAACCGTTCACGCTCGTACCAGTATTTTTGAGAATAGAGCGAATCTGCTCAACGGTGAGATTAGGGTCGCGCTCCTTCATCAAAGCAACAATGCCAGTGACGTGAGGGGC
>JAXFPK010000067.1:0-52067 GCA_034179845.1 Rothia sp. (in: high G+C Gram-positive bacteria) | reverse complement strand
CCGTAGGGGTTTTCCTTGTTATTTCCGGTTGTCATCTCTCTCCTTCGAGTAGGTTATTAGCCCAGGTTCTTATAGCGCATAGCACGCTGAGCTTCTAGATTGTCCTGGCGCTCGCGTAGGGCCTGACGCTTATCGTAGTCGCGTTTACCGGTAGCCAGGGCAATTTCAACCTTGGCGCGGCCCTTACTGAAATAAAGTTTCAAAGGCACCACCGTGTAGCCGCTTTCGTTGAGCTTCTGGGCGATTTTATTGATTTCGCTGCGATGCATGAGCAGTTTGCGGCGGCGGCGGGCAGCGTGATTAGTCCAAGACCCTCGCCCGTATTCAGCGATATGAATACCCTCTAACCACAGCTCATTGCCATACATCTGGCAAAAACCATCGGTGATAGAAGCACCACCATCACGCAAAGATTTCACCTCGGTGCCCATGAGCACTAGGCCAGCCTCCCAGGTTTCTAGGATGTTGTAGTTATGGCGAGCGCGGCGGTTGGAGGCGATGGTGTGGTTGTTGGGGTCTTCTTTCGTTACTTTTTTCTTAGCCACGATTATTCTTCGTTCTTTCTTTTCTGTCGTTCGGCGGCGCGCCATCGCACACCGGCGTCGATGAAGCCGTCCAGTGCCCCGTCGAATACGGCGCTGGGGTTTCCCTCTTCATAGTTGGTGCGTAGGTCTTTGACCATCTGGTAGGGGTTGAGCACATAGGAGCGCATCTGGTCGCCCCAGGAGGCCTTGACGTCACCGGCGAGTTCCTTCTTTTTGGCGTCCTCTTGTTCTTTACGCAGTAGGAGCAGGCGAGATTGTAGGACGCGTAGCGCAGCGGCTCGGTTTTGTAGCTGGGATTTTTCGTTTTGCATCGATACTACGATGCCGGTGGGTATGTGGGTCATGCGCACAGCTGAGTCTGTGGTGTTGACGGATTGACCGCCGGGGCCAGATGAGCGGAAGACATCAACTTTGAGTTCGGCTTCGGGGATCTCGATGTGGTCGGTTTGCTCAATGAGGGGGATGACTTCTACTGCGGCGAAGGAGGTCATGCGTTTGCCCTGGCTATTGAAGGGTGAGATGCGCACCAGGCGGTGGGTTCCTGCTTCGATGGATAGGCGCCCAAAGGCGTAGGGGGCTTTGACCTCAAAGGTTGCTGATTTGAGGCCGGCTTCTTCGGCGTAGGAGGTGTCCATGACAGTGGTGTCAAAGCCGTTTTTTTCTGCCCAGCGCAGGTACATGCGCAGGAGCATTTCGGCGAAGTCGGCGGCATCTACGCCACCGGCTCCTGCTCGGATGGTGACGACGGCATCGCGCTGGTCGTACTCGCCGGAGAGGAGGGTGATGACTTCAAGCTCTGCTAGGCGTTTTTCGATAGCGCGCAGTTCGGTTTCCGCTTCGGCCAGGGTTTGGGTGTCGCTTTCTTCTTCGGCTAGTTCGACCATGATGTCAAGGTCGTCAATGGCCTGGTTTAGTTTGAGGAGCTTATCGAGTTCAGCTTGTTTGTGGGAGAGCTGGGAGGTTACTTTTTGGGCGGCGTCGGGGTTGTCCCAGAGGTCCGGGGCGCCGGCTGCTTCAGAGAGTTCTGCGATGGTAGCGCGAAGCTGCTCAACGTCGCTGACCTCTTCGATGGAGGCGTAGGTTGAGCGTAAGGTTTTGATGTGGGCAGAAAAATCTAAAGTAGCCATGACTATTAACCCTAACTGAAAAGGAGGGTAAGCGCCCGGTTTTGCCCCGCTTTTGCGCTGATGGGGCAGAGCTGTGGGTGTTCTACTGTTGGGTGGTGATGACGCGTGCCTTGCCGGTAACGGTGATATCGATACCATCAGGTAGCACGATGGAGAGTAAGGGCGGGTGGGCTCTTGCTGAGAGGACGACGGTTGCCGTATGGTGTTCGGGCGCTCCAGTTGCGGGGTTCAAGGCCAGCTGGGAGAAATCAGCCCCAGCGCCACTTTCATGCAGGAAAGTCTGAGCGGACGCCTGCACCCCGGCATTGGTGAGTCTCACCTGTGCCTGGGACGCCCCTACTGCGGTGATACCTTCGATGCGTTGCGCAGCTGAGGTTGCAGCCTGATCAGCTAAAGCTTGCAGACGTGCTCTTTCTAGGTAGACTGAGCTCACTCCAGTAACGGTAGAGGCAATCAGTAGCAGCACCAGACAGAGCCCCACGATCAGAGGAAGCACACTCCCCTGCTCAGCTTCATGCTCTTTTTCTGTCTCTCCTTGAGACGATTCAGAATAGTGGGCGTGTTTCTTGAGCATCAGGAGTAATCACCTCCCCAGCTCACAGCCTGGGAGGTCATTGTAGCCAGGGTAGGTGCTCCTGGCCAGGGCACCAGGGGCAACTCCACCTCAACTCTTACCTCTACAGTTACCCGCTCCCCCGGTGCGCAGGTATCCTCACAGCCTAAGGTGGCTGTAACAGCCCCAGCATCTATACCAAAGTCGCTTGCTGTCAGCACCGCAACAGCTTGGACAGCAGATTGGCTACGCTGCTCCGGGGGTAGAAACTGAATGACCTGTAGAGCGTGGGCACTAGCGTTAGAGGCCGCGAAGGCCGCTGACTGCATGGCAAAAACCGAGAGCAGAAAATAAACTGTGGGCACCATCAGCAGGGCACCTAAGCCAATAAATTCGACCAGGGCACTGCCCCTGTCAGAATGATCTGACCTTTCTGCTACTTTAGGTTCTTCACCGGGTTTATCGCTGAACCACAGCATGCCCGCTCACCTCCCACTGGGCGTCCATACCAAAGGGGCCAAGCAGTGGGACCGGGGCAACAACGGTCACTTGCACAGCATCTACTCCCTGCCACTGGGTGACAGAGCTACTAATCTTCGCCGAATACTGGTCAGGGAGCACAGAGTAGAGCAAGTCGTGTGTGCGCTCTTCACCATCAGCGGGCGTCCTATCGAGCATGGCCCCATAGCGGGCACCTTGAGAGGCAGCATCTTGCAGTACGTTTCGGGTAAACATGGCAAAAGCGATTTGCACAACACTCAGGAAAAGTAAAACAACCAGGGCAGAAACCATCACGAACTCTGCCGTTGCGTTTCCTCTTTCCTTCTCAAGGACCACAGCTCTCACAGGACTCCCCTAGCGGCTAATCATCGACATCGCATTATTGAACATATTCACCAGAGCATCCTGAGCAATCACCAAAATAGCGGCCACGAGGATAGCGGACATCATCGTGATCATCACCCAGCCGGGTACGTCACCACGCTCAGCATCATCTGCGCTAGGCAGAGGGGCAAAAATGCTGATAAGGGCCTTAACGTAGGTGTCGGTCATAAACTTTTTCATGGGTTCTCCTTATACATAAGAGGGTGAATAGAAAGCGCCTAGAGGAAGGCAAGATTAGAAATTAAGATTAAGAAGGGAAAGGCCTGGAAACATCGCAAAAAGCACAGTGAGCGGAAGAATCAGAAAGACAACGGGCGCCATCATACCGATTTCTTTCTTCCCTGCTGTTTCCATCAGCTCACGCTTGGCGTTATCCCGCACATCTTGTGCCTGGGCTCGCAAGACATCAGCCAGAGGTGTGCCACGTTCAATAGCCACCACTAGGCCGTCCACAAAACGGGAGAGGGCCGCCACCGAAGTTCGCTGAGAAAAACTTTGCAAAGCAACAACCAGTGATTCACCAGAGCGAGTCATAGCGAGAATAGTTCGAAACTCACCAGAGAGCTCTCCCTGCGAACTGCGCACAACCCGCTCAAGCGAACCGATAGCTGACTCCCCTGCGGTAACAGATAAGGCCATCAACTCAGCTAAGGCGGGAAACTCAGCTAGCATCGTTTTTTCCCGTTTAGCAATCTGCTGAGATAGCCAGTAATCACGAGCAAGAAAACCGGCCGCAGCACCTAACACGATGAGAAGAAAGCCCGGCACAAGATTTAGTGTGCCGTGGGCAAGTCCCACAGCTACCAGACAAATACAGAGCCCAGCAGCCAGCAAACTCCACAGCACCTGTTGCACCCGGTATTCAGCAACCGTCAAACCCCTACCTAACTGGGCAAGACGTTTTTCAAGAGCCACTGTATCGAAGCTAGATTTGCCCAAACTCCGGTAAATCTTTTCGACCCAGGGGGCCAGAAGGGCAGCACTTG
The DNA here is from genome assembly GCA_034179845.1 of Rothia sp. (in: high G+C Gram-positive bacteria). Classification (GTDB taxonomy): domain Bacteria; phylum Actinomycetota; class Actinomycetes; order Actinomycetales; family Micrococcaceae; genus Rothia. The sequence goes on along the minus strand of JAXFPK010000067.1, from coordinate 47,971 downwards.
CACCGTAGATACCTTCTGGCAAGGTACTATACGGGGCATCTGGGCGGCTCTTTTTAAGTTCTGCTGCGCGCAATTGGGGTGCTATACGGTCTGCGAAGCTTTCCCGCCGCTGGTGCCACATACCTGAAAGAACCAACCAGAGCCCTGCGGCAAGACTCAGGCCAAGGAGAAGAGAAAGATTCATGTAAGGACCCTCTTCTCTTCAGGTAGAGCACCGATACGCATCATGAGCCGGTAGGCAATAATAGTTAGTACGAGCCCACTTGCTAAGACCACAAAGCCAGCAAAGCTGTTATAGATTCTGATGGTACTAGGCTGGGTTGCCATTAAACCCAAGACAACCCAGGGGGCCACACAGGCCAGACGCGCAGCATTAACCGTCCATGATTGTCTAGCTTCAAGCTCAGAACGGGTTCTACTGTTCTCACGTAAAAAGGAGCTTAAGGTTCCTAGAAGTCGACCTAAGTCGGTGCCACCAACTTCGCGGGTCACTTTAAGGGCCTCAATGATGTTATCGGCTGTAGGGTCGCTCAAACGGTCTTTAAGACGGTTCAGAGCAGGCAAGAACTCGCCGCTAGCCAGGTAGTCTGCAGCAAAACTGGCAAAAGCTGGGCGTAGAGGTTCTGGGCCCCGGTATTGAAGTTGCATGAGGGCATCTGGAAGCGATAAGCCAGCACGGATAGCTGACCGCAAGTGATCTACCGTGTCAGGCCATAGATCTCGCAGCTGAGCCTGCCGTTGAGTTGCCCGGTGTTTGACCAGAAAATAGGGGCCAAAGAAGCCAACGCCTGCAGCAAGTAGAGCAAGAGGGACTAAGGACGTCAGGGCAAAAGTTAGGACCATGGCCACTAGAGCAGCTGCAGCCGACACTGAATAAAACATACCCACAGTGAACTTCTCAAGATCTGCCTGACGAAGGAGCTGCTGCATGACGGGAGCTTTGCGTTTTTTCTTTCCGCGGCTGGGAAGCTCCCAGAAGGACATATAGATAAAAAGCGCACCAATACCGAACGTAAGACCAAAGAAAGCACTCATACCAGCCCTGCCTCACAGTTAAGCAGAGATTCAGGAGCATAACCAGCCCTCAGAAACTTCTCCGGTGAGGGCACCTCTGAGGCAACACACACCAGCTGCTCACCTTCACGCCTAAAAAGTGTGCTGGTCTCAATCACACCATGTTCAACACGATTACCCACCGCAAGAATCTCTCGAACGTAGCGCCTCCCTCTCAAATCGCGGTCGCAATGCACTACCAGGTCAAAACAAGAAGCTACCGTCGGCACAACAAAAGAACTTGAGATATTATCACCGGCTAAAAGCGGGAGTGTGCACATCTTGGTGATAGCGTCACGGGCAGAGTTAGCGTGGATAGTGCATAAGCCCGGCAGCCCAGAATTCAAAGCTATCAACATATCAAGGGACTCAGCTTCACGTACCTCACCAATTATTAAACGGTCAGGTCTCATACGCAAGGCTTCTTTCACCAGACGCCGTAGAGGAATCTCCCCATGCCCTTCAAGGTTGGGCTGACGGCACTGCATATTCACAACATCGCGCAACGGAATCTTAAGCTCAAAAATCTCTTCACAGGTGATAACACGTTCTCGCATACCAATTGAGGCCGATAAACAGTTCAACATAGTTGTTTTACCAGCTTGAGTTGCCCCTGACACCAGGCAATTGAGACCGCTAGCAACAGCTGCATCCAAAAACTTTGCAGCCTCTAGGCTCAGAGAGTCCAGTTTCACTAAATCATTTAAACGGGTTGCCCGAGCAATGAACTTACGAATGTTAATGGCCCAATGTTGGCGGGTAACATCGGGTATAGCTACATGGAGCCTAGAGCCGTCCGGCAGTGAGCTGTCAACAAAAGGCGTGCTCAGATCCAGGCGACGGCCCGAGGTTTTGAGCATACGCTCTACCAGTGCACGAATCTGTTCTTCGCTCAGGCTCAAGCCAGTTAGCTCCGATTCCCCGGCCCTAGCCACAAAAATCTCATCCGGGGCGTTAATCCATACCTCTTCGACAGAGCTATCATCAAGAAACTGTTGAATCTCGCCAAAGCCGCACACCTTGTCAAACAAGGTGCTCATGAGGGTATCAGCGTTCTCAAGCCGCGGCACTGCCCCGCGCAGCATCTGGTGCTCATACTCTGCGATTGCCTGCTGAATGAGCTCTTTAGCTTCACTCTGCTGTACAAGCGGATCAAGGCTACTACGGCGAATTAAATCGCGTACATCTGCTTCGATAAGCTCTTCTGCGTGCGCTATAGGCATTTGTCCCCCTTACGTCCTGTTCTTACCCATCGGTGAATTCTCCAACAAGATACAGTTGATTAGGTCAAACAATCAAACGGCAGAAGAAAATTCTGTGGATAAATCAGCCGGGTGCGCCTCTGCCCCACAGGTTAGATCCCATACAAGTTTTGCTTGATAAGGCACGACAACTCAAGGGCAGAACTTTTCCACAGCCCCTCATTTTCATTGCAGAAATTCGTAACGTTTAGACACGCAACTAGTTACTGACTAGTAACAACGCACAAAAATACCCACAAGCTAGGGAGCTTGTGGGTACTTTAGGGGAAGACTTCTCTTACCGAGATTTAGCCCTCATGAACTCAATCGCCTGGTCAATAGGACCATCAAACTGTTTAGAACCGTGATCCAAAACGACACCACGCTCACAAATCCTAGCCACCAAATCAAGGTCATGACTGACTACAACCAGGGTTTTCCCCTCAGCACTCAAGTCACGAATCTTAGCGATACACTTCTTCTGGAAAGGCTCATCGCCCACCGCCAGGATCTCATCCACCAAGAAAATCTCCGGGTCAGTATGAACAGCCACAGCAAACGCCAGACGCAAATACATGCCCGATGAGTAGAACTTCACCTCGGTATCAATAAAGTTGCCGATTTCAGAGAACTCAACAATTTCATCGAACTTTGCTTCGATCTGTTCCTTGCTCATACCAAGGATTGCGGCGTTGAGGTACACGTTATCCCGCCCGGTAAGGTCGGGGTGAAAGCCTGCACCGACCTCAATAAGCCCGGCAATGCGTCCGCCCGTCAGCACCATACCTTCATCAGGGTGCATCACACCCGAAATCAGCTTGAGCAAGGTTGACTTGCCAGAACCGTTATAACCCAGCAAGGCAACGCGCTCACCTTCACGAATATCTAAAGAGACCCCGTTGAGCGCATTGAATTTCTCATTCAAATCTCCCTTGCGGCCCTTCATCAACCAGACGAAAGCTTCCTTCATCGAACGGGTATGGCGCAGCACAAAGCGTTTGACCAGCGACTCAACCCTAATAACCACCGGGGCGCTATCAGTCACAGGCGGTAAATCGAACTTCTTGATATCCATACGATCAGAGCTCCTGGGCGAAGTTGCCCTCGAGCTTACGGAAAAGTAAGTCACCAAGGAACAAGGTTACTAGCGAAACGCCCAAGGCAACCGGCACCCACAGAGTAAGTAGATGCGGAGGGATCTGCGAGGTTGGTAGAGCCAAAGCCTCCTCAGACAAAGTGGGGATCCAGAAAGCATAGTGAAACAGTTCAACAGCAACGGTCAGAGGGTTCAGAAGATAAACATTAATAACCCACGAATAGAGAGTATCTCGCACCATAGTCCATGAATACAGCACCGGAGAAAACCAGGTAGCAACCATCAGGAGCATATCCACAATATTCTCTGAATCACGGAAAAAGACATTAGCCACACCAAAAATCAGGCCAAGCCCCGCAGAGAACACCATAATAATCACCATGGCAACAAGAGCCGCAGCAACCTGCTTCACATCTGGGCTCCACCCGGCAAAAATACAAGCCAGCAAAAGCACCACAATCTGAGGCACAAAGTGGATCAAAGCCACCCAAATCGTTGAGACCGAGAACAGCTCACGAGGAAGGTAAATCTTCTTAATCAAGGCACCATTAACAACCATGGCCTTAGCCCCATTACTGAAGCCTTCAGAGAAGAAGTTAATGACAACCATGCCAGAGAACAGGTAAATAGCATAATTCTGCATGCCCCGTTCCAGGCCCAGAAAAAGGCCCATGGCAATGTAGAAGACACCGAACTGCACACCCGGTTTAATATACGACCAAAGAATACCCAAGACAGACCCACGGTAGCGAACCTGGATTTCCTTGTCGACCAGCAGCTTCAAAAGATAACGATTTTGAAGGACATCTCGTAGACCTCTACCACGCCCTGGGGGCAAAAGAGGGTGAACTATTTGCTTACTCATCGGGTCAGCTCAGACTCCGTATGCTTCTTGAAAGTATCAGCCCACGCATCGTACGACGCTACTTCAGCTGCTGCTGAACGATACTGTTGACGCAATTCAGCCCAATTCTTATAGAGCTTGGCATGTAGCTTCGAAGCACGAGCCAAATTCTCCCGAAGCTTCTTGGGGTCACGCTGATACCAGAAGACACCGGTCCCCTCAGCGTTAGTCACCAAGAGCGAATCAAACTTAGAAACAGTCCACCAACGATTCTCAGAGTAATTCAGCTGAATCTGGGGGTTTGTCTTCGCCAAATCATCAACCGGCTTAAAGAGCTGACGCCCCACAGTCGAAACAGCCCAGGGAATAAGCTTCCGGTAGCCAGGGGAACTAAAGTTACGACGTCCCTTGAAAGGAGGTTTAGTCGTCTTGGGCTGAGGGTACTCATCGACATCTGACTTGAGCTGAGCGTCCTGGAACTCCTTCACCTTACCGCGAATAACAGGCAGGCGCTCGCTGAGAGAAGGGTGCAGATGTTCTGGGCCAGAGAGCAAATCTTCGATAGCCATCAGGCGGCCTTCTTCTGTATAGTACTGCATCGATAGAGCATGCTTTACATCCAAGAAGAGAGATTCGCGTAGGACCGCTCCACCCTTTTCAAAGGGGGAATGGATAAGGGCAGTAATAAGGCGGTTACGCTCGTGGAAGTAAGCCTGCCAGCCGACGGAGTCGTCCTTATCTTGCCACGATACGTGCCACAAGGCCGCACCGGGGAATGAGACGGTGGCGATTCCAGCTTCTTTAGCGCGAAGACCGTACTCTGCATCGTCCCATTTCAAGAAAAGGGGAAGTGACAGGCCAATCTTCTGAATGACCTCTGTAGGAATCAGGCACATCCACCAACCGTTATAGTCAACGTCTACACGGCGGTGCATCCAGTGCGTGTTACGGAGGTTGTTTCTACCTAAATCGTGCCCAAGAGACATATCAGCATGGGGCTTATCGTAAAAAGTGCGCCAGGGGTTCACTACTTCACCGAAGGCGTGCAGAACTGACCGGTCATACATATCGAACATGTGACCGCCCACAATAGTGGGGTTCTTGCAGTAATCAGCAAAGGTAATCAGACGCAAAATAGATTCAGGTTCAACAACGACGTCATCATCGAGCAACATAACGTAGTCTGACCCGTTATTAACAGACTCGAACATGCCGCGGGCAAAGCCGCCCGAACCACCCAGGTTTGCCTGGTTGATAATACGGAATTTGCCCGCAAGAGGAGCAACTACCTCTTCAAAGTCAGGGTGGTCTTGAACTTTATCGGTACCCTGATCAACAATCAGAATCTCTTTAACGGTTTCCAGAGCATCAAGGTTATTACCAAGGGAACGGATATTGTCGATGCAATACTGCACCTTGTTCATGGTGGTAATCTGCACGGTAGCTTTACCGCCAGCTTCTCCCAGGCGAGGCTTAATATTACCAAGCCACTCTGCCTTGATTAGGGTAAGGTCGCTGTGGGTGGCAGTAAGATCAAACCAATACCAGCCACCATCACCGAAGGGAGCTAGTGTCAGGTCAAAGGTGGAAGTTTCTGGCCCTTCAAGCACTTTAGCGTCCACGCGTTGGATAACACCGCGAGCATTTGACTTGTAGACCACGACCATACCTGAACCTTCAGTGGTGATACTGAGGGTTACTGATCTAAGGTCGGTCCATCGTCTCCAGTACGATGCGGGGAAGGCATTGAAATAGGTGCCAAAGGAAACAGTTTTACCTGCATCTAGGTGAGTTGAATGGCGACCTAGTAGGTCAGAGCTCATGGTTGCAGGGCCCGTTGAACTTTCGTTCTTCAACTCCTGTTGAGCAGTTGCCTTCTCAATGGTTTGAGCTGCGTCTCCGTCTAAGCGGGTAGGTAGTTGCACGCCGGTGGCGCTACCACTGTCAATATACAAGGGTATGACGTCAGTTTGTACAGCTTCAGGCAGAATAACCCGCTGTAGAGTTTTCATTGCAGTTACGCTTTTTTCGCTCATTGTTAGGCCTCGATTCCGCCAGATATCAGCTTTTCGCCCTTTTCGAAGTGGGGGCGGAGCTTATTGTCGAACATTGAGAGTGCTGCACCGATTGCCATGTGCATATCGAGGTACTTGTAGGTGCCCAGGCGTCCGCCGAAAAGGACGTTCTGCTCTCCCCCAGCTAGCTCACGGTACTTCAGGAGCATCTCGCGGTCGGCACCGGTGTTAATCGGGTAGTAAGGCTCATCGCCCTTTTCAGCAAAGCGGGAGTATTCGCGGTGGATGACGGTGGCATCCTTGGTGTAGTCACGCTCGGGGTGGAAGTGACGGAACTCGTGGATGCGGGTGAAGGGGTGGATTGCATCGGGGTAGTTCATGACGGGGCAGCCCTGGAAGTCTTCAATATCGAGGACTTCTTCTTCAAGGTCGATGGTTCGCCAGGAGAGGTCGCCTTCTGCGTAGTCAAAGTAGCGGTCGACCGGGCCGGTGTAGACAACGGGGACTTGGCTCAGCACCTTGGAACGGGAGTATTCGTGGCCTTCTTCAAAAAAGTCGGTATTGAGGTGAACTTCGATGTTGGGGTGGGCGGCCATGCGCTCAAGCCAGGCGGTGTAGCCGTCAACGGGCAGGCCTTCGTACTTGTCGTTGAAGTAGCGGTTGTCGTAGTTGTAGCGTACGGGCAGGCGGGAGATGATGGACGCGGGCAGGTCGGCGGGGTCGGTCTGCCACTGCTTGGCAGTGTAGTGCTTAATGAAGGCTTCGTAGAGCGGACGCCCGATGAGGGAAATGCCCTTATCGTTGAGGTTCTTGGGGTCAGTTCCAGCTAGTTCACCGGCTTGTTCCTGAATCAGGGCCTTAGCCTCTGCCGGTGAGTAGGCGGCGTTGAAGAACGGGTTGATGGTGCCCAGGTTGATGGGCATGGGGTACACGATACCGTTGTGGTTGGTGTAGACGCGGTGGGTGTAGTTGGTGAATCCGGTGAAACGGTTGACGTATTCCCAGACGCGTTCGTTAGAGGTGTGGAAGAGGTGAGCGCCGTAGCGGTGAACTTCGATCCCGGTCTTTTCTTCGTTTTCGCTGTATGCGTTACCGCCGATGTGGTGGCGGCGGTCGAGAAGGGCTACCTTGAGGCCAAGCTGGGTAGCAGCTTGCTCTGCGATGGTGAGGCCAAAGAGGCCAGAGCCTACAACTACAAGATCAGCGTTCACTTAACTTACTCCTTATTAGGGGTTGCGCACCTAGCGTGGGGATTGAGGCAACCGCGCTCTGCTACTACAGCGTAGAAGCTTAAACTTCAGTGTGTTCCTTCTATGTACGGTAAACACAGTTAATAACAAAAGTACCGGATATGGGCGGCCACTACCCGCTAACAGGCTGGAAAATTCGTGTGATTATTCCCCAGTCTCACTATCGGAGGTGACAGGGAGGTGAAAATCTTAAATTTTTCCCCGCCACCACCTAAAAACAACGCATATAGTTTGTTTTTCTGTTTTGCGCCCTTGCGATGGCAGGTTTCCAGGTCTTAGGTAGCCCTATGAAGCTTTTACTCCGCATCCAGCAACCTCCCGCTGGGCCTTACAGGTCGGTAGAACTTGAGTATTCACGAGGAACAACAGGGGCTATCTGCCATCAAGAACTGTGCTCCTTGTGGGGTAGCGATCATTTCAGCTGGAGCATTCAGGGGAACGATATCAGGGGGCTCACCCCTGGTCTTTCTCCCTGGGTTGATGGCGCCCAGCTCAAAGTATCAGGTTCTTTATCTCATCCGATTTGGTCTTCCCCTTCAGAGAGCCAACCTCTCTTTATCTTGCGCGTGATTCACGGGCCAGACTCACATTCTTACTTTCCCTTGGCACGAGGTAGCTGGGAAATCGGCAGACAAGCTTCTCTGCTCAGAGTTGAGGACCCCTCTCTCGCACCTATTGAGGGCTGCCTCGAAGTAACTGGCAGCGGAGTGTATTTCTCAGGGAAAGATGCGCACCACAGAATCACCATTGGGGAAAAATTTGTCTTAGGTAGTAGCGTCCTCGTTCTTGACCAGCATGAGAAGAGCCCTCCCCTTTTCTGTGACCCTGAGATTCAAGAGATTGATGTTCCTGCGCCTAAATCTAAGCTACTTACCGTGGCTATGATGATTTTCCCTCTCATCATCGGGCTCGTCATTGCCTGGTTTACAAAACTGTGGTTTATTCTTCTGATGGCTTGTGGGTCCTCACTTTTGATGGGTCTTCATGCCTTTACACAAGGCCATGAACGGTCTTCGGTACGCCGGGAAATAGCGCACCTTGCCCATGCGGAAGAAGAAGCAGTAGTCAGCTACCGGGGAGCTGATGCGGTACACGCTACTACAGGTTTTATCGTAGGACGCGGCACCCGACCATTACGAGTCATGGGACGGCAACGTGAGTTAGAGCAATTACCTGAAGTCCAGGCAGCACCTTATACGGTCAACGCAGAAGAACTTGCACAGATACTCCCTACCCTGCCTTTATCAGCCCAGAGGTTAGCTCTTTATCAGCTTGTAGCCAAGGAAGAGCCTGTCTATGTTCTGGTAGGGAAGAAAGATCCCGCCTGGTTTCTACGTCTTATTGATCCGCTGCTTGCTACAGCAAACGTACTTGCAGTATCCACAGCAGAACTTGATAGCGTCGATGCTGGTGTGGTGGTGTGCTGTTCTATACCGGCGTCCTTACCAGCGCAGCTAAGGGCCTTTCCTGTCAGTTCTTATTCCTCCCCCCAGTCGCCCACAGACCTCTTTTCTCCACCCCACCCTTGGCATAGCTTCGTTGTAGATGGAATCAGCGAAGAGCGTTACTGTGCGCTACTAGCTGACCTCACGCCCGGTCAGCTATCCCCTATTTCCCAAGGTTTAGCTGGCGCTAAAGTACTGACATCTCACATACCAGCCTATGGTCTGACTGAGTTACCGCAGGAGGGTGCACATAAGAACCTGTGGGCGGCAGAGATTTTTCTCTTCGCAGGCCAGGCCTGCGGGAGTAATGCCAATCTACAACTGGGGCTGACCCTTCACGGCCCTCATTTCCTCTGCGCGGGAACAACAGGTTCAGGTAAATCTCAGCTTCTTCGTTCGCTCTTGTGGTCAGCAGCACTACGCTACCCGCCCCAACGTCTTTCATTGATCCTCATTGATTTCAAAGGTGGCGCTGGTTTAGGCCCCTTAGCGTCCTTGCCCCACTGCGCTTCACTAATATCTGACCTTGAAACTTCTCAGCTGATGCGCACGATGAAATTTTTACGAGCAGATCTCACGCGGCGCAAACAGATGTGGAAACGCATGGGAATTAGCTCCTACGATGATTACATCGCCTGCTGCAAAGCTACCCGTACAGCCCCGGAGTTTTCAGAGCTTGTTATCTGTATCGATGAGTTTCGTATGCTCGTCGATGATTACCCAGAGATAATGAACGAAATAATGAAAATCGCTACTATCGGTAGATCACTGGGCTATCACCTTATCCTTGCTACCCAGCGCCCTCAGGGAGCAATTTCTCCCGATATTCGGGCCAACATTTCAACGCTGATGTGTCTGAGAGTAAGTTCTGCGCAGGAATCTTTTAGCGTCCTAGGCTCTGATGATGCTGCTCATCTTTCTGCGCAGTCCCCCGGCCGGGGGCTCCTCAAAAGCACTGAAAATGAGGTGGTTGAGTTTCAAGCACCTTTAATTACAGGGCTCTATGAGCAAGAACCAGAAGACCTCTGCCGTGCACGTTTTATTCTCGATATCGATGATTCTCACATGGCCAAGATGCTCCCGCCGCTGAGCGATACCGACCTTGAGGCTACCAATACGTCCGTTCATCAGGCTTATCAGGCACTTCACCAGTTACCTGCTTATCGGCCTATCGCCGCTGCCCTTCAGCCTCCCAAGCATACCGATATGCCAGATTCAGCTCACCCGTTTTCTTTGCTGCTGGGTCGCTACGAGATAGCAGAGTTAGGGCTTCAAGCTCCTTTTATCTGGACGCCTAGCAATGGCCCGGTCCTACTACAGGGATCTAGCAATGATTGTCTGCCGGCACTTCAGGTAACCCTTCTTCAAGCGCTGGAGAAAGGCTATGCCGTTTTATGTCTTACCCCCTCAGAGCAGCGGGCTCGAGAGATACGGGGCTGGGGTGAGGAGTATGCAGAGCAGGTTGAGGTCTTTACCTACCAGGATTTTGACTATGTACAGCATCTTCTAGCCTCTTGCGCAGAAGAGCCCAAGCCTGGTCAGCTCCTACTGATAGATGCTCTCGAGGTGCTGCTTGATTCCCTTCAGCGGCACCCGGTAGCAGAATTCCACCTGCAGCAGATACTTACCATGGGCGAGCACCCCAAGGTCCAGGTTTTATGCACTTCAGTTACAGGAGTGCGGGGCAAGTACCAGCAAATTTTTGAGCACACCTTCATGACTCGTTCTGCTCTTGAAAGTGACCCTCTCCGCCCCCACACCAAGGATTACACGATACCGGGCAGTGGGCAGTTTGCGGTAGAAGGAAAATCTATCTACGACTCCTCGCAAGGACGGGTGCAGGCAGGTACGCTTGTCTGGGCAGCACTCGATACATCACCGAGTTCTTCAGACAAGGCCTCCTTACAGCCCACCACCCAGTTAGAGGGCTCTTACCCTGGCGAGCATTCCTGGCGCCCCTTACCCTTGTTCTGCCCTGTGCATGCTATCTCTCGTGCGCCTAAACCTCATTCAGGTGCACTTGCGTGTGGAGTGCTCAGAGACGGGTCTACAGCTTTCACCCCGCCTTTGCGGGCAGGGTTCATGAGTGTTAGCGGCCCTCGTGGGTCAGGGAAAACCAGCCTGCTCCAAACCTTCATCCAAGCTAATCCTGAGTATTATTTCATCCTTATCTCCTCAGGTGCTACTACTCAGATGGCAGATATCGAGCAGGCCCTCCTCGCGGGTGAAAGTCTAGGGGTTCGCCCTATATTGCTCATTGATAATCTTGATCAGCTCAGTCATGATGTGCAGCATACGATACTCAACCAGAAAGATAAATTTGAATCGGTTGTTCTTACCTATACTCCGTGGCCGCGCTGGAATACCTCCCCGATTCTTGCAGCCCTTAACGGCACGTCCACAGGTATCGTCCTTAGCCCACGAACCTCAGCAGATATGTCTTTCTACCCTGGCCTTACCTTACCGCTTGACCTTAGAACCTATGGTCAGTTACCGGCAGGGCGTGGAGTCATTATTGACCATGCAAGGGTTAGCGCTTTTCAAGCGGCCCTGCCAGAGGTAGAGGCTAGCGGGAAGAAGGAGTCAGATACTCGAGAGTAGAGCGAGTAAAAAGTAGCAAAATAACGGCCCCTCCAATCGTGGCTGCTGTGATTCCTACCAGGTGGTCCCCACCTAGGGCTGTTTGAATGCCAATAATAACGGCAAAGAGCTGCCAGACGAGCACAAGCGTCTGCCCAAAGCGCTGGGCCCGCCATATGGCAAGAGCGCCTACGCCAAGGGCTAGCGAGATAATAAAGTAGAAGGAGGCTGTCACTACAGCTCCCCCACTTTCAGTAGAGGTGATAATGCCGATGAGTGCGCGGAAGGCAAGGTATAGGGCCTGGCTTAAGCTTAAGCCAACCAAGATTTTCACTGGCCTGGGGACGGCTAAGGCACTAGAAGAAGCCATGTCTATCTCATTTCTCTTTCTTCCTAAAGGGTCTCCTATCTAGAATAGGCATCTGGGAGTGTTACCTCTCACCCCGGCACCCCCACAGGTCTTCTCCTGTGATATTTACCTCAGCTTTGCGGGCAGATTTTCGCTCACAACCCCCTTGTATGACGCCCCATATCGTGGGAAAGTTATTGAGGTTCAAGTTTGGCTCCTTTGAGGAAAGGGGCCAGATTTTTTTGTAAGTTGCTGAGTCCTTTTGCCTCAGCTTTAATCCGGTAAACCCTATAGGAGAGCATGCTAATGGATTGGCGTAGCCGTGCTGCTTGTCTTGAGAAAGACCCTGAACTCTTTTTCCCCGTAGGAAATACCGGGCCCGCCCTTCTTCAGATTGAAGAGGCTAAAAATGTTTGCCGCGGCTGCACTGTGATGGATATCTGCTTGCAGTGGGCTATCGAAACAGGCCAGGATTCTGGCGTGTGGGGCGGTACAAGTGAGGATGAGCGTCGTGCTATAAAGCGACGTGCTGCTCGAGCCCGTAGGGCCTCATAGTAGAAGACTTCACTTAAGTGTTCTTAAGCAGGGGTGAACTGGTCAAACAGTTCACCCCTGCTTTTTATAGTGTTCTTACTATCTATAAGATAGTTGCTTCAATCGTTACGAGAGTCCCACCTTCAGGGGCTGGAGACCAATGAATAGTACCGTTGAGTTCGCTAGCAACCAGGGTTTTCACGATTTGTGTGCCGAGACCGTTTCCGGGGCCGTCTTCCTCTAGCTCCCTGATTTTCTCTGCACTGATCCCCTGGCCGCTATCGTGCACTGTAACGATGATGCTGTGCTCTTGCCCTTCTGAGTAGCGGTGTTGGCAGCCTAACGTCACGGTACCGGTTTCTCCAGCTAGCCCGTGTTCTACCGCGTTAGCTACGACCTCGTTGATAACAAGGGCTAGAGGTGTTGCGATCTGGCTAGGTAGTTTCCCAAATGATCCCTCAATTCGGGTTGCAACCTGCTGGCCGGGGGACGCTAGCTCAGCAGCAAGTCTGAATTGGCGGCTGATGAGGTCATCGAAATCTACGTCCTGGGTCAGCCCTTGCGAGAGAGCATCATGTACCAGGGCGATAGTTGATACACGACGCATGGCCTGTTCAAGGCCTTCCTTCGCTTCGGGGGTGGTCATGCGTCTAGATTGTAGCCGCAGTAAAGCTGACACTGTTTGGAGGTTGTTTTTAACCCTGTGGTGGATTTCGCGGATGGTAGCGTCTTTAGACATCATCTCTTGTTCTCGCCGGCGTAGCTCTGTGACGTCGCGGCACAAGAGAAGAGCACCGTAGCGTTCTTCGCCAAATCTGGAGACGTGTCGCAGGGGAATGGCGCGGAAGGTGACGTTTTTGAGATTGGCTTTAATTTCTGCACGCCAGGGCATGCGGCCGGTAAGAACTAGGGGCAGAGTTTCGTCCGCTTTTTCGCCGGTGGGGAGTAAGGCCCGGGTGATATCGAGCAGGCTTGCCCCGATCATATCGCCTGCGTAGTTGAGGCGTTTGTAAATTGAGAGGGCGTTAGGAGAGGCGTAGGTGACTCGCCCGTCGGTATCAAGCATGACAAGACCGTCGCTGACGCGTGGGTTGCCGTGGGCTGTTCCAACAGGGGCAGCGAATTCGGGCCAGGCCCCGCGTGAGACCATCTGTAGAAGGTGGTGGGAGACATCGCGGTAGACCCGTTCTGCTTTCTGGCGCTTTCGGGTACCTAGGCTTTCACGGTGGACAGATAGTAGGGCTACAGGCCTGTCGTTACGTATGAGTGGAATAAATTCCGTATCAAGGACGATGTCGGTGAGGTTATGTTCATCGTTGAATGTCTTGGGGGTTTGACTATTCCAACTCGCTACAGCGCGTTCGCAGAGGGCAGGGTTGAGTTCTTTTCCTACCCAGTCGGTGTGGAAGACTGTGTGGGTGGTGGAGGGGCGAATTTGGGCCAGGTTGATGAACCTAGCGGAGGCAGGTAGCGATTGGGAGAGGGAGAAATAGCCTTCGATGGTCTCGGGGTGGGGGGCCCAGAGCATCAGGTCGCAGTAGCCGGTGTCTGCAATGATTTGCCATTCGTTGGTGAGTAGGTGGAGCCATTCGATGTCGCCGGGCCTGTAAGCGTCTGTGGGCATGAGGGGTTCGGTCAGTGACAAGGTGCCTCCTGTTAGCGTGAACCGGGCGGTTTAGGTACTGTGGCGGCGGGTAAAGCGCGCCCAGGGTTTCTTCTTTTTTATCATGCTTATGCCCTGTACTTGCTCTAGCGATGGGGCAGGTTTTCCAAGTCCTAGGGCGCGTTGAGTGGTCTGAGCTAGTTCGTGCAGTTGGCGAGCCAGTTCTGTGTGTGGGGCTAGGTCAAGAATGGTTCGTCCTTCTAGCCGGGCTTTATCTGCGTTTGCGGTGTCTTCTGGTAGTTGAGATGTGATAGGGAGGGCTGGCCCAAAGCGTTCCCAGGAGTGTTCTAGTGCCGCTTGTGCGGAGCCGCCTAAGGCTTCGGTGCGGATTCGGTTAAAGACAATGCTGATTTTCTCGGCGGGGTTCGCTCCAAGAGCTGTGGTGAGACTGTCGTATGCTTTGATGAGCCGGGGTACGCCAACGACGTCTGCTAGGCCGACAGCTACTATGTGATCGGCTCGTGTCAGGCTGGTGAGGGTTGCTTCATTTCGTTGGGGAGTTAGGCCGTCAAAGCTCAGGGCGGGGTCTTCTTCTAAGCAAAAGGATGTATCAATTACTACTAGGTCGTATTTTGAGACCAGTTGATTGAGCACAAGCTCTAGTGCGCTGGAGCGTACTTCTACCCAGCGTTCTGCTTTGTTTATCCCGGTGATGACGTCGAAATAGTGGGAACGGTCTGAAATGGTATGGGTTAGTTCTTTGAGCTGCTGTTGGGTGAGGTTCCCGCGGTCTGCATAGTGGCAGAGCTGGGCCAGGCTCGAGTAGTCATCGGTGAGCCCCAAGGCGGCCCCGATTGAGGCCCCGTAGGTATCTGCATCCACCAGGCATACTGTGTAACCTGCTTCTGCGTAGGCTGCTGTTAGGTTGATGGCTAAGGTTGTGCGCCCTGGTGAGCCGTAGGGCCCCCATACTGCCATTACTTTTCCGTTTGTGTGAGGTGAAGGGGGTGCGTCCTGTTTTTCTTCTGTCTGTAGCTGCCCGGTGTGTGCAGGTGCGCAGAGCTCAGGTGCATCTAGGTGCGGTTCGGAGCGAGGTTCGGGGTCTTCTGAAGCCAGCAGGTTTTCGACTGCTTGTTCTATTTCACCGATGAGTTCGGCAGTATCGGCTAGGGAGTCGATGGGGTGAACCCCTGTGATAGCTGGTGGGGTTCCTTGGTCGAGGACAAGACAAACTGCTACCTCTAGAAGGTGCAGGGATTTCACCATGGAATGAGTTAGTTGTTCTGCCCCGGTCACGATGAGTACAGCGCGGGCGATACCGCTTTGGGCGATTCCTAGCATCTCGCCGATGTCGTGAACATGTCTGACCACGCTCACATGGCCGCGCTGGGATTCGATAGCTGCGATGAAGCGTCCGCCTTCATCGCCAACGACAACAAGAGGGACCTGCATTAGTTATCTCCTGTTTCGTAAGCCGATGGAACCAGGTTGATGACCGCGCCTTTACTTGTTGCACCCAGTACATCAGGTAGGACTTCCTGCTTGACCCATAGTTCTACAGCTGAACGTCCTGTGCCTCCGATGACTGACTCTTGGGCGGTTACAGAATGTACCTGTGCTGATTCTGCTATCGCTACGGGGTCACCATAGGAGTTGGTGCCCTCTGTTTTGTAGGCGACCCAAATATCTACGTGGTCACCGGGTAGGTATTCAGCTACCGCGTACTGGTCTAGAAGTAATGTGACGAGTCTGCGCCCATCATTTACTTCGCTTGATAGTGAACGTGCAGAGAGAAGTTCGCCTGAGGCTAGGGGGCGTGTGGCAACTGTGCCCTCAGCGATTACTTGATCGGCTGAAAGATAGAATTGGGCTGAGTCTCCGAGTTTGACCTGGGTGGTTGTAGTGTTGTCGGTGGTGATTTTCTCACCTATACCAATATCTTTGCTAGCTACGTAATAGGGCTGAGTTTGGTTGGTAGCTCGCACGATACCGACCACCCCTAGAACTGAGAGAAGAATGATGAGGACGCCCGCCAGCAGCTTGGGGTCGCGAAAGCCCGGTTTTCTGAAGCGGGCAGCTAGGTTTTCTTGAGCCATGTGGGCACCTCTTTGAGTCAGGGATTTTTCTCTTTAACAGCAGTTTCCCTAATCAGAGGCTAGATTTCAAAATTCTTGCATATTTTGGGCGAAGGTTACGCAAAATCAATCAAGTTATCCACAGACTTTGATTCTTCTATCAAAATAGGTCAAAATACACTAAAATGTAGCAAAGAATCCCCCATTCACCCCCTCATAAAAGGACTCTAGACATGGTTGAACAGCGTTTCCTCACTCTGACAGACGTCGGTGAAATTCTTAATATCTCCCCCAGTCAAACTCGTGCATTGGTGCGTTCTGGGGAGCTAAAAGCTATCCAGATTGGTGGCAGAAACCAGTGGAGAGTTGAGAAGAGTATGCTCGAAGCCTATATCAGCGAGCGCTATGCCATGACCGAAGAAGCTATCCGGGCTGATCAGTCAGAGCGGGCAGATATTTCTTAAATGAGCTTGGTTATCTCGCTACTCTGATAGCGGCAATCGAGGTGAAGAGGACGCAACGTGGAACTTGTGGTATTCCATATGCGCCCTCTTTTTGTGTCCTCATACCGAGGATTTCGCAGTAGTCTGCCCCTACCGAGTAGATTTTTCCTGCGCTGGTTAGTCCTTTTCCTCCGGTGTGATGTATTTGTATCTCTTGTTGGGCTCTGCTCAGAGCTCGCAGGGCAGACCCTAGGGTGAGCTTTCGGGAGACTTCGTGTGCTTCTCCTATTGCGTGGTGGTTTCCTCCTTCCCAGCAGAGAGTTTCGGCAAGGGGAAGGATGATGCCCCCTGCCTCGGTGGAAAGTTGGAGCCACCCTAGCCCAAGGGTTTGTAGTTTTCCTCGCCAGATGTCTCCTGTTGTCCCGTGAATGGTTAGTTCTTGTTGCATCTGAGCGGCCAGTCGATCGGCTGCGGTGATGCGAGAAAGTTCTGCTTGGCGAAGCTCGCGGGCGTCCATCTCGTAGTCTCGCTGTTTGTGGGCTTCCATCTGAATTTCGTAGTCACGGAAGAGTAAATCGAGGTGTGTCATGCACTGAGCATACCGTGACGAGCGAAAATATCTCGAGTAATGGCATGCCGTCCTTTGAATCCCCCTCAAAGAGAAGTAGTATGATACTTAAATCATCAAACTGCATCAAATGACATGATTCGAGGTGAAAGAAGTGAAAACAAGGGTTTCTGCCTTCATAGTTGCCAATTTGGTTCCTCTGCTAGCTCTGGCGGGCGCTGGAGTAGCTAGCATGATGGTTCACTCACTTCTCACAGATAAGGAACACGGCCTAGACATAGCTCCAGGTACCCCAGGCCTGTGGGTTAGTCTTTTAGTTTGTGCTCTTATTGGCCTGTTCTGCTTCTGTATTGCCCTCTGGTGGCTTATGAGCTTAGGTTTTTATTACAGTGCTCTGCTTCGTTCGCAGCGTACCTTCCATCAGATACAGCTTCCTGCCTGGGCCCCTGGTCTTCTTAAGACACTTGCTGGAGCCTCTATAGGCATTGGAGCTTTAAACCCCGCAGCACAGGCTTATGCTTTACCGTCTGAACAGGCCGCTGTACTTACAGCACCGATGTACGGAGACGAGATTTCTTCCCCTCTGTTTCCTCACGAATCTAACGTCGCTTCTCCTATCGATGGTCCCCTCATCGATCTAAGGAGCCCCGCAACTCCACTTTCACCGCTCTTCGAAAGCCCTCAGACGCAGACGGCCGTAACTATTCTTCCTGTCAAAGGTACAAGCTACCGCCCCATCTCTCCCCTATTTGGAGGCAGCACTCCTCTATCGCAAATCTCTGGGGAAGGCGGTAGCAACCAAGAGGAACTTTCCCTTCTTGCTACCCCAGAGTCAGTGCAGTTCTCTGGAGCCTCCGAGGGCAAAGATGCACACCCAACTGAAAATCTCACAGATACCTACACCGTAGCCTCTGGTGATTCCTTATGGAGCATTGCAGAAAGCAGGTTAGCCCCAGATGCTTCTGGAGCTGAGGTGTTGGCGCTTGTGCAGAGCATCTACCACCTTAATCAAGATACTATCCCCACCCTAGATACCCTTATTTTTCCAGGTCAAACTATTCATTTACCCCGTTAGGTTTTACAAAGGAGCATCCAATGAAAACCGCTTTCCCAGAACGAGACAACCGTAAATACATCATCGTAGAGGCTACCGAATACGCTGAGAAATATGCGCCTTTCTTTGAAAAGGGTCACCCCGCTGAGCCTGAAGTAAGTCTTTCATTTATCGATCAAGAGGAGCAGGCTGTTGAGCAGCTTGGGGTTCGCATCGGAACCGCTGCCATTGAAGTTTTTATGGGGCGCAGGCCTCAGCATCATCTGGCGCCGTGGATGACTATTGGCTGCTACCGCACTCTGGAGAAGCAGCTTGAACAAGCTAAAGCTGCCATTCGTTACCGGCAGCTTCATTACCCTCAAGCCATGTACCCTCAGAAGCCTTCAGCACAGATTCGCCCGCGTCGTATCATCGTTCAGAAAGCTGCCCCTACAGCCTATGAGATGAGTTTACTGGTGACCGATGAGATTCGGACGAGAGCTATAGCTCTTCGGGCAGAGCGCAAACGAGGCAACTGGAAAATTGTGGCCCTAGCTATTGCTTAAGGCAGGTTTCTCAAGCGCTGCGCACTTATGATGGTGTGATTCAGATGTATCGCGAAAAGGGTGGGGCCCTTGAGCTAGCTTGCTCAAGGGCCCCACCCTTTTACTGTGTCTCCACTAAGCCGGTTTAGTCTAGGTAGTCGCGAAGAACCTGGGAGCGGCTAGGGTGACGGAGCTTAGACATGGTCTTTGATTCAATCTGGCGAATGCGCTCACGGGTAACCCCGTAGACTTTGCCGATTTCATCGAGAGTCTTAGGCTGACCATCAGTCATACCAAAACGCATGGCAACAACACCAGCTTCACGTTCAGAGAGAGTATCTAGAACTGAGTGGAGTTGTTCTTGGAGTAGGGTGAATGAGACGGCGTCTGCTGGTACCACAGCTTCAGAGTCCTCAATCAGGTCACCGAACTCAGAGTCGCCGTCCTCACCCAGAGGGGTGTGGAGTGAAATCGGTTCGCGGCCGTATTTCTGAACTTCAATGACCTTTTCGGGGGTCATATCAAGTTCTTTAGCAAGCTCCTCAGGGGTAGGTTCGCGGCCTAGATCCTGTAGCATCTGACGCTGCACACGTGCCAGCTTGTTGATGACTTCAACCATGTGCACAGGAATACGAATAGTACGAGCCTGGTCTGCCATAGCGCGGGTAATGGCCTGACGAATCCACCAGGTTGCGTAAGTTGAGAACTTAAAGCCCTTTGAGTAGTCGAACTTCTCAACAGCGCGAATCAAGCCCAGATTGCCTTCCTGAATCAGGTCGAGGAAGAGCATGCCGCGGCCAGTGTAACGCTTAGCAAGAGAGACGACCAGTCGTAGGTTGGCCTCCAGCAGGTGGTTCTTGGCACGGCGGCCGTCGTGAATAACCCAACGTAGCTCTTTCTTGAGCTGCGGGTCCATATCAGGGTTTTCTTTGAGCTTGTGTTCGGCGTAGAGACCTGCCTCGATGCGCATAGCAAGATCAACTTCCTGCTCAGCGTTGAGGAGGGCGACCTTACCAATCTGCTTGAGGTAGTCCTTAACGGGGTCCGCTGTGGCGCCGGGAGTAACAACGCGGATGGCAGGGGCGTCATCTTCATCGTTGGTAGTGAGAACAAAGCCTGAGCCCTTAGCTGCTACAGCTTCAGCTTCTTTCTTTTCTTCTTTGGTGACGGAGTTAGTCTCGTCATCTTCATCGTCTTCATCGGCATCTTCGATGTCGGTGGTATCGAGGTCATCACCGCTCAAGTCGATGTCGCTATCGGCGAATTCGTCGTCCTCGTCCTTGGCTTTACGGCCCTTTTTAGGGGCAGCTTTCTTAGCTGCGGTCTTTTTGGGGGCTCGCTGAGGTGCGGCGCTTTCTTCGTCGTCTGCTTCTACGGCGTCTGCTGCCTCATCAGCCTTTTTTGCTTTGGCGCGAGTTGAGGTTTTTTTAGCGGTGGCTTTGGTTGCAGCGGTTTCGCTGGCTGCTTTCTTGCGTGCGGCTGGTGACACAGAAAACCTTTCTGAGCTAGTTGACCGTAGCGAGTATGAGGCGGTGTTCGCGGTCAAAACACCTAAGACCCTGTCAAGTGCCTGGGTCACAAAATGCAGTTTCTAGGTAACTATCGGTTATCTCAACACCCTAGAAGGGGTTGCTATTCCCGAATACGGAACTGTATTTTCTGAGAGATACTTTGAGCGGGGTCAATAGTCAAGTATGACATGTTTTAGGTTATCTAGCGAAGAAGGCACGGCCTCTTATTCGCTATTCTTACTCATCTTCCCTCCAGGAGTCCCTCCAGGGAGGGTAAGCCAGGCTGGGAAGGCACTTATGGTTAAGAGGTAGTGCAGGGGTAGAGAATCATTTTCAATATAGGTGTTATCAATGGTTTCGAGCAGATGGGAGGCTTCTGTAGAGTTTCCCCGCATCCAGCTCATCCAGGCTTGAGCAGCAACAAGAGCCCCTTCTGCTTTCCCGGTGGCAGAGCCTTCAAGTACGGCTGCCAGGCAGGCTAAAGCGTCAAGACGTTTCCAGCATGGTGGGAGAGTTTCTAGCCCAAAAAGGGTCTGTGCGAGTGCGCTGAGATTATCCCCTGTGTCTTTTGATGGGTTCGGTGTATAAGATTCAGGTTGGCTGAGGTGATTGAGCTGATACCGGTGAAGCGTGGAGGGCAGGGGCAGCACCCTATTAGATTCCGGCTGATGATTTATTCCAAGTTCTTCGCTGCTCTTGGCCAAGGTTTCAAGGGCGGCTACGGAGTCTTTGAGACTGCGGCAGGCCTGAAAAATTACCAGTTGCAGCGTGGCGAGGCTACTGAGTGAAGTGATGAGAAAACCGGCTAAGTCAGGTAGCACCGTGGCGCGTATGGAATCAGCTAGCACTCCCCTGTTATCTAGGTCTATACCCGGGGCATTATCTAGCAAGGAAGTCACTGTATCTATCGCCTGTTCCCACAGCTCTAGTTCGCCAGCAATTTGGAACGCTTCATCAGGGTTCTCTTCTTCTTTATTGTGCTGGTATAGGGTGCTAGCAGCTTCAGCATAGACCTGCCAGCTCTCTTGTGCCTGGGGGTTCTGGGTTTGTAGCGCATCCCATCTTTTGAGTTTTTGTGCTTCTAAGAAATCGTTCGCAACGCATGATCCGCGAGTTACCAGTTCGGCGTAGAGCGGGCTTGTGAGCACATCGTCGAGAAAGCCTGCGGGAGCAAGTTGTCCTTCAGCGGGATTTACTGCCCAGTAGGCCTGTTGCCCAATTGCAAGTACGTCCAGTACGTTTAGCCCATGGCGTTGAGCATGAGCTGGGGCGAGCGTGGCGTACTGTTGCGCTGTGTCTATGAAAGGACTTTCTACTGCCGCATTTGCAGTACCCGAAGTTGAACCTGGGGCAAAGAGGAGCAGAAAGACGCTGTTGATAGGGTCACCGCTAGGGCTGTGGGTGGGGAAGGCGCCAAAGAGGTATGTAAGGAAGTCGTCCGGGGCTACGTCAGAAATATCCGGCATATCTACTCGCATGAGGGGGCCAGCGCCTCCGTCGCTGAGAGCTAGAAGCAGGATGGATTGTTCAGGCCAATACCCTAAAAGGTGAAGTGCTAGGGCAAGGACGTCGCGCTCGGAGCTGATGTAGGTAACGGTGGGTTCTTCTGGGGCGGAGTAATTCTCTGTCATACCTATTAGCCTGGTGAAAGTCAGAGCCTTAGGGGAATTTCGCTACCCCTTGTGGATATCTTCATAGTCAGCGAATAGGGAATTTACCCAAGTCACAAGGTTTTTTGTGGTAGACCATGGGCTAGGAACCTATATGTCGGTGAATCTATGACTTATCTGTGACAGATATATGAGGATTTCCACAGCCAGGCGCACTACTGAAAACGCTCTGAACTGAAAACGCTCTGAGACTTCCGAGGAAGATGAGGAGCCTAGGAAGATGAGGGGCCTAGCCCGGGGTGCCTTCACCCGCATCTGGGTCGTGGTAGTCTAACTGGGCCAAAAAAGCCTCGACTTCATCACCGATTTCGTCCCGGCTAGGAACCTGCCCTGCTGCTCGTTGTGAGAGGGGCAGGCTGCTAAATCCTTGGGCGGCGTTTGCGTCATATGATTCTTCTAGGCGCCGAATCATCCTTTGAATATCAGGGTTGGCGTTAGCTTGCTCATCAATTTGTAGCTGGACGTTTTCAGATAGTTCCCGCAAGCGATCTGAGGGAAGGCTCAACTTAGCAGCTAGCGACAGGTGCTCCATGGCGATGAGAGCAGTCTGGGGAAGTTCTGACTCTGAAAGGTATTGTGGAACATTCACCGCGAAGCCAGCTGTGCCAATCCCAGCCTCGGTGAGGCGAACTTCGAGCAGGCTTGAAACGGACCCTGGCACCATGACCTCAGGTTGAAAAGGGGAGATGCCAACGGTTAGGTCTTTTCGTGATCCGTGTGCGGTTACGGGGATAGGGCGGGTATGCGGAACAGGCATAGGGAAGCCTGTAACCGTTAGGGCTACAGAAACTTCAAGTTTCTGGGCGATATCAACCACATCAGCTGTAAATCGTTGCCACAGCAAATCAGGTTCTGCTCCAGTAAGGAGCAAGAAAGGCTTACCCAGGCGGTCTTCTACCGCATAGAGTTTGAGTTCGGGGAGCACCGGGTTGGTGTAGTGGTCTTTCTTGAAAGTGATGCGGGGCTTTCGTGAGCGGTAGTCGTGTAGGCGGTCAGCATCAAATTCAATGACGGGCACGTTATCAAGTTCGTGCAGAAGTACTTCACCTAGGTGCCCGGCGGTACCACCTGCATCCTGGGGGTGAGAGAGAGCAATGACAAGAGGTAGACCTCGTAACCGGTCATTTTCGAACGCTCCGGCCTGGGCTATATACAGCCGGTCTTCGTGCATCATCTTTCTAGCCCCCTTTTTTGAGTTCCCGTCTTCTGTGAGTCTCTATAGTACTCCAGGGTATGGCCGGTGTGTAGTCTGATGACTGAGGTATAAGGCTGGGAACATACAGAATTATTGCTGACAGCCACGCAGAGTTCTCGCCTTATCTGTTCGCTCTACGGTGATTTACCAGTAAGGGGCGTTGCGCAGGTTACATTCTCACAGTATTTAGGCCTAATCTTATAGACGGTACTGCAGTCGCTTTATAGCGTAGCTGCCCCTATTTATTCCTGATGTGAAGGGAGATTTCTGTGAGCGATTCTCACGACCTATCATTCTCTGTAACCGCCCCCGACCTTGACGCTCTTGAGGCTGATGTACTGGTGCTGGGCGTGTATTCCGGTAAGGAAGGCCCCTCACTTGCCCCTAACCCCCTCGATAGCGAAACGGCTGAGGGGCTAGAGGCTATTTTGGAAGATTTGGGGGTTAGCGGCAAGCAGGACGAACTTCTTCGACTTCCCGGTTTTGATGAAGCTGGTGTGGATGTGGTTGCTCTTATCGGGCTGGGCACACAGAATGATGATGCCACCGCTCACCGCACCGCCCTGCGCTATGCAGCAGGTTCAGCTATCCGTCAGCTTGCCGGTGTAGATATCGTAGCCCTCGCCTTGGGCACTGAGACCGCTGAAGAGGTAGCTGCCGTAGCAGAAGGTGCCACCTACGGCGCCTTCACCGATGCTCAGTTACGAGCAAAGACCTCTGATTCGGTCAAAGCTCCGGTTGCTGAGGTTCTCATTGTTACTGATGTGACAGTTGAAGAGGCTGAAAATGTACTCACCCGGGCCTTGATTCTGGGTGAAGCAGTTGATCATACCCGCCGTCTGGTCAATACTCCCCCCTCCCATCTCTACCCTGAGACTTTTGCTGAGCGCGCCCTTTCTCGGGTCGATGGCCTGAAGCATGTTGAGACTAAGGTCTGGGACTACGATGAGCTAGTTGCAGAAGGCTTTGGCGGTATCGCTGGCGTTGGCCAGGGCTCAGAGCGTAAGCCCCGCCTTGTTGAAGTCAAATACACTCCCGATCATGCTGAGAAGACCGTTGCCATTGTGGGCAAGGGTATTACTTTTGATACTGGTGGTATCTCCTTGAAGCCTGCGGGCTCTATGACCACCATGAAATCTGATATGGCAGGGGCTGCAACCGTGCTCAACGTTGTTGCTGCAGCGTCTGAGCTTAACCTGCCGGTTGCCGTCCACGGCTATCTTTGCCTGGCTGAAAATATGCCCGGCGGCAATTCTATCCGCCCCGAAGATGTGCTTACTATGCGCAGCGGCCACAGCGTAGAGGTCATGAATACCGATGCTGAAGGCCGTTTGGTCATGGCCGACGGTCTAGCCCTGGCCTCTGAAACTGAGCCCGATGTTCTGCTGGATATCGCGACCCTCACCAGTGCCCAGCTCGTTGCTTTAGGCGTCCGCACCGCAGCGGTGATGGGCCGTGATGATGTTCGCAAGCAGGTTGTTGATGCAGCAGCCGAGGCCGGTGAGGACTACTGGCCTATGCCTATGCCCCAGCATCTGCGCAAGAGCCTCAAGTCTTCCGTTGCCGATATGCAAAATATTGGTGCTCGGTATGGAGGCATGCTGGTAGCTGGCATGTTTCTTGAAGAATTTGTGGGCGAGAAGGACGGCGCCAAGATTCCCTGGGCACACTTAGATTTTGCGGGTCCTTCCTTCAACGAGGAGAGTCCTTACGGTTATACCCCTAAGGAAGGTACCGGCCACTCCATCGCTACTTTGATTAAGTTCATTGAAGCGTACGCCTAATTCTCCTCTTTCGTAGGCAACTTTTTACGTTTACACCCTTTTTAGTTAGGTTCTAGCGGGGTAGAGGGTGTAATCATTCCCACCAGAACAATAAAACACCTGTCAATAGTGGCAGGTGGAGGTGTTCAAGGGATAAGCTAGAACGTGACAGTACACATGGGGGCTTCGGCCTCCGCAACCCATGTAAGGGAGCGTCAACGTGGCCGATTCGGCAACAACAGAATTCGATATCCTCATCCTCGGTGGCGGTAGCGCAGGCTACTCAGCAGCTCTGCGAGCTATTCAGCTGGGCTTCACCGTAGGCCTCATCGAAAAGAGCAAACTGGGTGGTACTTGCCTTCACACCGGTTGTATCCCCACCAAGGCTTACCTGCACGCAGCAGAGCTAGCCTCAGAAGCACAGCACTCAGCTCAGTACGGTGTCAACACCACCCTTGAGTCCATTGACATGGCTAAGGTCCGTGACTACAAGGACGGCATCGTTGCCGGCAAGTTCAAGGGTCTGTCCGGTCTTCTCAAGATGAAGAAGGTCACCGTCATTGAAGGTGAAGGTAAGCTCACCGGCAAGGACACCATCACCGTCAACGGCACCGAGTATAAGGGTAAGCACATTATCCTGGCTTCAGGTTCAATCTCTAAGACCTTCGGTATCGAGATTCGCGACCGCGTTCTTACCTCCACCGAAGCACTTCAGATGGACTACCTGCCCAAGAGCGCAATCGTCCTTGGCGGTGGCGTAATCGGTTCTGAGTTCGCTTCCATGTGGAACTCCATGGGCGTTGAGGTCACCATCATTGAAGGCCTGCCCCACCTGGTCCCCAACGAAGACCCCTCAATCATCAAGGTTGTTGAGCGCGAGTTCAAGAAGCGCGGCATTAAGTCTTCACTGGGCAAGTTCTTCAAGACCGTTGAGCAGGATGCTAACGGCGCCAAGGTCACCCTTGAAGATGGCACCGAGTTCGAGGCCGAGATTGTTCTTGTCGCTGTAGGCCGTGGCCCCAACACTGAGGGCTTTGGTTACGAAGAGCAGGGCATCACCATGGACCGCGGTTTCGTTATCCCCAACGAGCGTCTGCACACCGGCGTAGGCAACATCTACGCAATCGGCGATATCGTCCCTGGCGTTCAGCTTGCTCACCGTGGCTACCAGCAGGGTCGCTTCGTTGCTGAAGAAATCGCTGGCCTGAACCCCCAGATTGTCGAAGACATCAACATCCCCAAGGTTACCTTCTGCGAGCCTGAGATTGCTTCTATCGGCTACTCACAGCCCAAGGCCGAAGAGAAGTTCGGTAAGGAAAACGTTCAGGTTGCTGAATACAACCTGGCTGGTAACGGTAAGTCCTCCATCTTGGGCACCGGCGGTCTGGTCAAGGTTGTTCGCGAGAAGAACGGCCCCATCATCGGTGTTCACGCCGTTGGTAAGCGCATGGGCGAGCAGATTGGTGAGGCTCAGATGTGGGTTGTCTGGGAAGCATTCCCCGAGGACGTTGCACAGTTCATCCACGCTCACCCCACTCAGAACGAATCACTGGGTGAAGCAGCAATGGCTCTGGCTGGCACCCCGCTGCACGGCTAAATGAGACTCAGGTAGGTGGTGGGTTCGCCCACCGGCAGCCCACCCACCTACCTTTCATAATTTTTAAACCACTCACAAGGAGAGCACGAAGGACCATGTCCACCACCGTAGAACTGCCCGCACTGGGCGAATCCGTAACCGAGGGTACCGTTACCCGCTGGCTCGTTGAGGTTGGCGAAACCGTTGAGGTTGACCAGCCCATCGTTGAAGTTTCCACCGACAAGGTTGACACCGAGGTTCCCTCACCCGTAGCCGGTGTTGTTGAGAAGATTTTCGTTGAAGAAGACGAGGACGTCGAGGTTGGCGCTCCCCTTCTGGTCATTGGTGATGGCTCCGGCGCAGGCTCATCTGACGATGCACCTGCTGAAGAAGCACCCAAGGCTGAAGAGAAGAAGGAAGAAGCACCTGCTGCATCCTCCGGTTCAGCTTCTGGCACCGAGGTTACCCTGCCCGCTCTGGGCGAGTCTGTCACCGAAGGTACCATTACCCGCTGGCTCAAGGAAGTTGGCGAAGAGGTCGCCGTTGACGAGCCCCTCGTTGAGGTTTCCACCGACAAGGTTGACACCGAGGTTCCTTCACCCGTAGCAGGTACCCTGCTCGAGATCCGCATCCAGGAAGATGAGGACGCCGAGGTTGGCCAGGTTCTGGCTATCATTGGTGACGCTTCAGCAGCTTCTTCAAAGGAAGAAGCACCTAAGACTGAAGAGAAGAAGGAGGAAGCACCTGCTGTCTCTTCAACCAACGAAGCTTCCGAGGCACCCGCTGTTGAACAGCCTTCTGGCGATAACGGCGAAGCATACGTCACTCCCCTGGTCCGCAAGCTGGCCAAGCAGGAAGGCGTTGACCTCTCCACTGTTAAGGGCACCGGTGTTGGTGGCCGCATCCGCAAGCAGGATGTCATGGCTGCTGCTGAGGCAAAGAAGGGTGGCGACGTCAAGTCAGAATCCGCTGCTGAAGCTCCCGCAACCACCGCTCCTGCCAAGAAGGCAGCCCCCAAGTCTGCAGCGTCCTCAAAGCGCGGCACCACAGAGAAGGCTCCTCGCATCCGCCAGACCGTTGCTAAGCGCATGGTTGAGTCACTGGCTGTTTCAGCCCAGCTGACCACCGTTCAGGAAATTGACCTGACCCGTCTGGTTGCTCTGCGCAACAAGGCTAAGGCTGGTTTCGAGTCCCGTGAGGGCTCTAAGCTGACCTTCCTACCCTTCTTCACCAAGGCAGTTACCGAAGCTCTGCAGGAGTTCCCCCAGTTCAACTCATCCATGAGCGATGACCTGAAGGAAATCACCTACCACGGCACCGAGAACATCGGCCTGGCTGTTGACACCCCCAAGGGCCTGCTCGTTCCTGTTGTTCAGAATGCTGGCGACCTCGACATCGCAGGTCTGGCTAAGAACATCAACGATGTTGCAAAGCGCGCCCGCGATGGCCAGGTTGGCCCCGAGGAGCTGTCAGGTTCAACCTTCACCATCTCCTCCACCGGTCAGAACGGCGGTATCTTCTTTACCCCGATCATCAACCAGCCCAACGTTGCAATCCTGGGTATCGGTTCAACCAACAAGCGTCCTGCTATCGTTCAGGATGCCGAGGGTAACGACGTCATTGCTGTTCGTTCCATGGCTTACTTCTCACTGACCTACGACCACCGCGTTGTAGACGGTGCGGACGCCGGCCGCTTCCTGGCTTTCCTCAAGCAGCGTCTTGAAGAAGCAGCCTTCGAAGCTGAGGTTGGTCTCTAAGCCATAGTTCTTAGCTCTGATAGCTAGGTGCTTGGGTGCCCCGCTGGTAATTTTGCCAGCGGGGCACCTTTCTGTTCTTTGCGGGATAGTATTCTTTTTCTATGGTTTCTTGCGTGGTCACGCCCACACATCTTTTAGTGGCAAACTGTCGCTAAACAACTAAGTATTACGTAGACTTGTGGTCATGTCTATCGCATTTTCAATTCTTCTTTTCCTGCATATCGTGGGTGCCGCAATGGTTCTTGGCCTATGGCTAGGCACCTTCAAGCAGGGCATCGTCTTACCCGGCCAGTTCCATGCAGCCCTCTTACAGGTGATTACAGGCTTTGCTCTCTATTTCCTTCAGATGTCACAGAACATGACCTTGAATCACATGATGATTGGTATCAAGATGGTGCTTGCTCTCATCATTGCTGTAGCTGCTTTTATGGGACAGAAGAAGTACAAGGCCGCCTGTGCACTGGGCACCCCTGAAAATGGCA
Source organism: Rothia sp. (in: high G+C Gram-positive bacteria) (assembly GCA_034179845.1). Classification (GTDB taxonomy): domain Bacteria; phylum Actinomycetota; class Actinomycetes; order Actinomycetales; family Micrococcaceae; genus Rothia. The sequence goes on along the minus strand of JAXFPK010000067.1, from coordinate 19,343 downwards.
GAAATGTGGCTTTGGCCCATACTGTTGGCGGTTTGGCACTAATTAATATTGCTATCGCGGTGTTCATGCAGTACCCCCAGATTTAAGCTCGTTTTCAAGAATCTGTAGATTCTTATACTCAGGGGCGGTGCACCGGTTTGGTGCACCGCCCCTGGCATATAGACAGGTAGATAGGTTCTCTAGAGGGTGGACGGTGTCAGTGGCAGTGGGCGGGCCTGAGTTAGTAGATAGCTTCCGTCTTGGTCTTGGATGCTCAGCTCAACGTGTTGGAGCACTTTACCGTCTTGCCAGCTAATCCCTTGTGCAGAAAGTTCTTGGTCGCTACCAGTGGGGCTATACCCGTTAGCTTGCACGATGGCCCGGAGTGTATAACCGTTTTCAGTTGTTACAACCTCATTCACCGCAATCAGTTCTGTGCTTGTGCCAGCTAATCTAGCTGCACCTTCATGGCTTAGCAGTTGTTGATCGGATTTAGCCAGTGGTGAGGTTGGAGGTGCGTATTCGCCAATGCGACTGTGTTCCCCTGAAGCCAGGACTGTGCTGCGGGTAGCCACTAGTCCTGTAGTGATTAGAGCTATTTCATCATCACTTAGTCCTGCGGTCTTTACCTGTTGTTCCTCGGTTTCTTGTGGCTGGCCGGCCAGTTGAGGCTCCACAGCTAGTTCACTAGGAGGTGAAGGTGATGAAGTAGTCTCGGCTTCTGACTTCATTTCTTCAGAGGAAGATGTTGGGGAGAAGAGATGATACCCAGCCCCACCCAGGGCTAGGGCAGCAACGACGGCTACCCCGGCAAGGGCTCCCCTGCCTTGGAGATTCTTCCCTAGGGGTAGTTGCCAGCTGCTTTTGCTTTCTGTTTTCTTGAGAATCTGTTTGCGGGTGTGTCTTGTGTTCCCTTGGGATAGATCTGGAAGTTGCCCGTAGGTTTTCCACCGCTGTTTGATAGCCCGGTGAGGTTCTCTTGTTTCAGGTTGCCTGTAGGCAGGGAGCCTGGAATGCACGCTTGGGTGGGCGCTGAGGTGAAGTTCTAGAGGCTCGGGGTCTGCTACTAGTTCGATGGGAGCTAGTAGGTCTGCAAGCTGAGGTTGTTGGGCTCTAGAGTCGATGGCATCTTCGAGAGTCTGGGCTAGCGCTTCACTTGCTTGGGGGACGGCTAGGTTCAGTGGAGCTCTCAGTCGCATAGTCTTAGGTTCTTGGCCGGTCAGGCAAAACCATAGCAGGGCAGCGCAAGCAGCAATATTCTCTGCCTGCCGGCTTTTTTGTACTGCTGGTGTCAGGGTGCGGGTATTAAGATCAGGGGCAAGAAGTTTGAGTTCGCCTCGCACGGTGAGTAGGCAATGGTTGGCTGTGAGGGTGGAGTAGGCAAAGCCTTGCTCGTGGAGGTAGCTCAGGGCCTGCGTGAGACCTTGTGCGATGGCTGTTACTTGCCCTAGTGGCAGTTTGCCTTTGGCCTGGCAGTAGTCTGCAAGAGTACCGGCTTCAGCGGGTTCATACCAGATGTGGTGGGAGTTGGCTGATGAGGTTACCGCATCAACGCGTAGCACTGCGGGGTGGGGGTTGATGGAGCAGAGCCGTTCGGCTGCTTTGATGTGTTCCTCAGCAGGTTCGGTGATGTGGGTGAGAGTGTAGGGGCCAGCTTGCACCTCGAGTTGGGCAGCGCCTTGGTAGCCGCAGTCTACGATCCAGGTGCTGTGGTGGGCTCCGCTTTCGATGCGGTAGCGCGGGGTAACATCGGCTAGGTTTGCTGGGAGAAGAGAAGAGTGCGCTATTTCTTGTTCCGTCGGGGCAGGCTGTTGAGGTGTCTGGGGTGCTTGTGTGGGGGTGCTCATGCTTAAGCTATATACCAGTGTGTTCTTGCCTTCTCACCGCTCTCCACAGGCAGAATGTTTCACCTAGTCAAATACATACAGAACCCTTGTGGATAAAAGCGTCATAGAGTGTCATAAGGTAAGAGAAGAGGCACGGTGCTCTTGAGCCTTCTCAAATATTTTTGTCGCACCGCTAAAAGGACTACTCTAGAAGGTATGGCACTTTTGTTTGAACGTGTTGGGCTTGCCCCCGACTATGTGGAATATACCTCCGCGCTTGACTACCAGCGCACTATCCACGAAGAAGTCGCCACCAGCGTCCGTCAAAACACCGTTTTACTTCTAGAACATCAAGAAGTTATCACCGCTGGTAAGCGCACCGAAGATCATGAATATCCCGCCGATAACCAGGTACCGGTAATAAAAATTGACCGCGGAGGAAAGCTCACCTGGCACGGCCCTGGCCAGCTCGTTGGCTACCCCATCGTACAGTTGCCCCAGCCCTTTGATGTTGTCAAATATGTGCGCCTCTTAGAGGAGGTACTGATTAACGTCCTCACAGATATGGGCATCACCTGCCAGCGGGTAGAAGGACGCTCGGGGGTATGGGTCATGGGCGATGGCGCCTTAGTGCCCGATAAGAAGATTGCTGCTATCGGTATTCGCGTCTCAAAGAAGACAACCATGCACGGCTTTTCTCTGAACTGTAACAACCCCACTGATCCCTTTGGCGCTTTTATCCCCTGCGGTATCACCGATGCCGGTGTTACCACCATCTCAGAACAGCTGGGGCGGAATATTAGCCCCTCTGATGTTGTTGATGCAGTAGAAAAAGAACTAGCGCGCTACGCCGATCAACTAGCTGCCAACTTCACTGTCCAAGACTAGTCTGATTAGCTGCCACACCCTATCACCGGCGAGAACCAAGCCATATACCAAGGAGAACCCCACCTCATGAGCGCCCAGCCAGAAGGCCGCAAGCTGCTTCGCGTTGAAGCCCGCAATGCCGAGGTCCCCATCGAGAAGAAGCCCTCATGGATTAAGACCAAGGCCAAGGTCGGCCCTGAATACAAGGAAATGATTGACTTGGCCCGAGGCTCTGGCCTGCACACTGTGTGTGAAGAGGCAGGCTGCCCCAACATCTTCGAATGTTGGGAAGACCGCGAGGCCACCTACCTCATCGGCGGTTCAGAATGTACCCGCCGTTGTGACTTCTGCATGATTGACACCGGCAAGCCTGTTGCCATCGACCGCACCGAGCCTCTGAAGGTAGCACTGAACGTTAAGAAGATGGGTCTGCGCTACGCCACGGTCACCGGTGTAGCACGTGATGATCTTGAAGACGGCGGGGCCTGGCTTTATGCCGAAACTATCCGTCAGATTCACCGGGTTTCCCCTAATACTGGGGTCGAAATCCTGATTCCCGATTTTAAGGGTAAGGAAGAGGACGTCCAGCAGGTTATTGATGCCCAGCCTGAGGTCTTTGCCCACAATCTTGAGACTGTTCCTCGTATCTTCCGTCAGATTCGCCCTGCCTTCCGCTACGAGCGTTCTTTGGACGTCATCACCCAGGGTAAAGAGGCAGGCTTGATTACCAAGTCCAACCTGATTCTGGGTATGGGCGAAACCAATGACGAAGTCTACGAGGCCCTGTGCGACCTGCACGATGCTGGCACTGATTTGATTACTCTTACCCAATACCTGCGCCCTGGCCCTCTCTTCCACCCCATCGACCGCTGGGTTAAGCCCGCTGAGTTCGTTGAATTGTCGAAGATGGCTGAAGAAATCGGCTTTGCCGGCGTCATGGCAGGCCCCATGGTACGCTCGTCCTACCGTGCCGGTAAGCTCTGGGCTCGTGCAATGAAGAAGCAGGGGCGTAAGATTCCTGAGCACCTGTCTCACATCGAAGATTCAGGTTTTGCTATGCAGGAGGCCAGCTCTTTGGTAGCGGCCGGAGCATAAAAGCTAGCTCAGCCTCTAGAGTTTCAAGCGCCCAGCGGTTTCACCGGTGGGCGCTTGCCGTATAGAATAGGTAAGTTAGGGCGCGTATGGCACCCGCCCGCCCAGAATCGACTCACGAAGGAAACACAGTGGCTGAATCCCGTGGCAGCACCCGCGCACAGACCCGCGAAGAAAAGAAGAAAGCTCGTCAGGAGCGCCGCGCCAAGCGTGGCCCCGGCATGTTTGCTCAGATGAAGCAGGTCTATGCTATGACCCGCGAGCAGGACCCCACCATCCCCTGGATTCTTGCCCTCATCTTCTGTGGCACCCTTCTGGTTTTCCTACTCATCGGTCTGCTACTGAATAACTGGATTACCTTCCTGCTGATTGGTATCCCCCTGGGTATCTTGTTCGCTGTCATGGTGCTCTCTCGCCGTGCAGAAAAGGCTGCCTTCGCGCAGTTAGAAGGCCAGCCCGGACGCTCCGGTGCAGCTCTCTCTACCCTGCGTCGCGGCTGGATTTTCGAGCAGCGCCCCGTAGCAGCCAACAAATCCCAGGACGTCGTCTTCCGCGCCATTGGACGCCCTGGCATCGTCCTCGTCACTGAGGGGCCCACCAGCCGCGTCAATGGCCTGGTTCAGAAGGAAAAGCTCAAGTACACCAAGATTGTGCCAACTGTTCCTGTTACCGTCATTAACACCGGTTCTGCTGAGGGCCAGGTTGAGCTTAAACAGCTCACCAAGACCATGAATAAGCTTTCTAAGAAGCTCACCCAGCAGGAGATGCACCAGGTAGCAAACCGCATTGATTCGCTGTCAAAGCAGAACAACATGCTCAATGCTATTCCTAAGGGTATTGACCCTATGCGTATGCGCCCTAACCGTAAGGGCATGCGCTAAGCCTAAGGGTTTACTCACATAAGGGGGGCCCGCTCAACACCTGTTGAGCGCCCCCCCCCTTTGTACCGTGGGCAAGTCTACTGCCCAGTTTTTTTCTTAGAGCTACGCCACCAGTTCATGATGAAAACGTAGGCAATCAAGGCCAGGGTTATTTGCATCATGTAGCGGTCGATAGTTTCGAGAGTTGGCTGTATGCCTTCACCAAAACGCAATCCCAGGTAGAGGTAGAAGAGCTTATTGCACAGGGCCAGCAGGAAGATATAGAGGCCAATCATCCACCCCTTGATTTTGCGAATCCCGGCGATTGCAACCAGGATTGTGGCAGGGATAGGTGAGAAGGGGATAAACCCTAATGCCAGGCTCAGGAAAAGGTGCTTCTCGACAAACCCTTCAAGTTTGCGCCACCACAGGGGGGTGTGGTTGGCGAATATCCAGGTGATGAAATCCTGCCCCCAGTGTTTGCCCATGAAGAAGTAGACAAGCAAGAATTTGATGGCACTGGCAGCTGCAGCTAGGCTGAGGGCAGCTAGCATGAGGACAGCACCCTGGTTCTGGGCGGCTGTAATCAGTAGCCCCAGCCCTGATCCTGTGAGCAGTGAGAGAAGCCAGGGGGCATCAACCATGAGGTTAGGGCGCAGAGGAATCATGACCATTGAATAAATAGTCATCAAACCCAAAAGACTCAAAAGAATCTTGTCGATTTTTCGTGGCTGGGTGAGAAAGGACGGTAGCGCCGGGTCCTTTGTGTGGGGCGGTTCTTCGGGGTTAGGGTTCGTCATATTATCTTTCTTTTATCGAATCATCACCAAAATAGTGTGACGGGCCCGGTCATGTAAGCCTCGCTGGTCTGCGTCCATAATGACAACGGGTAATACCAGCATGATGAGGGACTGGCGGATAAGGGCGGTCAGCCAACCAGCGGGTTTACCATCGAGTCTTTGCACCTGCATGCCCAGGGCAAAATGCCCCATGGTATGCCCCATGAAACCTACAGCTGCCACCATATAGAGCCAGAAAAAGACTAGCTGTACGATATCGGGGATGGCCGTATTGACGGTGGGGAAGATAGTCTGCCCCAGCACAAAAAAGATGCCTTCAACCAGTAACCAATCCACCCAGAAAGCTAGCAGACGGCGCCCCGGGCGAGCCACGGCTCCCCGTCCTGACCGCGGTCTGCCCATATTCTGGCCGGGGTACTCCTGATCAGTGGGGGCACCTTCAATCCATGAGCCTAATTCTTTTCTTGTCAGCACCCCACTAACCTTACCGGCTCTTAGCTCCTTTCACTGGGGAAAAGCTGGGGCAAGCATCCCGTACTCTGAGAAACTTGAGCTTAGAACCCCTACACTAGATATAAGGGACCGTAGCCCCCTTAAACCAGGTAACGCCCACGCAACCCAGGCACAAGGCAAGTTACATGCGCGAAACAAAAGCGACACTTTAGGGCAAAAAATACGCCTTAGGCTAGAAACAACAACGAGGGAGCCCCTGCAAACGGGCACCCATGGGTCGATAACAACTCAAGGAGAACAAACGACCATGTTCACTACTGCACAGGAAGTCCTCGACTTCATCAAGAACGAAGACATCAAGTTCGTTGACATCCGCTTCTGCGACCTGCCCGGCGTTCAGCAGCACTTCAACCTGCCCGCTAAGGCTATCGACGAAGATTTCTTCACCGTAGGCCAGATGTTCGATGGCTCCTCAATCCGTGGTTTCCAGGGCATCGCAGAGTCTGACATGCAGCTGATCCCCGATGTCACTAGCTGCTACGTTGACCCCTTCCGTCTTGAAAAGACCCTGGTCGTTACCGGCTCCATTGTTAACCCCCGCACCGGTGAGTCATACCACCGTGACCCCCGTGGTGTTGCAGAACGCGCCGAAGAGTACCTGAAGTCAACCGGTATCGCAGACACCGCTTTCTTCGCATCAGAAGCAGAATTCTTCGTCTTCGAAAACGTCCAGCACGAAGTCACTCCCCAGTCAGTCTCCTTCAAGATTGATTCAGATGAAGCTCCCTGGAACTCTGGCCGCAAGGAAGAAGGCGGCAACCTGGGCAACAAGACCCAGACCAAGGGCGGCTACTTCCCCGTCTCCCCCGTCGATAAGCAGGCAGATTTGCGCGACGCCATGTGCGTCAGCCTTGACGAAGTAGGCCTCGAAGTTGAGCGTTCCCACCACGAAGTTGGTGCACCCGGCCAGGCTGAGATTAACTACAAGTTCTCTACCCTCACCCAGGCAGCAGATGACCTGCTCAAGTTCAAGTACGTCATCAAGAACACCGCCGACCAGTGGGGCAAGACCGTCACCTTCATGCCCAAGCCTGTCTTTGGCGACAACGGTTCAGGCATGCACTGCCACCAGTCACTATGGCAGGACGGCGAGCCCCTCTTCTACGACGAGCGCGGCTACGCAGGCCTCTCAGATATTGCCCGCTGGTACATTGGTGGTCTGATTGAGCACTCCTCATCAGTTCTAGCTTTCACCAACCCCACCGTCAACTCCTACAAGCGCCTGGTTCCCGGCTACGAAGCACCTATCAACATGGTCTACTCACAGGGTAACCGTTCGGCAGGTATCCGTATCCCCATCACCGGCACCAACCCCAAGGCCAAGCGCCTCGAGTTCCGTGCCCCGGACCCCTCCTCCAACCCCTACCTGTCCTTCGCAGCCCAGCTCATGGCAGGTCTGGACGGTATCCGCAACCGCATCGAACCGCCTGCACCCATCGACAAAGACCTCTACGAACTGCCTGCTGAAGAAGCAGCAGACATCAAGAAGGCCCCCATCAACCTTGAAGAAGCCCTGGACGCTCTGGAGAAGGACCACGACTTCCTGCTAGCAGGCGACGTCTTCACTGAAGACCTCATCTCAGCATGGATTGACTACAAGCGCACCAATGAGCTCGCTCCCCTGCTGCTTGTACCCCACCCCCTCGAATACGAGATGTACTACGGCGTCTAAGACCTGTAGCTCCTAGATATTCCTCTGGCGGGGGCCGGTCACCTTTTCAAGGTAACCGGCCCCCGCCTTTTGCATGCGCTGGAAGGTTGATGCCCGCCCCCCCTAAGTAGGGGTCTGCACGCCAGAACACGCCCAGCACAAGTCGTCTTATCTGAGCCTTCTACGAGGCCTGCGGGTAGAAGAGCTTTTCATAGACTGCGCGGGCCTGACGTGTAATACGCAGGTAATCGTCCTCTAGTTTCCAGGCAGAACCGGGCGCGTAACCACACCAGCGGGCAATCGCTTCAAGATCTGAGCGGGTGGTCGTCAATGTATCTGATGCTCTACCGGTACGCAACACGTTCAGCCCGCGTATCTTTGAGGCAAGTTTCCAAGCCCTTGAAAGCAAGCTGGCATCTTGCTCATCAATAAGTCCGGCCTCTACAGCTGCCTCTAAAGCCTTGAGAGTAGAGGTTGTCTGCATCCCTGGTACTCGGTGCGCATGTTGTAGCTGCAAGAGCTGAACCAGCCATTCGACGTCCGTCAACCCGCCCCGGCCCAGCTTGAGCTGGCGGGTCTTATCAGACCCGCGGGGCATACGTTCGGTCTCCACACGGGCCTTCATACGGCGGATCTCGGTGACCTTCTCAGCAGAGAAAGAAACCGGGTACCGGTAGGGGTCGATGAGCTCAATAAAAGCCGCGCCCACATATTCAGAACCAGCAAAAGGGCGAGCACGCAGTAGAGCCTGAAACTCCCAGGTATCTGCCCAACGCTCATAGTATTCGCGGAAAGACTCCAGCGAGCGCACCATAGCCCCAGACTTACCTTCAGGGCGCAAGTCAGCATCAATCTCGAGAACCTTCTCAGCCCGAATCGGTGGTGTGGTGGGTTGTTTGAGTAGGCTGACCATGCGGTTGATGAGGTCCGTTGCTTCTGCTTGGGCTGCTTTACCATCGGCCCCCTCGCGCGGTATGTGCACGTAGATGAGGTCGGAGTCTGAGCCGTAGCCGATTTCGGCCCCGCCCTGACGGCCCATAGCGATTACCGCAAGGTCAGTGAGCGGGGTGCGGCCATCTGTGTAGGTTTCTCGCTCGGCAATAGCCAGGGCTGATTGGATGGCTCCCCGGTCGATATCTGATAGGCCGTGGGCAACTTCTGCGTTGGTGTTCAGGCCGAGGGCCTCCCCCATGGCCAGGCGCAGTATTTCGCGGCGGCGCACCATGCGTACTGCCCGAATGGCTTCGGCAGAATCGGTATGGCGGGTGAGCTGGGAACGTAACTCTCCTATGATGACGTCGGTGCTGCGCGGTTTGAGATCTTCAGCCCGGTCTAGCCAGGCGATAGGTTCTGGGGTGTCCTCCAATAGGTCTGTGATGAAGCGGGAGGAGGACAGCAGGGAGCAGAGTCGTTCTGCTGCTGCCGGTGAGTCGCGGAGCATGCGCAGGTACCAGGGGGTGCCGCCGAGGGACTCGCTGATACGGCGGAAACCGAGGAGGCCGGCGTCCGGATTAACACCTTTGGCGAACCAACCCAGAAGCACAGGCATAAGGGTGCGTTGGATCTCTGCTGAGCGGCGCAGCCCCTTAGTGAGGGCTTCAATGTGGCCCATAGCGCGTTTGGGGTCCTTATAGCCCAGGGCAGCCAGACGATCTTGAGCCGCCTGGGGCGAGAGGGCAACTTCGGCCTTAGAAAGGTGGGCGACAGCGGCCAGAAGAGGACGGAAGAAAAGCCGCTCGTGCAGAGACTTGACTACCCGTTTGATACCAGCCCACTGTTTGAGCATCTCAGCTTCGGTCAGGTGGGTGGGGGCTAGGGGCGAATTCATGGCCCGGGCAAGAGCGCGGCGGTCTTTTTCTTTAGCGGGCATCAGGTGGGTGCGGCGCATATACAGGAGTTGAATACGGTGCTCCATGACCCGTAAGGTGGCATAGTTCTCGGCAAAATCGTGGGCGTCTTTACGGCCGATATAGCTGGCTTTAGCGAGGGCGGCGATGGAGTCGGTGGTGGTTTGGGTGCGGATGCTCTCGTCGGTGCGTCCGTGCACGAGCTGCAGTAGCTGCACGGTAAATTCGACGTCTCGTAGCCCGCCTGGGCCTAGCTTAATTTGGCGGTCTACTTCTGCTGCGGGGATGTTATCGGTAACGCGCCGGCGCATGGCTTGGACTGATTCTACAAAGGAGTCGCGGGTTGCAGATTCCCAGATGAAGGGGCGCATGGCCCTGGCCCAGCGGACGCCTAGCTCGGGGGTGCCAGCGATAGGGCGGGCTTTGAGCAGGGCCTGAAATTCCCAGTTTTCGGCCCAGCGTTTGTAGTAGGTGGTGTAGGATTCCACGGTGCGAACCAGGGCTCCGTCCTTACCTTCTGGGCGGAGGTTAGCGTCTACTTCCCAGAGGGCAGGTTCTGGGGCTGGGGCCATAATGGCCTTGGAGAGGGCCATGACCAGTTCGGTACCAATCTGGGTCAGGGTGTTCTCATCTAGGGGGGTGAAGCCCTCCGGTAGGTCGGTGAGAGGTGTGTGGGCTACCGCGTAGACGACGTCGACATCAGAGATGTAGTTGAGTTCGCGTGCCCCGCACTTGCCCATGCCGATGACTGCCAGTTGCACGGCAGCTACTGTCTGGGGGTCGTAGTTTTTGCTGACGTCGGCTCGGGCGATAGCGAGGGCACCTTCAATGGCGGCAGCAGCCAGATCAGCTAGGAGCCGCCCGACCGTTGGCATGAACTGGGCCGGGGCGAAGCTGGTGAGGTCGTAGATGGCTAGTTCTGTGAGGTGACGGCGGTAGGCTACGCGCAGGGCAGTGTAGGCTTCTTTACCGGTGAGCTGGGCTTGCGGGTCAGTCGCATTGGGGTCTGCGCCGACGGCTGTGAGTAGTTCACGGCGGTAGAGAGTATCTAGCGGCGCGATTGGGGATAGATATTCTTCATCTGTCTCTGGCATTAAGGAGGCCGGGTGGTCCTGCCCAGAAAAGGAGGTGGGGTCTAGGGCCAGTAAGGAGGCGTGTTCGGGGTGGCGGATTAGGAACTCCCCTAGCGCCTCAGATCCCCCTAAGAGACGGTAGAGGGCTTCAGCTTGAGCGCCTTTTTGCGCTAGCTCTGCCACCTGGGGGGCGCGCTCAATGAGCCGTACCAGGGCAGGAAGGGCGATATCAGGTGAAGGGGCAAGGCGTAGGCCCTCAAAGAGTTTGGCCCGGTCTAGGCCCTGGAGTTCTGGGGATCTGAGCCAGCGGACGCTTTTGGCAGCGTCATAGAAACCTAGGGACACCATTTCGCTGACCAGGCGGAGGTGGGCCTTGCGTTCTTCTTCAGCCCGGTAGGCTGCCTCTTGGGGGGTTTCGTTCTGCTGGGTGTGGGTCACCGCTGACTCCTTGGGGTAATATCGCAGCAGGCGCAACACCTGTTGGGGTGTTGCGCCTGCTTGCGGGTGCTAGAGAATTCCGAGGCTATTTTTCAGTTCATAGGGGGTTACTTCTGCGCGGAAGGCCTCCCAGTCCTGGCGCTTGTTGCGCAGGAACTGTTCAAAGACCTGTTCGCCAAGGGTTTCAGCCATGAACTCTGATTCTTCGGTGCGGTGGATTGCATCGTAGAGAGATGAGGGCAGGGCGTGGTAGCCCATGGCCCGGCGTTCGGCGCTGGTCATTGCAGCGATATCCTCGGTGACTGCGGCGCTAGGTAGCTCGTATTCGTTCTCCACGCCCTTGAGGCCAGCAGCCAGAATCACGGCATAGGCCAGGTAGGGGTTGGAGGCTGAGTCGATACCGCGGTATTCCATGCGGGCTGACTGCATCTTATTGGGCTTATAGAGAGGAACGCGGACCAGGGCTGAGCGGTTATTGTGGCCCCAGGAGACGAAGGAGGGTGCTTCGCCGCCGCCCCAGAGGCGCTTGTAGGAGTTGACGAACTGGCTGGTGACAGAGGTGAACTCAGGGGCATGGCGTAGCACACCGGCGATAAAGTGTTTGGCGGTGCGTGAGAGCTGGTATTCTGCTCCCGCTTCGAAGAAGGCGTTAGTGTCACCTTCAAAGAGGGAGAAGTGGGTGTGCATGCCAGAGCCTGCGTGTTCAGTGAAGGGCTTAGGCATGAAGGTTGCGTAGATGCCCTGGGAAAGAGCGACTTCCTTAATGACGGTGCGGAAGCTCATGATGTTGTCGGCAGTCTGGAGGGCGTCTGCGTGACGAAGATCGATTTCGTTTTGGCCGGGACCAGTTTCGTGGTGGGAGAACTCTACAGAGATGCCGATTTCTTCTAGGTTGGTTACTGCTTTGCGGCGGAAGTCTTGGACTGCCCCGCCGGGGGTATGGTCAAAGTAGCTTTCGAAGTCGACCGGTTCGGGGAAACCATTGGGCCCAAGTTCCTTCGATTTGAGCAGGTAGAACTCAATTTCTGGTGAAGTGTAGCAGGTGAACCCCATGCCCGCTGCTTTAGACAGCACTTTTTTGAGCACACCACGAGTATCAGAGGTGCTAGGCTCCCCGTCGGGGGTCAAGATATCGCAGAACATGCGGGAAGTAGATTCGTCCTCCCCACGCCAGGGCAGAACCTGGAAGGTGGAGGGGTCAGGTTGCAGCAGCATGTCTGACTCATAGACACGGGAAAGGCCTTCAATAGAAGAACCGTCAAAACCAATACCTTCGTCAAAGGCGCTTTCTACCTCAGCCGGTGCGATAGCAACTGATTTAAGTTGCCCCACCACGTCGGTAAACCAGAGGCGGACGAAACGCACGTTGCGCTCTTCAATGGTGCGCAAAACGAATTCTTGCTGACGATCCATGTAACCTATCCGTTCATGTCTAAAGGTGGTGCCCGCGCCCCGGTGGGCGAGCAAACGAATCCTTAGCATCAACTCTAGAACGTAACCCCCACAAGTGCCCAGTTGGCACGCTCTCAGAGCATATAAGAGTAACGATTTTTAAAGATTTCTTTCACCGGCTGAGATAACCCCCAAGAGTGCACTCAGTTGGCGGTGTGCCCTGAGGCCACTAGAGTTAAAGCATGTCTACGGCAGAAACAGCACCACACGCGTCATCAGCTACCCCTACCCCGGCAGAGATGATTGAAAAAACCATCACCGCCTTAGAGATCAAAGCTAAAACAGCAGATGCCTCTCCCCTCAAGACCTTCCTACTGGCCTTACCAGGAGGTGGGCTCATCGCCTTTGGCTTCGCCCTTTATATCAACACCCAGCTCGGGGGAGAAAACATGCCCAGCGGTGTTTTGAAACTCTTGTGCGCAATGACCTTCTCTGTGGGTCTGATGATGGTGGTCATGACCGGGGCTGAACTCTTCACCTCAACCACCATGACGCTTGCAGCCCGCGCCTCCGGGGTAATCTCATGGGTGCAGCTTCTCAAACATTGGGCTCTGTCTTATACGGGGAACCTGGTGGGGGCAGCACTCGTGGTTGCCCTATGCTACTGGGGAGGCTTACAGGAGAGAAGTAGCGGGGCCTGGGGGCAGCTCGTAACCACAGCAGCCACAACCAAAGTAAGCTACCCCTGGGGCCAGGCCTTTGCCCTCGGCATTGGTGCTAACTTCCTGGTCTGCACAGCAGTCTTCATGACCTTCGCGGGCCGTAGCACCGTAGATAAAATCATCGCTGTCATAGGCCCTATCACAGCCTTCGTAGCCCTAGGGTTCGAACACTCCATCGCCAACATGTTCCTGCTGCCCTACGGGGTGATTATCGGAACAGAACCCACCCTCACCTGGGGCGCAGTCATTCTCTCCAACCTCATCCCAGTTACCCTGGGGAACATCGTGGGCGGTGGCCTGTGCGTAGGGCTCTTCCACTGGCTGACCCAACAGAAACTTCGATAAGACCTCAAAAGATAAAAGTTAAGAGAGCGCACCAGCAGATAAGACGAGAAGCTCACCTACCACTTCTGGTTTTCTTGGTCCCACTGCTCGTTGCGCTCTTTAGCTTTCTCCATAGCCCGCTCGGCCTCTTGGCGGGTAGCAAAGGGGCCCCACAGCTCAGTAATTTTAGACTGCTGCCCCTCCTCCACCTGACCGGTGCTCAAGTTGTACCAGTACTGGCGGTCATGGGGGCCAGGGGTGTAATCATTGAGTGACATGGCATCTTCTTTCTCACCATCAGGGATGTTACATGCACCACTTTACGCCTTCTTAGGTGAAAGATACAGCTTTTGACACTGCCCTAAGCCCAACCGATGAGCACTCAGCGGTTAAGCTAGAAGACATGTCGACATCATCAGTAAGCCACAACCTCCCCACCGAACCAGGCAAAGCCCCCATCGGAAACCTCACCCCCGGCACCGTTGCCCCCATGCGCCCGGTACCAGCCCACATCGTCCGCCCCGAATACGTCGGTAAACCCGAAGCCAACGAAGGGCAAGGCTCAGACTTCTACACCCCCGAAGAAATAGAAAAAGTACGAGCCGCCGGAAAAATCGCAGCCGGAGCCATCGTCGAAGCCGAAAAAATTGCGACCCCCGGCACCACCACCAACGACATCGACGTACTCGTCCACGAATACATCTGCGACCACGGAGCCTACCCCTCCACCGTCGACTACCGCGGCTACTCCAAAAGCGTATGCACCTCACTCAACGAAGTCATCTGCCACGGCATCCCCGACTCCACCGTGCTAGAAGACGGCGACATCCTCAACCTAGATGTAACCGCCTACCTAAACAACATGCACGGTGACACCAACCGCACCCTCCTCATCGGCAATGTAGACGAAGAATCCCGCCTACTAGTTGAGCGCACCGAAGAAGCCCTCAACCGCGCCATGAAAGCAGTACGCCCCGGCCGTGAAATCAACATCATCGGCCGCGTCATCGAAAAATACGCAGCCCGCTTCGGCTACGGGGTAGTACGAGACTTCACCGGCCACGGGGTAGGACGCGAATTCCACTCCGGCCTCATCATCCCCCACTACGACGCCGCCCCAGCCTACAACACCGTCATCGAAGAAGGCATGATCTTCACCATCGAACCCATGCTCACCCTCGGCACCATCGAATGGGACATGTGGGACGACGACTGGACGGTCGTCACCCGCGACCGCAAACGCAGCGCCCAATTTGAACACACCATGGTTGTCACCGCCGACGGCGTTGATATTCTCACCCTGCCCTAACCGCCACGACCCTCAAGGAAAGCCCATGACGGACACAACCACCCCCGGCATCCCAGCACCCACCCCAGCGGACCTGGTCATCGGCATCGACATCGGAGGCACCGGAATGAAAGGCGGTATCGTCGATATCCGCACCGGCCAGCTAGTAGGCGACCGCTTCCGCATCCCCACCCCCCAGCCAGCCACCCCCCAAGCCTGCGCCACCGTGGCACAAGAAATCGTCGCTGAGCTACAAGGCCGAGAACTGGCACCCCTCCCCGATGCGGCGGTAGGCATTGATTTTCCAGCCATCGTAAAAAACGGGGTAACACTCTCTGCCGCCAACGTGCACGAATCCTGGATTGGTGCTGACCTTGAGGGCACCATGAGCCAGGCCCTGGGCGGCCGCACCGTTTACGCCCTCAACGACGCCGACGCCGCCGGCCTAGCCGAAGCCACCTACGGGCAAGGCCAAGGCAAGGAAGGGCTCATCATCATGGTCACCCTCGGTACCGGTATCGGCTCTGCCCTCATCATGAACGGCCAGCTCATTCCCAACACCGAACTGGGCCACCTTGAACTTGATGGCCACGACGCAGAAACCCGCGCCTCAGCCCGAGTACGTGAACACCAAGAACTCTCCTGGAAAAAATACGGCAAGCGACTGCGCCGATACTTCTCCCACGTAGAATCCCTCTTCTCCCCCGACCTGTTCATCATTGGCGGCGGCATCTCGAAACACCCAGAAAAATTCCTACCTCACCTTGAAACTGAGATTAACACCCCCCTGGCCATAGCCCAGCTACGAAACAACGCCGGCATCGTAGGCGCAGCCCTATGGGCAGCAGGCCACCCCAGCGAACACGAACGCCGCGCCACCGCCCAGAACTAGATACCCCCAGCCCCAACAAATAAAGGACGCCGCTGCCCCCTCTCCTACCAGCAGGTAGCAAAGTGAGCAGGCGGCGTCCTGGCATATCTAGCTGCTAGAGCAAGGTGGGCTGCTCCCCCTCGTCCGCGCCCTCTGCGCGCAAGGCCGCAATAGCCCGCTCAAAATCATCCAATGACTCAAAAGCCTGGTAGACACTAGCAAAACGCAGGTAAGCTACCGTATCCAGCTTAGAGAGCGGCTCTAAGATTGAGAGCCCCACCTCGTGGGCATCAATCTCAGCGATACCCTTAGCCCGGATCGATTCTTCCACTTCCTGGGCCAGCTTGGCCAGGTCGTCCTCACCTACAGGCCGCCCCTGGCAGGCCTTGCGCACACCAGAGACAATCTTGGACCGATCAAAAGGCTCCGTCACACCACTTCGCTTAATAACCGACACGGCGGTAGTCTCAACGGTGGTGAACCGCTTACCGCAGTTACTGCACTGACGGCGGCGGCGAATCGCTGAATTATCATCAGTGGTACGCGAATCAACCACCTTTGAGGTGGCATTACGGCAGAAGGGGCAATTCATGTGGTTCCTCCGGTAGGTACCTTTACTGAGCCTGACCAGTACGCACGGTGATAGCTTCACCATGAGCGGGTAGGTCCTCGTCGTGGGCAACCGCAACAATAGCATCGCCAATGTCAGCCAGTGCCTCCTGGCTGTAGTTAATGAGCTGGACAGCTTTCATGAAAACAGTGGTGTTCAGCCCAGAAGCATAGGCTGCTGAACCGCCGGTCGGCAGAACGTGGTTAGAACCTGCCGCATAGTCTCCCAGGGGCACCGGCGAATAGGAACCGATGAAGATAGCCCCAGCATTACGCACCTTCCCGGCGACTTCTTCGGCCTTTTCCGTGTGAATTTCCAGGTGCTCGGCGGCATAAGCATCTGCCACAGCGATAGAGGCTTCCAGGTTATCGGTCAGCACCACACCGGACTGGGGGCCTGTTAGGGCTGTGGCAACGCGCTCGCGGTGCTTGGTTGCAGCTCCCCGGCGGCTAACGGCTTCTTGGACGGCGGCAGCTAGGGCGGGGCTGTGGGTGATGAGTACGGACCCTGCGTTAGGGTCGTGCTCTGCCTGAGAAATCAGGTCGGTTGCTACATACTCAGGGTTGGCGGTGTCATCTGCGATGATGGCGATTTCGGTGGTTCCGGCTTCACCGTCCACACCTACCATGCCTTGCAGGGCGCGCTTGGCCATGGCTACGAAGATGTTACCGGGGCCGGTGATGGTATCTACTGGTTCCAGTGTTTCATCGGCATCTTCAAGCCCGTAGGCCATAGCCCCTAGGGCACCGGCGCCGCCGATTGCCCAGATTTCGGTGATACCGAGCAGGCCCGCGGCACCCAGAATAGTGGGGTGGGGCAGGCCACCAAATTCTTTTTGGGGCGGGGTGCACAGCACAATGGAGCCGACCCCTGCTGCTTGGGCAGGCACAGTGTTCATAATGACCGATGAGGGGTAGACGGCCAGGCCACCGGGCACATAAACACCGGCGCGGCGGACGGGGGTCCAACGGTTAGTGAGGACGGCCCCAGGTGCTACCTCAAGGGTCTGGTCAGCCGGACGCTGGACGGCAGCAAAAGCACGGGTACGTTCAATAGCGATTTCTAGGCCCTTACGCACACCAGGGTCAAGGTTGGCCACAGCCTGGTCAATAGCGCTTTGGGGCACGCGCAGGGCGCCTTGCTCAACGCCATCAAACTGGGCGGAGAGCTCACGCAGGTAATCAGCCCCGCGGGTTTGCACCTTTTCAAGGATGTCTTGCACAGTGGTGAGCGCCTTCCCCACAAATTCGGTGGTCTGACGCGGGACGATGCGGCGCAGCTCAGCATAGGAATGGTGACTACCGCGCAGGTCAATGGTGCGCAGGGTGAAGTCAGCGGGGGCAGCGGGGTTCTGGGTGTTTTCTATTGTGCTCACTCTTTGATTTTAACGCCTCCGTCAAGGTAGGTGGAGCTTGGGAGCCTGATTATTTCAGCTGGGGGTCATTGTAGGTCTTTTTAGCAGGCTACCCTAACCACATGGCCACTCAGGCTACTGCGCAAATAGCTCTAGAATTCCTCAATCCCCGGCCCGCCGGATCATGTTTCCCGTAGCCGAGACGGTCACTGAACAACTCGCGACGCAACTCGCGAGCCATCGGCTCAGACTCAGGGGTTTACTTGTTCATATTGTTCATAGACGCGGTCAATCTTTTCACATCAGATTAGCCATGTACACAAACAATCTGACACGCTCCTAGCTGGTGGATTTACCCCTTATGAATAAGCCTCAAAGTTTTTAAGGGGTGATATGTACTGGGTTTAGGCCACACCAACCACCCACACAAAATCATACAAACCAAACAAACATCAAAGCACTTTCCTCCACCTCCCACAGCATCCAATCACCAAACCCCTCATACAACCACCACACCCAAGAAGCCGTCTCAGCCTCCAACCAAACCACAGAACCAAAAAACCAGGCTTTCCACCATTTCAGCCTTATACACCCCATTGACCGGCTCAGCCAGCGCATTATCATACGAACCTCCACAAGACCCAACCAACAACTGCACACCGAGCGCTTTCAACTCACGCGTGTAATCAGCAGAAACATACTGCGACCCACAATCAGAATGATGCACAACCCGAGTCAAATCAGACCCCGATTTCTTTGCCTCAAACAAAGCCTGCCGCAAAACTCTCAGCAGCTTTCATCAGCCGGTAGATCTAACCCCGTCCGATACCCCAGCCAGACCGCCGCATAGCCTGCCACATTTTACGCACACCATAGACCCCGTAATTCTCAGCATGAATCTGCTGAAGATCGGGAATCAACAGCTGGTCTTTCAGCACCCGAGCTAAAGGCACACGTTTCTTTGCCCTGTATTGGCACGGCGCAGTTCGGCGTTTTCTCCTTTGAGTCGTCGCATTTCAGCGTTGGCTTCGGTGCCGGCGGTGATTTCTTTGCCGGTGTCTAGGGCAGCGTGGTTGCACCAGCGGGTGAGAGTGCTGAGGGGGGTGCTTAGTTTGGTGGTTGTGTCTTGACGGTTCGTGTCATTGAGGGTGCGTCGTTGTCTTGGAGTTTGGTGTTGATGAGTCTGATGGCTCGTTCTTTGAAGTCGGTGGGGGTATTGGGTGGGTGTGGTTTTTATTATTCCTTCGGTTGGGGTTGGGCGGAAGGTGTGACCTAAACCCAGTACAAGAGAAAAACAACAGGCACCTGACTAGTAAGTATGCATAAGATATTACTTATTGTTAACTAAACCACCATTTATTAAGTTGACTTTCTTTATGAATACTGGTGAGATAGAGACATCGCCAATCACCGCGGCAAAGGCGCTGCGGAACGAAAGGAAAATACGATGACCACCAAGAAAGCTATCACTGGTTTTGCTTCTATCGCACTAGCTGTAAGATGCGTAGCGTGGGCAAGTGCCTGACAGGTATCGGTGGCGGAGCTGTAACTGGCGCAGGCACCTTGGGTCTTGCAGGAGCCGCAGTCGGAACCGTCACTCTCCCTATCATCGGTACTGTGGGCGGGGGCGCAGTAGGAGCTGTCGTCGGAGGAATCGGCGGCGGACTAACTGGAGCATCTGTCGCCTGCTTCGACTAAAGCCGAAATATTTATCTAGCCAGATAGGTTGAACAGTATGTTAGAAAGAATTCAAAACAATATTGGGCTTCCCACGATTCTACTGTATTGGGGTCTAGGTATTATCAGCTGGCTATTGTTTCACAGTTTGGGAGCTGA
>JAXFPK010000153.1:0-8880 GCA_034179845.1 Rothia sp. (in: high G+C Gram-positive bacteria) | reverse complement strand
CGGCGCATCGCTGAGATTGCCCGTGAGTACATCATTCACCAGCTCTCCTAGCTGACTGAGTAGATAAGGATTCCCGTGGCACGTTCCGGTGCTTTATCCAGCGCAATTATGGCCGCTGGTACGCTCGTTTCGAGGGTTCTCGGCTTCGTTAAAACCTTCCTCATTACTGTTGCTCTCGGTGCTACTGCCACCGTGGGCGACATTTTTGAAACCGCCAACACCCTCCCCAACCTGATTTACGTGCTAGTAGCTGGCGGTATTTTTAATGCCGTGCTGGTACCGCAAATCATTAAGGCAGCCAAGCACGATGACGGCGGCTCCGACTACGTCTCGCGCCTAGTGACACTAGCAGTCAGCGGCATCGCCGCAATTACCGCCCTGGTTTTGCTCTTCTCTTGGCCCATTATTGCCATCATGGGTAGCAAATGGACGCCAGAGCAGCAGCACTTCGGCTGGATTTTTGCCCTCTGGTGCCTACCCCAGATTTTCTTCTACGGCCTCTACACGATACTGGGGCAGGTGCTCAACGCCAGGGGTGCCTTCGGCTGGTACATGTGGGCACCTGTGCTCAACAACATCGTAGCCATTGCCGCCCTCATAGGCTTCATCTTTTACTTTGGCCCGCAGGACGTCACCACCAACCCGCCCTTCCACAATCTAGAGAGCTGGACCTCCACCCAGACCCTGGTGCTCGCCGGTTCAGCAACCCTGGGTGTGGCCCTGCAAGCCCTCATTCTCTTTATCCCCTTGCGAAAAGTGGGCCTCAAGCTCAAGCCCCTCTTCGGCTGGCGCGGCATCGGCCTGAGCACCGCAGCTAACCTGGCAGGGTGGACCCTAGCTACCGGCATCATCTCCAATTTGGCCTTCCTCTACCTGACTAAAATAGCTGCCGACGTGGTGGGCTCCCGCGAAGATTTCCTAGCTCTAGGGCAACAGATTCCCGGTGTGCAGGCCCTGAACTATTCCTCCATGCTCTACTCCCTACCCCACGGCGTCATTGGCTTATCCATTGCAACGGTACTTTTCAACCGTATGTCAGCTGCCTCCCAGGGGAATGACCAGGCCTCAGTAGCCGCCACGCTCTCATCTGGCCTGCGCACCGCCTCCATCGCCACCATCTTCTGCACTGTAGCCCTGATTGTCTTCGCCGGGCCCATCGGCATGATTTTCGGTGGTGGCTCCCAACAAGCAGGTGCCGTCATCGGCCAAACTATCACCCTCATCGCCCTCGGCGGCCCCTTCCTCACCATCGCCTTCATGATGGGCCGCGTCTTCTACTCCCAAGAGGACGCCAAAACCCCCTTCTACATTCAGCTCATCTCAGCGGTGCTCATCCTCATCATGGGCTTCATCGCCTCACGTTTAGCACCCCAGTACATCATCTACGGTCTAGCCCTCACCTATGCCCTCCAGAACGTGCTAGCGGTCTACCTGAGCCACCGCGTCCTCACCCGCCGCCTAGGCGACTACGGGGTACGCGAACTTGTTTCTACCCACGCCCGTGTATCTTTTGCCTCCATGAGTGCAGGGCTAGCCGGTGCCGCCGCTCTCTACCTACTAGGTGGCTACACCTTCGACGGCTTCGCCTGGGCCTCACGTAGCAGCGCCTTCATCACCGTAGCCGTCGGCGGTGTGGTCATGGCAATCGCCTACTACGCCATGCTCATGATGTTAAATGTGCGTGAGCTTGACACCCTCATGAACCCAATACTGGCCAAAATCGGAATACGCCGCCACATCGCCCGCCACAGAGGGTAAACTCAGTAACCTAACTAATCACTCACCCATTCGCCACGGGAGGCCCCACTTGACACAGCAGATTCCCCTCAACACCCTGCTGGGAGATCGCTATAAAGTCACCGCACACCTGCTCGACACAGCCAGCGGCAATACCGTGCTCGACGGCCTCGATACAGTGCTTGGCCGCAAGGTCTCTATCATCGTCGCCGCACCCGACCAAAGCCGCCTACTAGTCACCAACGCCCGCAACTCCAGCGCACTCTCACGCTCCGCGGTACAGGTACTCGACCTAGGCAACCACAGCGAGCGCACCTACCTGGTGACCTCCCACTCCCGCCCCGAGCACCTGCTCAATGTTCTACTGACCGAAAGCGGGGCCAACTCTACCGAAGAGTTTGGCGAAGAAATCTTTGGTGACACCGGCTCTATGACAGCCCCCAACAGGTACGTAGTAGCCAAGGGCACCCCTGCCAGTGAGAGCACCCGCGCCATGGCAGGTGCAACAGCAGGCGCAGCAGCTATCTCTGCAACCCGCACCCCCTCCCCCACAGAAGAAGCCGCCAACGAGTTCGAAGAATACGATGCCGAAGAAGAAGGCTACTACGAAGGCGGTGAGCCTACCGAACGTAACGGCGGCATGTGGGTGGTTGGTATCGCAGCAGCCCTCCTACTGGTCATCGGTGCCGGGGCGGTCTTTGCCACCCTCGGCGGCATGGTGGACTCCGATGCTTCTCAAGAAGTTCTGGACGCTAACGGCACAGCCATAGCCACCACAACAGCTAATGCACCTGCACGCACCTCAGCTAAGGCGTCCGCCTCCCCCACGCCCAGCGAGACCACCCTGCCTGCCCCCAAGATTGATGGCACTTTCACCCGCACCGTGCCCTCATCTGCCAACCTTATGGCAGAAAGTGATGCCACACTGGGGCACCTAACAGATGGCAACCCTGCCACAACCTGGATGTCCCTAGCTTTCGGTTCGGCTAACTTTGGTGGGCTCACCGACTCCTTCTACCTCTCAGCCAAGCTCGATGAGGCCACCACAGTCAACAGCATCACCATTAACCAAATCTCCGGTGTAGGGGGCGCTTTTACTATCTACGCTAATGACTCGGCCTCTCTTGAAAGTGCCACCGAAGTTGGTTCTGGCACTTTTGCTGCCCCTGGTGAGACCACCGTAGAGCTCAATAGGGACGCCCAGGAGGGCAAGACCGAGTACATCATTGTGCAGTTCACCAGCGCACCTCAGCTCAGCCAGCCCATCGTACCCGGCTACACCTACGGCCTGCGCCTGGCAGAAATTTCCGTCAAATAACAGCACATCTACCGCCGGCGGGTGGGTTGGGAATAAAGCCCACCTGCCCGCCGTTTCTTTCCATAGCGCACTACCCCACCGTCATCAAGGAGAACAATGACTACCAACGCACTTGGCGGCCTCTTCGGCAACGCCGCTACCAGCCTCAACCTGGCAGGCGCAGCTACCAGTGAAACCGCATCCGCCGCTTCTACCCAAGACGGCGAGCAGACCGTTCACAAGGTCATCATCGTTGGCTCAGGCCCCGCAGGCTACACCGCCGCCATCTACACTGCCCGCGCCAACCTCAACCCCCTACTCTTTGCCTCATCTATCTCCCCCGGCGGCGATCTGATGACCACCACCGAAGTTGAGAACTTCCCAGGCTTTATCAACGGCATTCAAGGCCCTGAACTCATGACCAACATCGGCGCCCAGGCTGAGCGTTTCGGTGCAGATATTCGCTATGAGGACGTCGCCAGCCTTGAGCTTGAGGGCGACATTAAGAAGGTTATTCTGACTGACGGCTCAGTTCACCTGGCGCAGACCGTCATTATTTCCACCGGATCGGAGTACCGCAAGCTGGGTGTGGACGGCGAATCTCGCCTCTCTGGCCACGGCGTCTCCTGGTGCGCCACCTGCGACGGCTTCTTCTTCAAGGAGAAGGAACTGGCCGTTATTGGTGGCGGCGACTCAGCCCTCGAAGAAGCCCTCTTCTTGACCGCCTTTGCCTCTAAGGTCTACCTGGTGCACCGCCGTGATTCCTTCCGTGCCTCAGAGATCATGGCCCAGCGTGCCTTAGCCCACGAGAAAATTGAGGTTATCTGGGATTCAGTCGTCAAGACTATCGACGGGGAAGAGAAAGTCTCTGGCCTGACCCTATCGAATATTAAGAGCGGGGAGGAAACTTCACTGAGCGTTGAAGGTGTCTTTATCGCTATCGGCTCTGACCCCCGCACGTCCTTGGTGCAGGGGCAGCTAGACCTTACTGAGGCTGGCACTATCGCTGTAGAGGGCCGGTCCTCACGCACCTCTATTCCCGGCGTTTTTGCCGCAGGCGACGTCATCGACCCCACCTATCGTCAGGCCATCACAGCGGCCGGTTCAGGCTGCGTTGCGGCTCTGGATGCCAAGCACTACCTTGAGGCCCTCTAGGTTCTCTCACCCCTATCTACGAAAGGTTATTTACCATGGCACAGCAGGTTACTGACGCTACTTTTAGCGACGAGGTTCTTAAGTCAGATAAGCCCGTCATTGTCGATTTCTGGGCTGAATGGTGCGGCCCTTGCCGCATGGTTGGCCCCGTCATCGACCAGCTCAGTGAAGAGTACGGCGATAAGGTCAAGGTACTCAAGCTCGATGTTGAGAACAACCCCGCCACCGCAATGAAGTACGGCATCACTTCTATCCCCGCCATCTACGTCTTCAAGGACGGTGAGGTTGCCAAGCAGACCGTCGGCGCTAAGCCCAAGGCTGCCTTGGAGCAGGAGTTTGCAGAATTTCTTAAATAGGCCTTACCTTCCACCGGGAGCCTCTAGCCTGCCGATATTTTCTCTCGACACCCATACACGGCACTATTCATTAGGCACTCACAAGCCCCTCAGCTTCTTCTGAGGGGCTTGTTAACGCCCTCAGAAGGTTGCTAGAAGAACAAAAGATAAAATCAGAATGTTTCACGTGAAACCCAGCAGATTTATTCTAGGGAAAGCAGCTAGGGGGCGAGATGCGCATGATAGGAGAAAACGCATAAGCCGTGTTGCGTCATCACGAGTAAAGAGAGTATCAAGTGCTTGATTGAACTCTAGTTGAGGTCGGATCCCTGGGTTAGGGCTATTTCGCGTAAGGTCGCGGGAGTAGGCTCTGTTTTTCCTTGGGTGATACGGAGCAAAGTTGAGCGAGCTATACCAGCTTTTCGAGCTGTTTGGGTAGGCTGCCCAAAAGACTAGATCCCCCTAATAAAAGCACCAGCGGTGTCAACAGGGTCGATAAAGGTGGGTAAATTTTAACGCCCCCTAGGGAAAGAATCCCAAGTGCAGGCATATCCCAACGGAATAAGAGAAACTCCGGCATCGCCATAGATTAATTCTAGATTTGTTGGGCACGAAGTAAACATACGAGAAAAAACAAATACTTCAATAAAGGCAACAAATACCCACAAAGAGAGAGCCATAAAAAAAATAATTTTTTATACATATCTTCAACCTCCACACATGATATATATTCATCAAAGGGTGACTTATAAACGGGTGATGTTTCGCATGAAACGGTAAAAAACTCGAAATTTATACCAATTCAACCTTGAAGAGGCGCTTTTAAGATTCTAGAGGGTCTTTGTCGGGGCCATAAATCGACGAGCTCTCCCGATTACTTTTCTGAGGTGCTTCAGATCTGACTGACCGCCCGGGGGTAAAAGAAGAACCATTTAATTCTATAGGCTGGGCTAAACTATCACCCAACGTCGATTTATCAACGGAACATGTATCACCTTTACTAGCGACAGGTTTATTTTTAGATTTTCCAGCTTTAGATTTTTCTTTAATAATCACACGACGCACAATGACGACAAAGGCAAGGAACATCAACCCGTAAATAATGAAACCGCCAAACCAGGAAATAAGTTCATAGAAAAAATTCATTATTATCACCTCCTTGGGATACCCTCATCCTACAACATATGACATTCACCCCACACCCCTTCAGCTCCACTTCCCGCCCCTCTTGCACAGCACTCACAATAGGTTAGAGAAATCAGAGCATCCCATGAGATAAGGACCAGATGAGTTCCGATTGCACGCATACACATCAAGGAATTCAGGAGGATTTTGGCCCATGCCGCAAAAAGTGGAGCTCCAGAAGCCGCCCTCAGCGCCTAACTCAACACATTCCTAGTTCCATACAGGGGGAGCCCCTGTAAGGCCTACAGGGGGCCATATAGAGGTTTTCACCATCTCCAAGGCCTCATAAAACCAAAAAACAGGCCCCGGAGTAGTACCTCATGGCATGTTTCACGTGAAACATAGAGAAGCGGCACCTGCACTTCTGGCAGATACCGCTTCTACATTTCAGGGGTAGAAATAGCACCCCTACCCCTATTAGGCTCCCCTATTTTCTCTTGAGCTGAGGGTCAATCAGATCCAGGATGCGGTTGAGGTCTTCCACCGAGGCGAACTCAATAGTCATCTTACCCTTACGTGCCCCCAGATTAATGGTGACATTAGTATCCAGTTTGTCAGCCAAAGCATCGGCCAGATAATCCAGCCGCTCAGTATGACCCTGAACCTTTGTGGTTTTCTTAGCTCGCTCAGCATCAGAAGTAGAGCCTGCTGCTACGAGTTCTTCCACCGCTCGAACAGAGAGCCCCTCGTTGACAACTTTCTGAGCCAGAGTCTCAATATCAGCGGCCTTCTTCAAGCCCAGCAGGGCGCGGGCATGCCCGGAAGAAATAGTACCGGCGGCAACGCGGCGCTGCACCAGGGCCGGCAGCTTCAGCAGACGAATAGTGTTGGAAATTTGGGGGCGAGAACGTCCAATGCGCTGGGCTAGCTGTTCCTGGGTAGTTCCAAACTCTTCGAGAAGCTGCTGGTAGGCGGCCGCTTCTTCAATAGGGTTGAGCTGCGACCGGTGCAGATTCTCCAAGAGAGCGTCCCGGAGTAGGTCTTCGTCCTGGGTTTCACGGATAATTGCCGGGATGGTGGTCAGCCCAGCTCGTTGGGTGGCACGCCAGCGGCGCTCGCCCATAATGAGCTCGTATTTTTCGGCACCGCTCTCCCGGCTGGGGCGCACGACAATCGGCTGTAGCACACCGATTTCTTTGATGGAGTGCACCAGCTCCTGCATATCCTGTTCATCAAAATCTGTGCGGGGCTGCTTGCGGTTAGGGTGAATATCGGTGACGTTCAGGGTGGCAAAGTCTGCGCCGGGCACCGGCACAAGGTTCTCGCCTGCCCCAGCGGTTTCGTCACCAAAGAAGAAATCGACAGGACGCCGGGAAGGAGTGGTGGTGCGTAGGGCAGCTCCCATATCTGCCCGCTTCTTCTTTGATGTTTCACGTGAAACACTCTTCTGAGAAGGAGTGGGAATGTCTGCGCCCAAGCCTAGGTCTAGCTGTTCGGTAGCCACCGGCTCAGCTTTTTTCTCTTCTACTGGGGGCTTGGCGCTCTCTGGGATGAGGGCGCCCAGGCCACGCCCTAGACCGCGTTTCTTCTCTGCCATATTGACCTCCGTGCTCAAAAGTTTTCCTCACCCAAGTCTAGTGGAGTGAGCCCCCCAGCAAAGACCAACGGCGACCTGGGATGACAGAGGGCGCCGTTGATCCTTAATTTTATGGGTGAAACATACCGTATAGGGTGTTTATGCTTTCTTTGCCATTTCTACGGCAGCTTTCAGATAGGCTACAGCACCAGGTGAGGCTGGGTCGTAGCTCATGACGGTTTGCTGGTAGCTGGGAGCTTCAGAGATACGCACGGAGCGGGGAATAGCGGTTTCAAGTACCTGTTCAGGGAAGTGTTCTCGCACTTCGTCGGCGACCTGGGATGAGAGGTTGGTGCGGCCGTCATACATGGTGAGCA
Source organism: Rothia sp. (in: high G+C Gram-positive bacteria) (assembly GCA_034179845.1). Lineage (GTDB taxonomy): Bacteria > Actinomycetota > Actinomycetes > Actinomycetales > Micrococcaceae > Rothia. The sequence goes on along the minus strand of JAXFPK010000153.1, from coordinate 1,278 downwards.
GGATGGTGCTGATGTGTAGTTCAGAGTTGAGGTGCTTTTGAATCATGCCAATGTTTTTGAGTAGTTGGCTGAGCCCTTCTAGTGCGTAGTATTCGCATTGAATAGGGATGAGCACCTCGCGGGCTGCGCAGAAGGCGTTGATAGTGAGCAGGCCCAAGGAGGGCGGGCAGTCGATAAAGATATAGTCTAGGCGGGGCAGCCCGGCTGCTTCTCGGGCGGCGGCGTAATCAGATAAGGCGGTTTTTAAGCGGGTTTCGCGGGCGACCATGGAGACCAGCTCGATTTCGGCTCCTGCCAGGTCGATGTTGGCCGGGGCGCACCAGAGGTTTTCAATATCGGGGCAGGGTTGCACAATATCTGCCAGGGGTTTGTCGTCTATTAGCACATCGTAGGTGGAGGGTACTTCTACCCCGTGTTCTATGCCCAGCGCGGTTGAGGCATTACCCTGGGGGTCGTTATCGACGACCAGTACATTCATACCTTTGAGGGCGAGCGCTGCTGCGATGTTCACGGCGGTTGAGGTTTTGCCAACCCCGCCTTTCTGGTTGGAGATTGTGAAGATGCGAGTTTCTTGGGGGCGGTTCAGTGTCTCACCGGTGAGCTTTTCGAACTGTTGTTTTGCCGATTGAGCCTGTTGGGTGATGGGGCTGGTCTGGGCGGAGATAAGGTCAGTGCGCTCCAGTTTTTCACGTGTTTCACGTGAAACATGTGAGCCGCGGTCGGGCTTGGCGGGGACGTTCTGGGGTTCAGGCGGTAGCCCAAAGTCTGGGATATTGGAGATGGTAGACACCGGCTATACTCCCTTGGTAGGTATGGTGGTCTCGCTTATCTAAGATTACCTTCTCTCACCGACCTCTCGAAACAGGGAAAATTAAGCACCGTAAATACGTTGTTTTACGAATAAAAAATCTATGTTTCATGTGAAACATTCCCACTCAATCTTATGACCATTGCCCATCATCACCGCTCGCCACACCTTCACCCAAGACACGCAGACTCTGGCAGCTTCATCTGCCACCACTTACACTCAGGGCTAGGTAGCAGGTATATAAAAGCCCGGCTACCTCACACAGGAGGTAAGCCGGGCTTTACTAGAGCTAAGGCTCTTAGAGGCTCACACGCACCACAGTGGTGGGCTCTTCGAGCAGGGACTCACCAGCGATAAGAATCTCGGTCTGGCGAGCACCGTACTTATTGAGCTTCTTCTGGGCCTTGGTGATTTCATCAGCCGCACTGCGCCCCTTCAGAGCTAGGAGCTGGCCAGTGCCGCGCAGAATC
>JAXFPK010000050.1:0-20980 GCA_034179845.1 Rothia sp. (in: high G+C Gram-positive bacteria) | reverse complement strand
GATGCTCAATATCTTAAAAATATAGATATCCCAGAAGTTTAGAAAAAAGTGGGTGTGGGGGAGTTCCTGTTGTAGCTCAGTGGGTTAACGATCTGGCGCTGCCGGGAGCTGTGGTATAGGTTGCAGCCGTGGCTCGGATCCTGCATTGCTGTGGCTCTGGCGTAGGCCGGTGTAAACCTCGTTATAACTCTGGACCAGAACGGGGCTCTGCTTCAGGACGCTAGTAAAGAAAGTGTTGTCAATACTGATGTAGCTGCTCTGCCGGTGGGGTACTCCATCAATACAGAAAAAGCTTCTTGCCTCAACGACGGTACCTACCTTGTGTGTAGTAGCGGAACTGCATCGTTCAAGATGAACGCTACTGAATTTATTGAGTTCTAACAGTAGTGAAAGTATAAGGACGCCCGCCCCATCTTCACCTGCTCGAAGCAGGGAGTCGGGGCGGGCGTCCTTGTCTAGCTGAGCTAGAGACAGCTGGTCTTTTTAGGCGGGCATGACCAGCGAGAGTACGTAAACCCAGACGCAGAGGATAACCAGCAGAGCAAGCGAGTACTTGATAGCTGCGTTAGTAATCTTGGATTCCTGACCAGACATGTTCACAGATGCTGCTGCGATAGCGATGGACTGGGGGGAAACAACCTTTGCCATCACGCCACCGGCGGTGTTAGCTGCAACTAGCAGACCGGAGTTAGCGCCAATCTGGCTTGCAGTGGTGGCCTGAAGGCCGGCAAAGAGGGTGTTGTTGTTGACCACAGAGCCGGTCACGAAGACGCCAATCCAGCCGATAATGGGCGAGAAGAGCGGGAAGATGGAGCCGACAGCTGCCAGAGCCAAGGCCAAGGCAGAGGACATGCCACCGAAGTTCATGACGTTAGCGACGGCCATGACCAGGCAGATTAGCAGAATAGGCTGCCAGAGCTGCTTCCAGGCACCACCGAGTTCTTCAAAAGCAGCCTTCCAGCTGATGTTGGAGATAGCGATGGTGATGAGGGCAGCCAAGAGGATAGCAGTACCCGAGGCACCCAGCAGGTTCCAGTTCCATACGGCCTTCATGGCGGTGGGCTCAGCAACGATGGGGGCAACCTGAGAAATCTGGCCGTGCAGGGCGGGCATCTGGACGGGGATGGTGGTCCAGTTCAGGGGGCCCGCTGCGGCAGTTTCGGTCTTAGCCTTGACCAGACCCTTAATCAGGGGGGTTGACCAGAGCAGAATCATGATGGACAGAACGATGAAGGGGCTCCAGGCCTTGACCACACCTGAGAAGGTGAAACCGCTGGGGCCCTTACCGAGCTCTTCGAGGGAGGGAGCGCCAGGTTCACGGTAGATGTGGGAGGGCTGCCACTTCATCATGGTAACTGCCAGCAGGATGAGACCGAGCAGGTAGGGCAGAATATCTACGAGTTCAGGGCCGATAGCCAGCAGAACGCCAGCCTGGGCGGCAGAAACAATAGCGCCCAGACCCAGGGCAACCAGACCGGTTTCCTTCAGGCCGCGCAGGCCGTCGAGCATCATAACGAGCAGGACGGGAATGAAGATGGTGATGATTTGTAGTACCCATACCATCATGGAGTTCAGCTCCGCCTGGGGTACACCAGAGACGGTGGAGCCGGTGAGAACGGGGATGCCAATTGCCCCGTAGGCGCCGGAGGCAACGTTAGAGACCAGAGCCAGCAGACAGGCCTTGACGGGTTCGAAGCCCAGGGTGACGAGCAGGGCTGCACAAATTGCAATCGGGATACCGAAGCCTGCGGCACCTTCAAGGAAGCCACCGAAGCAGAAGGCAATCAGGAGCACCTGGATGCGCTGGTCAGCTGAGATTGCGGAGACCGAGCCACGAATCACTTCGAAGTTACCGGCGCGGACGGTGATGCGGTAGAGCCACACTGCCATGAGTACGATCCAGCCGATAGGCCACATGCCAGAGAGGAAGCCGTAGCCGATGGCTGAGAGGGATGAGGCAAAAGGCATGCCGAAGACGAGGACGGCCAGCGCTACTGCCGCGGCCAGAGCCACCAGGGCTGCGTGTAGGCCCTTCATTTTGAGGACGGTGAGCCCCAGGAGGAAGACGAAAATCGGCACTGCCGCCACGAGGGCTGAGAGCGCCTGGTTGTTCAGTGGGTCATAGACCTGCTGCCACATGAGAATGGGTTCCTTAGCTGCGGAGGTGTGTTCCACGGTTGGTTTTATGTGCTGTTTGCACTTTTCTACCTCCTAAATTACCACCAATTCACACACAAAACTCATGAAAACCAACTTAAGGAGGGGGCATCTGTAAAGGTAAAAAATGACCTAAGTGAGCCTGTCTACCCAGACCACCACCGCGGAGGTACAATATTTAGAAAAACACCTAGTCACAAGCATCTTTTCTCGCGCCAAGAACATGTACCACTTCAGTTAGAAACACCCTAACCCTTACACCGTGGACTTGCTTACACATTCCACTTTCACCCATCGCTATAACAATATTGTTGAAGCAGAACCCACAAACTCTCACATTTCCGATTCAAAGCTTCACCCGCCACTGCCTTTCTGCACCTTTTTGAGTTGCGATGTCTTCTAGGGTTCTTTCCAGGCTGGTCATGCGAATGCCGGGAGCCAGCACTGTGGTGTCGGTAGGTAGGTGTAGCTCCCCGTGGTGTACGGTGTAGTCTTTGGCGCGAGTGCGGTGGTAGCAGTAGACGTGAACGGTCTCTGGCAGGGATTCCAGGGGCAGGCCGTGAAGCAGGGCAGCTGTCTGGTGGGAGAAGATAATGCCGGGGTAGGACGCCGCCAGGGCCAGTACCCGGGCTAGGTAGATTTCTTCCGGCGTGAGACTATCCCAGTCGGTGCGGTGCAGGTAGAAACCGCGGGTTACCCGCCGGTAGCGCCCGCGAGCTATCGCCGCCTCAAGCTGGTAGCGGTTGGGATAACGGGCGGTAAGTTGCTGGCAGGTCAGTAGTTTCTGGTTGAGTTCTTCAAGGTGAGTCATGCCACCAGGCTAGAAAATACAGGGCTGACCAGTACAGGCAAAGAAAACCTGTGGATAACCCTGTGCCGCCACCTACCCCGTACTTTCCAGGCAAATCCGGGGCGCAAACGTCCGCGCCACCCCAAAAACGGTGCAGCCGTGACGCGACGATGACGCCAGCCAAGCACTATCCACAGGGCAGCTTCACCATCTGACTCCGCCCATCGGGTAACAAAAAAGCTCCGGCCACTAGGTTTTATCCTAGTAACCGGAGCTTTATCTGTCGGGTTGACAGGATTTGAACCTGCGACCCCTTGACCCCCAGTCAAGTGCGCTACCAAGCTGCGCCACAACCCGATTGTCTCTCGTGAACTTTGCTGTTCCCTCGAGCACTCGTATAACTATACACACCTCTTTGAGAGAGTGCAAAATCGAAAACCGGGTTTTTTGGCCCTTTTTAGAGCGTTTTAGGTCACATTTCAAATGGGCCGGGATTAGCGGCGTCCGCCCTTACCTGCCTTACCGCTCTGACGCTCCCCTAGACTACGGCGCTCACGCACACGCATGGTGATGTCAATCGGGGTGCCAGTAAAGTCGAAAGTCTCACGCAGACGGCGCATAATGAAACGGCGGTAGCCAGGGTCAAGGAAGCCGGTGGTGAAGAGAACGAACTTAGGCGGGCGGGAAGAAACCTGGGTGCCAAAGAGAATGCGCGGCTGCTTACCACCGCGCAAGGGGTGGGGGTGAGCAGCCACAATCTCACCCAAGAAGGCGTTGAGGCGGCCGGTAGGAATACGAGAATCCCAGGAATCCAAAGAGTGCTCTAGGGCAGGGACCAGCTTGTCCTTGTGCCAGCCAGTCTTCGCTGAAATGTTCACGCGCGGCGCCCACTTCACATGGGCTAGATCGCGCTCAATTTCGCGTTCGAGCATTTCACGGCGGTCTTCATCTAGGGTGTCCCACTTGTTGAAGGCCAGCACCATGGCGCGGCCAGCGTCCACGGCCATCTGCACGATACGCACATCCTGCTCACTGAGGGGCTCAGAAACATCCAGCAGCACCACAGCAACCTCGGCACGCTCAATAGCGGTCTGGGTGCGCAAGGAGGCGTAGAAGTCTGCGCCCTTGGCCATGTGCTGACGGCGGCGAATACCTGCGGTATCAACAAAACGCCAGGGGCGGCCGCCCAGCTCCACAATCTCATCGACCGGGTCACGGGTGGTACCTGCCAGGTCATTGACCACAGCACGCTCTTCACCAGCAAGCTTATTCAGCAGGGATGACTTACCTACATTGGGGCGACCAATCAGGGCAATACGGCGAGGCCCACCCAGGGCCTCAGGTTCAGCGTATTGGGAGTGCTCAGGCATGACCTCAAGCAGGGCATCCAGTAAGTCAGCCAGGCCGCGACCGTGCAGACCCGACACCGGGTAGGGCTGGCCCATACCCAAAGACCAGAGGGCGTGAACTTCAGGTTCCTGGTGGGTGTCGTCAATCTTGTTGGCAATTAGCAAGATGGGCTTGTCGATACGGCGCAGCATACGCACGATGGCTTCGTCGGTTGCGGAGATACCCACGAGGGCATCAACGACCAGCAGCACAACGTCCGCGTGGGCTACAGCGATCTCAGCCTGGGCTGCTACCTGGGCGTCAATACCCTTAGCGTCTGCTTCCCAGCCGCCAGTGTCAACCAGGGTGAAGTCCTTACCAGCCCATTCAGCCTTGTAGGAGACACGGTCGCGGGTCACACCGGGCTTATCTTCAACCACGGCTTCACGGCGGCCCAAGATGCGGTTAATAATGGTGGATTTACCGACGTTGGGGCGGCCCACGATAGCAACCACGGGGTCAGCTTCGCGGTCTTCGTCCTCGCCGGTGTCGTAGCCCCACGAGGCTAGAAGAGCGCGGTCTTCTTCATCGAGCTCGTAGTCTTCCAGGCCAGCGAGGAGGGCTTCGGCGCGCTGGTCTGCGGTTTCGTCGTCAATTTCTGCCAGACGGTCCGATACGTCATCGTCGCCGCCGCCGAGGAATTTGACCTCGTAGTCGTCGTGGGGGGTGAGTTCGTCGCTCATGGGCGATACCTCCTGTGGTGAGTTCCGGCGGGTGCCGGTGCATTGGTAGATAAGTTTAGTTCACAGTGGACGGGCGCAGGTAAGCTACCTGCGTTTTACCGGGCTAGCTGGTCTTCGACAGCTTCAATAACTGCTGCAATGGTTTTTTCAAAGTTGAGTTCTGATGAATCGACCAGGGCCACACCTTCAGCTGCTTCAGTGAAACTGGTGACCTTAGAATCTTTGGCGTCACGGGCTGAGACCTGGGCGGCAAGCTGCTCAGAGTTCTGAGTGCCGCCCAGTTGCAGGCCACGGCGGGCCAGGCGTACTTCTTCACTGGCGGTCAGTAGGACGCGGGCATCAGCATCGGGGGCTACAACGGTGGTGATATCGCGGCCTTCTGCCACCATGCCAGCCTGAGACCGGGCGATAAAGCCCCGTTGCAGATCAATGAGAATCTGGCGGACCTGCATATGAGAAGCAACCGCTGAGACTGCCTCAGAGATGCGGGGCTCACGGATAGCATCACGCACGTCCACTCCCCCAACCTCAATGACCTCTTCATCGGGGCTGGTGCCCTGAACATAGGGGAAGCTCTGGGCTGCAGCAACCAGGGCCGCGGCGTCGGCGGTATCAACCTGGGTGTCCAGGCAGTACCAGGTCAGGGCGCGGTACATGGCCCCGGTGTCTAGGTATTCGAGCCCATAGTGCTTCGCTACTGCCTTAGAAACCGAGGACTTGCCAGAGCCAGAAGGGCCGTCAATGGCGATCACGAGCTTGTCAGACATAGTTTTCTTCCTTACTTGACGACCTTCCAGCCGCGGCCGGTGAGGTCTTCGATGAGTTTTTCGTGTTCGTTAGGGTTGACCGAAATTTCGGCCATACCCACCTGGGCACCGGGTGAATGTTCCAGACGCAAATCCTCCAGGTTGACGCCCAGTTCACCAATTTCAGCTAGGAGGCGGGCCAGGGTGCCGGGGGTGTCATCGACCAGTACAGTGAGCTGGGCAAAAGCAGAGGGCGAACCACCATGCTTACCGGGGATCCGAGCCACACCCGAGTTACCTTCGCTCATGAGCTGGGCAATATCGAGCCGGGCCCCAGAGGCAGCAGGAGCTTCTAGGGTGCTAATTAGACGCTCTAGATTCTCACGCACCCCGTAGAGGGTTTGGACCACAGGCTCAGCGTTAGCTGAGAGGATCTGCACCCACAGCCCCGGGTCTGAGGCGGCGATACGGGTAGTATCGCGTAGCCCCTGCCCGGCTAAACCAAGCGCATAGAGAGGGGTTTCCTGCAGGCGGGAGGCCAGCAGGGAACTCATCACCTGGGGCACATGAGAAATCAAGGCCACAGTGCGGTCGTGTTCCTGCACATCCATGTGAGTGATGGTCGAACCCAACTCGGTAGCCACCTGCTGGGCTAGCTTCACCAGTTCCGGGCGCACAGCCTCATGGTCGCAGAGCACCCAGGGGCGGGCTGAAAAAAGCTCGCCGCGGGCAGCTACCGGCCCTGACTTTTCACGCCCAGCCATAGGGTGGGTGCCCAGGTAGCGGCTCACATCAGCGCCCGATTCACGCACCGTATCCAAGATCCCTGACTTCACTGAAGCAATGTCAATCACCAAAGCGCCCGGGTAGTCGGTCAGTGCCTGCACCACCAGGTCGGCGGTAACATCCGGAGGCGCTGCCACCACTACCAGCTGGGGGGCAAGTTCTAGCCCGGCGGGGGCGTCCTGCCCTGCTGTGGCCTGCCATTGGCTGGTCAGGGCCCGCAGGGAGGTGCCAGCGCCAATGTCTTGGGCGACAGCTTCGGTGGTAGGTGAGATGTCGGAGATGTAGACGGTGTACCCCTGGTGGCTGAGCCCCAGCCCGATAGAGGCACCCAGCAGGCCCGCCCCAATGACTAGGACGGGGCCGTGCAGGTGGGAGTCAAAAACGGTGGGTGAACCGCTCATTAGAGCCCTACCGAGGCCAGCAGCTTACCGATTTCGACTTTGGAGAGGTTGCGCACGGTGCCCTGTTTCTGGGAGCCGATGTGGATGGGGCCCATCTCAACGCGCACCAGTTTCTCAACGGGGTAGCCTACGTGCTCGAACATGCGGCGGATAATACGATTCTTACCTGAGTGGATGGTGACCTCAACGAGGACGTGGCCGGGGGTGGAGTCCACCAGCTTGAATTCGTCCACGCGGGTGACGCCGTCCTCCAGGCGTAGACCCTTTTTCATGGCTGCGCCGATACCCGGTTCCATGGGGCCAGGCACCTGCACCAGGTAGGTCTTGGGCACCTCGTAGGAGGGGTGAGTCAGGCGGTTGGCTAGTTCACCGTCGTTGGTCAGCAGGAGCAGACCTTCGGTTTCAACATCCAAGCGGCCCACGTGGAAGACGCGTTCGTTCATGGAGGCGCGCAGGAAGTTAGAGATGTTGGGGCGACCATCGGGGTCGTCCATGGCTGAGACAACACCGGTGGGCTTGTTGAGCACCATGTAGACCAGCTTGTCGTTGGTTTGGATGGTCATACCATCAACCTGGATGGTGACCTTATCGGGGTTGACGCGCACACCCAGCTCGGTCACGAGGGTGTCATTGACCGTTACGCGGCCTTCTTCAATCATTTCTTCACAGACGCGGCGGGAGGCCACGCCAGCTTGGGCCATGATTTTTTGCAGGCGCACCCCATCGTGGTCGTAGAAGGGGTAGTGGTCTACAGGTGCGTTCTTGGGTCGGCGCGGACGGTGGGGGCCAAAGTTTTTGGAGCCACGGTTAGAGGGGCGGAACTCGCCCATCTCCTTGGCAAAGGGCTGGCCTGAACGGAATTTGGGGCCCTTGCCGGTGCCTGCCTTGCGGGGGCCACTGGGAGTACCAGGCTTAGCTCCCTGGTTGCCTTTAAAGCCGCCCTTACCGGAGCTGCTCTTACCGGCAAAGCCTTTGCCGCCGCTTCTGCCCTGGGATGCGCCACGGTATTCGTTGTTCTTGCCGAAGCCGCGGCCGGCGCCTCCGCGCCCGTGGTTGCCGCTGCGTCCTTGTGCTGCCATAGTATTTTCCTCTTTTCGTCGGTGGGGCGTCTGCGCGCCCCGGCTTGTCTGTAGGTGCCAGTGGTTGGGGCACCTGTGCTTAGGTGGTTTAGGGTCTGGGTTCGGTCAGTTCGGGGTCTTTGCCTGCACTGACTTCTGCCGGGTCTGGGAGGTAGGGTGCTAGGGGCGGGAGCTCATCAAGGGAGTTCAAGCCCAATTTTTCGAGCAGGGTATCGGTAGTGATGTACTGGGTGGCCCCATTTTCATCGGGTGCGGTTTCGGTAATCAACCCGCGTTGCAGCAGGTTGCGTACCGCTGCGTCGGCTGAGACTCCGCGCACCTGGGCGATGTAAGACCTGGTAGCTGGCTGCTGGTAGGCGATGACAGCTAGGGTCTCAAGGGCTGCCTTAGTGAGCTTGACGGTTTGGGCGCCGACCACAAAGCGGCTAACCCAGGGTGAGAAGTCGGCCCGGGCGTAGAGCCGCCAGCCGCCACCCACTTGGCGTAGCTCAAAGCCGCGCGGTTCGTGGGTGCCGGTGGCATCATCGTAACCATCGTAGTCACGCACCAGCTCATCGAGGGCTGCCTCAATAGCTCGTTCGGGCACAATGAGGGCCGCTGCGAATTCGCGTGCGCTTACCGGTACATCGGCTACGGCCAAAATCGCTTCGATAGCTGCTTTCACACCACCGGGTTGGAGTTCAACCCTGGCCGGTTCGTGGGCGGACGCTACAACCTCAGGCTCTACTGCCGGGCTACGTGGTGGGGCTATGGCGTCTTCTGGCTCTGCACCCCAGCTACCAGAAAGCAGAATCTTGAGGTCATCATCAGTGTAATCGGGGTTCTGACTCATGCTCTCTCTCCTTCTGCTGCCAGGGTGGGGGCATGGGCGCTAGTGGTTTCAAGTCTGAGGGTAATGGGCCCCAGGGTTGTCTCTTGATCTACTGCCAGCACCCCCTCTTTGTAGAGTTCTAGCACCGCAAGAAAGCGTACTGCTACGACTTCGCGGCTACCGGCGTCCGCGCAGGCCTCGGTGAAGCTCAGTTGCCCGCCGCTCTCCCCTAGTTTGGTTAGGAGTGTGGCTTCTTCGGCAGCGATAGTGGTGGCCGGGGTGTAGATGTGGCCGGTGTCAATCTGCGCAGGTTCTGGCTCTCTGCCGGGGTTCTCGTGCAGGCGCAGGGCACCGGCGGCTATCTGGGCGAAGGCCTGCGGGGTCAGGTCAAAGACCAGTTCGGGTAGGACCTTGGTGAAGGCTGGTTCTAGGGCGACGGTGCGGGAAAAACGCTGGTTTTCTGCGGCAAAGTGTTCTTCAAGGACGCTTGCTACCTCCCGGTAGGCCCGGTATTGGAGTAGGCGGGCAAAGAGTAGGTCGCGTGCTTCGAGCAGGTCGGGGTTGGAGGTGAGGGCCTTGTTCTTGCGCGGGAGCAGTCGCGCTGTTTTGAGTTCTAGCAGGGTTGCTGCGGTGATGAGAAAGTCGCTTGCGGTGTTGAGGGCGGCGTCGCTGCCGTCTTCTAGCAGGGGGCGAATGTAGGTGAGAAATTCGTCGGTGACTTCAGCCAGGGCGATATCAGTGATATCGAGTTTTCGGCGGGAGATGAGGGTGAGCAGCAGGTCGTAGGGGCCTTCGAAGTTGCTCAGAGTAAGTATGAAGGGCGCGGGGGCGCTAGGGGTTAGTGTGTTCGGTACCATCACGGCAGCGAGTCTCCTGTAGGTTTTTGAGCCAGGATTAAGCGGCATCTCGTGGGAGCCGCGTTCTTGTTTCTTTAACTATTGTGCCCGCCTCCCCCGGTATTCTTCAAGGGTAGGCGGGCAAAAGTAGTCTAGAGCATAGATGGGGTGGGTTCTTTTAGGGGGCACCACCGCGGGAGATTAACTCGCGCGCTAGCTGGCGGTAGGCCTCAGCACCGGGGTGGTTAGAGGCGTACGACAGAATAGGCTCTGCCGATACGGAGGCATCAGGGAATTTAACGGTGCGCTTGATGACAGTATCGAAGACCTTGTCACCGAAGGCGTCCACGATACGGGAAAGAACCTCTTTTGAGTGCAGGGTACGGGAGTCGAACATGGTAGCTAGAACCCCGTCAATTTCGAGTTTGGGGTTTAGCCGGTCCTGCACCTTTTCGATGGAATCCACCAGCAGGGCCACCGCGCGCAGGGCGAAGAACTCACAAATCAGCGGGATAATGACGCCGTGGCTGGCGGTCAGGGCGTTAACGGTCAGCAGTCCCAGGGAAGGCTGGCAGTCAATCAGGATAACATCGTAGTCGTTTTCAACCTTGCGTAGGGCACTGGCAAGTACCTGTTCGCGGGCAACCTCATTGACCAGTTGCACTTCAGCAGCAGAGAGGTCGATGTTAGCCGGTAGCAGGTCAATGTTCTCAAATTCGGTGCTTTGAATGACCTCACGGATTTCGACCTTGCGGTCCATCATCACGTTGTAGATGGTCAAATCTAGTTCGTGGGGGTTGGCGCCGAAACCGGCAGAGAGCGCACCTTGGGGGTCAAAGTCAACGAGGAGGACGCGGCGTCCGGCTTCTGCCAGGGCGGCACCAAGGTTGATGGTGGAGGTAGTTTTACCTACCCCGCCTTTTTGGTTGACCATGGAGATGATGCGGGCAGGCCCATGTGTGGAAAGGGGTGCGGGGTCGGGGTAGATGCGCAGGGGGCGGCCGGTGGGGCCAAGCTGCTCAGCGCCGGTTTCAGTCACTGTGTTTCACCTTTGGTTGGGTTCACGTCTTTTATCTACCAGTTTAGCCGGTGAGCGCAAACTCGGTTACTTATCGGCCTCTTCTTAGCGGGCCCGCGGGTGGCTAGCAGCAAAAACCTCCCGCAAGGTATCTGCTGTGACCTTGGTGTACACCTGGGTTGTGGTCACAGAGGCATGCCCCAGCAGCTCTTGCACCACACGAATATCAGCCCCACCTTCTAAGAGATGGGTTGCAAAAGAGTGACGCAGGGTATGCGGTGAAATCTCGGCCCGGATTTTAGCGCGTTCAGCATGATTCTTAAGAATCAGGTAGGCACCTTGCCGGGTGATACGCCCTCCCCTGGCGTTGAGAAAGAGCGCAGCGTTACCCTTGCCCTGGGAGGCGAGCGCTGGGCGTCCGCGCACCAGGTAGGTATCAATGGCCCGGGCGGCGTAGGAGCCAAGGGGCACTACTCGCTCCTTATTGCCCTTACCGAAGAGTCTGACAATGGCAGGTAGCTGGTGTGTGTTTTCTGGTTCTGGCCGGTCGATGACTAGATCGTCAATGTCGACGGTGATAGCTTCGCTAATGCGAGCCCCGGTGGAGTAGAGAAATTCCAGTAGGGCCCTATCGCGTAACCCGGTGGGTGTGGCCGGGTCGGGGCTTTCGAGCAGACGGGTGATGTCAGTTAGGGGCAGGGCCTTGGGTAGGCGGGCGGCTGGTGTGGGCGGGCGGACGGTTGCCGCCGGGTCGGTGGCTGTGGTGCCTTCGCGGTACCAGAAGGAGTGGGCCCCGCGCACCCCGCTGATGATGCGGGCAACTGAGCGGGCAGAGAGGGCTTCTCCCCCGTCTTTGCTGGGTGTGGAGCAGTGGGCGGCGAAGTCTCGCACATGTTTTTTGGTGATGGTGTTGGGGGTGATGACGCCGTGGGCTGCCAGGTAGGTGCGGTAGCGGGTAAGGTCGCGGCGGTAGGCTGCTTGGGTGTTGGCTGCTAGTCCGCGTTCGATGGCCAGGTGGTTGAGGTAGGCTTCCACGGCTTTATCGAGTGGTGTGGGTGCGGGGCCGCTGGCGGGCATGTTAGAGCCCTTCGGCAGGGCGAATTTCACCGCGGTAGTTAGTTTCGCGCAGGGCCGGGTGGGCGGTGAAGGGTGCTGAGACCGAGTAGAGGGTTTTGAAGTTGCGGCGGGCTGCGGCGTCGGCGGCAAGAATGGCGTTGGTGGCAGCCGCGTTGTGGATGCGCCCCGCTAGCACAGCCTGTACAGCTTCTTCTAGGGGAACCCAGCGTTGCACGATTTCTGATTCTTCGTGTTCTCTTTCCTGGCGCTCTTCGTCCGGGATCTCACTCAGGTCGCGGGCTAGGTAGATGCGGCAGGTCTCCCCCATTCCTCCGGGTGAATTGTAGAACTCCATGAGAGTATCCCAGCGGGCAGCTTGCAGGTCGGTTTCTTCTGCTAGTTCGCGGGCAGCGGCATCTACGGGGTTTTCACCGTCGATATCCAGTAGGCCTGCGGGGATTTCCCACAGGTTGGCTCTCACAGGGTGGCGGTACTGGTTAATGAGCAGTACCTCGTTTTTATTGTTCAGGGCCAGGACGGCAACCGCCCCAGGGTGCAACAGAAAATCTCGTTCAAAGGGTTCAGCGCCTTCCTCTAGGGCTATGCCTTCACGAACGACGTCCCAGACGTAGCCCTCAAATTTGGTGGTGCGGCTGGTGACGTAGCGGGGGTTGGCGATATCGGCGATGGTCTGCTGGGCAGCGGCAAGCGCCGGGGCCTTGAGGCGGGGGGCGTCCCCCACCTCATACGAGAGATTCTGTTGCATACCTTAGAACAGTACTAGCCGTTCTTACGGGCCTCAAGTGCCGCCTTAATGAGCCCTGCAAAGAGGGGGTGGGGGCGGGTGGGGCGGGATCGGTACTCAGGGTGGGCCTGGGTGGCGATGTAGTAGGGGTGCTCGTTAGCGGGCAGTTCTACGAATTCCACCAGGGATGAGTCCGGTGAGGTACCTGAGATGACCAGGCCGGCTTCTTCTAGCTGCTGGCGGTAGTCGTTGTTGACCTCGTAGCGGTGGCGGTGGCGCTCTGCTACTTCTTGTGCCCCGTAGACGCTTTCAGCGACTGACCCGGCTGCTAGTTTTGCCGGGTAGAGGCCCAGGCGCATGGTGCCACCCAAATCGCCTGCACCGTCTACGAAGGCCTTCTGTTCTTCGATGGTGGCAATGAGCGGGGATGCGGTCTCCGGGTCAAATTCGGTGGATGAGGCGTCCTTGATGCCCAGGACGTTGCGGGCGTATTCGAGCACCATGGACTGTAGCCCCAGGCAGATACCCAGGGTGGGGATTTTGTGCTCACGGGCGTGGCGCAGGGCGCCGATTTTGCCGTCTAGGCCACGGATGCCGAAACCACCGGGTACGAGGATGGCGTCCATACCGCGCAGCTGGTGGGCGGCGTCCTCGCTGCTAGCGCAGAGGTCTGCGGCAACCCATTTGATGTTGACCTTGGCGTTGTTAGCGAAGCCACCGGCGCGTAGGGCCTCAGTAACTGATAGGTAGGCGTCGGGTAGGTCAATGTATTTGCCGACTAGGGCCACGTTGACCTCGGTTTTGGGGGTGTGCACGGCAGCCAGTAGCTTATCCCACTGGGTGAAGTCTACGGGGTTAGCGTCAATGCCCAGGTAGTCCAGGATGTAGGTGTCAAGGTTCTGGCTGTGCAGGGTTTTAGGGATGTCGTAGATGCTGGGGGCATCGGCGCAGGAGATGACGGCCTCAGGTTCTACGTCGCAGGCGTTACCGATTTTGGTCTTGTGCGACTCAGGTACTTCGCGTTCGCAGCGCAGGATCAGGCCGTCGGGAATGATGCCCAGGCCGCGCAGGGCGGCAACGGAGTGCTGGGTGGGCTTGGTCTTCAGCTCGCCGGACGGGCCGATGAAGGGAACTAGGGAAACGTGCAGGAAGAAGACGTTGTGGCGGCCCACATCGCGGCGGACCTGGCGGGCAGCTTCGAGGAAGGGCAGGGATTCGATGTCGCCCACGGTGCCACCGATTTCGGTGATGATGATGTCGGGGGCCTTCTCACCTTCGGCGGGCAGGCGCATACGGCGCTTGATTTCGTCGGTGATATGGGGAATGACCTGTACGGTGTCGCCCAGGTATTCACCGCGGCGTTCTTTGGCGATGACGTGGGAGTAGACCTGGCCGGTGGTGACGTTTGCTGACTGGTCGAGGTTTTCGTCAAGGAAGCGTTCGTAGTGGCCGATGTCCAGGTCGGTTTCTGCCCCGTCGTCGGTGACAAAGACTTCACCGTGCTGGAAGGGGTTCATGGTGCCGGGGTCGACGTTAAGATAGGGGTCGAGCTTCTGCATGGTCACTGAAAGACCACGAGAGCGAAGAAGTCGGCCAAGAGATGAGGCTGAGAGGCCTTTGCCGAGAGATGATGCTACACCGCCGGTGACGAAAATCTGGCGGGTGACTTTACCGTTGTTTGATGCTTTAGTATCTACCACGGAATTCCAGCCTATCACTCTTTTTATGCCTTCTGTTTCGCCTATGTAAATATTTAGGAGCTACCCCGTGCGCGAGCGCCCTCCCCCTTCTTCCGATGCTTGAGCCAGAATAGGCAGATGGTTAGAGTTGGCCCGCGTCTACGAGGAGTTCTCGGGCGTGTTCTTGGGCTGCGGCTGACTGGTCATGGCCAGAGAGCATGCGGGCTAGTTCTATCACCCGTTCTTCTGCTGTGAGAACCTGCACACGGGAGAGGGAGCCATCCTCATTTTTGCGTACCAGAATATGCTGGTCAGCGAAGGCTGCCACCTGGGGCAGGTGGGTGACCACCAGTACCTGCACGTTCTTAGCGAGCATGGCCAGGCGGCGGCCGATTTCGATGGCTGCTTTACCGCCGACACCGGAGTCCACCTCGTCAAAGATGAAGGTGGGCACGGGGTCTACTTCTGAGAGCACCACTTCGAGGGCCAGCATCACGCGGGAGAGTTCACCGCCCGAGGCGCCCTTGCCCAGGGGGCGGGGGACGGCCTGGGTGTGGGGGGCCAGCATGAAGGTCACCGCGTCCTTACCGTAGCGGTGGAATTTCTCGGTTTCTTCTACCTCAACTACCAGTGAGGCGTTGGGCATGGCCAGGGCTGAGAGCTCCTCACTGACCGCAGCAGCTAGCTTACGGGCGGCCTTGGCGCGCAGGTCAGTGAGCGCCTTAGCCTGTTCACTTAGGGTTTCCCGTAGCTGACGCAGTTCAGCTTCAAGGGCTTCTTGGCGGGCTGGGTCGTCAGAGAGAGTTTCTAGCCTGGCCCGGGATTCTTTTGCCCAGGCCAGCACCTCTGCAATATCTGCCCCGTACTTGCGGGTCAGGCTCTTGAGCTGGGCCCGGCGGTGTTCCACTTCAGCCAGACGCTCGGGGCCTTCGGTATCAAGACCGGAGGTGTAGGCAGAAATTTCTTCGGCAATATCGGTCACATGAATCAGGGCTTCGTTCAGTCGCCCAGCTAGGGTAGCGAGTTCTGCGTCCGCATCTGCTTCTGCTTCGAGGGAGGTGCGGGCTGCATCGAGCAGGCCCAGTACGTTGGGTTCGTCGGCGTCCCCGTACTCGGTGCCTGAGAGAGCGGCGGACGCTGTTGCCGCAGCTAAGCGCAGAGATTCAACGTTTGCCAGTTTTTGGCTTTCTGCCCGCAGGGCTTCGTCTTCGCCGTCGGCAGGCTGTATCGAGTCAATCTCAGCTAAGGCACCCTGTAGGGTTTGGGCTTCTAGGGCACGGGCCCTGGTATTTTCTCGCACGTCCCGCAGTTCCCCGGCTGCTTGACGGTAGCGCTCGTAGTTGAGGGTGTAGGCAGCTAGGAGCTTTTCTAGTTTTTTCCCGGCGTAGGAGTCCAGGGCATGACGCTGTTCAGCGGCGTTTTTGAGGCGCAGCTGGTCAGACTGGCCGTGCACTGCCACTAGGGTGTGCCCAATATCAGCTAGCGTACCGATGGGGGCTAAGACCCCGCCCACGTGGGCGCGGGAGCGTCCAGCGGCGCTGACAGTACGCGCTAACAGTAGCTCAGCAGTACCTTCTTCAAGTTCTTCAACTGAGCCACCGGCGTCCTCTGCTAGTTCTAGGGCCCGGTGCCCTTGGGGTAGGCGGATGACGGCCTCTGCTAGGGCCTTCTTGGCCCCGGTGCGCACGTTTGAGGCGTCTGAGCGGGCGCCTAAGAGCATGCCGAGGGCGGTGACGACCATGGTTTTACCGGCGCCTGTCTCACCGGTGAGCACTGAGAAGCCAGGTTCAAGGGGCAGGCGGGCGTCGGTGATGACGCCCAAGTCGCGCAGGTGAATTTCTTCAATCACGAGGGGAAAACTTTCTTAGCGTTCTTTGTCGGTGCGGATGACGGTCAGGGCGCTGGTCGCGGGCCCAGGGTTGTGGGGCCCACGCCAGCCGGCGATGGGTAGTTCAAACTTTTTGACCAGGCGTTCGGAGAAGGGGGCCGGGTGCATTCGGGCTAGGCGCACTGGTTTGGATGAGCGGGTTACTTCTACGCGGGCTCCTGGGGGTAGGTCGCGGGTGCGGCGCCCGTCGCACCAAAGCACACCTTCTGCCCCGTTGGTTGAGATCAGTTCTACGGCCATCATGGAGGTTGGGGCGGTCACTAGGGGCCGGGCAAAGAGGGCGTGGGCGGAGAGGGGCACCATGAGCATGGCTTCTACGCTGGGCCAGACAACCGGCCCGCCGCCAGAAAAAGCGTAGGCTGTTGAGCCGGTGGGGGTTGCTAGCACTACCCCGTCGCAGCCGAAGGATGAGAGCGGGCGGCGGTCTACTTCGATTACGACCTCAATCATTTTTTCGCGGTTGCCTTTTTCGACGCTGGCTTCATTCAGCGCCCAGGTTTCAAGTATTTTCTGTCTGCCGTCCCAGACTTTCACGTCAATTGCCATGCGCTCTTCGACCGTGTAGTCACCTGAGACTACTCGCTCAACGGTTTCGGTGAGGTCAACTTCTTCGGCTTCTGCTAGGAAGCCGACGTGGCCCAGGTTGACGCCGATGAGGGGTATTTGGGTGTGGCGAATCATCTCGGCAGCTCGTAGGATTGACCCGTCACCGCCCAGGACTATGCCTAGTTCAATGTCTTTGAGGGCTACGGACTCGTGGGCGACTGCCACGGGGACGGGTTCTGCCCAGTTTTCGGTGAGGGTTTGAAGGTCTGCCCGGTTCATGACGGGAACTAGCCCGGCTTGGTGGAGTTGGGTGCAGGTGGCACGAGCTGCTTTCCGGGCTTCGGGGCGGCCGGTGTGGGCAAAGACGAGGATGTTACGGGCCTTTGGTGCCTGGGTCTGCTGGGGTGAGCGGGCGGTGTCAGGTGTTTCGTTCACCCCTTTAGGCTAGCTGACCTTGGAGGTTTTTGCTGTTTTTCTTGGCCTAACACACCAGGTTTTTCGAATATTTATTCGACTTTACTGGTGGTGAGAGACTTTTCTGTCGTAGTGGTTTTGGCAGGTTTCTGGCACCAGAGGAAGAACTCTACGTTCCCATCCTGCCCTGGCAGGGGGCTTTCCTTCTCTCCTAGCACTAGCAGGCCTGCCTCTTGCGCAGCTGCGCGGACGGAGGCCACCGCTTCCGCCCGTGCCTGCGGGTCGGTCACTACCCCCCCCTTGCCGATTCTGGTTGGGCCTACCTCGAACTGGGGTTTGACCATGAGCAAGAGGTCCCCACCTGCGGCTGTTGCCTCAGCTAGCGGGCTAATAACTTTGGTGAGGGAGATAAAGCTCAAATCTGAGACGGTCAGGTCTACCTGCCCGCCAATGTCTTGGGGGCTCATGTGCCGCACGTTCATGCCCTCATAGACATCTACGGCAGGGTGGTTGCGGATCTGTTCAACCAGCTGGTCATGGCCCACATCGACTGCTGCGACCCGGTGGGCTCCCCGGCGTAGTAAGACGTCGGTGAAGCCCCCGGTGGAGGCACCGGCGTCCAGGCAGAATTTGCCGGCAATAGTAATCTGGGGGAAGGCGTCCAGTGCCCCGGCGAGCTTGTGCCCGGCGCGGCTGACGTACTCGGTGAGCTCGCTGCGGCGCACACGGACTTTGTCGCCTTCTTTGAGTTTCTGAGCCGGTTTGGTGACGGTTCGGCCGTTGATGCTGATGTGCCCGCCTTCGACCATTTTGGCGGCCAGGGTGCGGGAGCGGGCAATCTTTGCCTGCACCATGTACTGGTCCAGTCTCATTGTTTTCCTTCCCGCACCGCACTGGGCATTTAGCGGCTTGAGTCTAGGTCTTTTTTCAGGGCGGACGCCAGCTCGCTCAGCTTCTCGATGCGTTCGGTAGCGTCCAGGGCTAGGGCCGCGGTAAGAGCTGCCTCAAATTCGGGGTCTAGGCTCTCCTCTTCCCCCTCTGGGGGTAGGGGTAGTACTTGCCTCAGGGTGCCCTTATCGGCTTCGTCTTCCGTGTTAGCCACGGTGTACCTTGGTGGGGGCAAGCGGCGCGGAGGCTTCAGGGTGGGCTGCCCACCAGGCTGCGCAGGCCACGCGCCAGCTATCTAGCTCGCTGCCTTCACCGTGTATGCTCAGCTCAGTTTCTGTTGCTTCAGCGGCCCAGCCTGCCCCGCTGGCCCAAGCGCCGGTCGCTGTTACCTGGGTTTGGATTTCTGGGTAGTCCTGTAAGAAGTTGTGCAGGTTTTCCAGGATGTAGGTGGGGCGCTCTAGCGGAATAGCTGCCATGATGCTCTGGTAGGTTTCTACCCCGGTCAAAACGATGGCTGTTGCCATGCCTGCCTGGTTGCCGCCTCGAACGTCGGTATCAAGCCGGTCCCCTACCACAACAGGGCGCTGGGCCCCGAGTTTGTGGGCTGCGGTTTCAAAGATGGGGGCTGCAGGTTTACCGGCGACCAGTGGGGTGCGGCCGGTGGCTGTGGCCACTGCCCCTACTAGGGTGCCGTTACCGGGTGCTAGGCCTCGCTCTTTGGGGATAGTGAAGTCGGTGTTGGTGGCAACCCAGAGCACTTTTTCATCGGCAAGAGTGTAGGAGGCTTCAGCCAGGTTTTCCCAGCCCAGGGTGGGGTCAAAGCCCTGTACGACCGCGACAGGTTCTTCAGCCTGGCTGGTGACGGGGGTGAGCCCGGCAGCAGTGACGCAGTCAGCAAGAGCCTGAGAGCCGACGATGAGCACCTTGGAGGCAGCAGGGAGCTGCTCTTTGAGCAGTTCAGCAGCGGCCTGTGCTGAGCTGACCACGTGCTCGGCATCGGTGTTAACGCCAAGCTCTACCAGATGGTTGGCCACGCCTTGGACGCTGCGGGAGGCATTGTTGGTCACGAAGACTACCGGCACCCCGGCTTCCTGCGCCTTGTTCAGGGCTTGAGGGGCACCGTCAATGGCGAAAGGCCCAGCGTAAACCACGCCGTCCAGGTCAGAGAGGATAGCGTCGTGAGCTGCTAATAGCATTAGTGGCCTTCTTCCTCAGCAGACTCAGTGGAGATTTCAAAGAGAGCTTCTTCTTCAGCCTGTTCTTCGCTCACGCAGTTTTCAGAGCTTGGGAGGGTTTCGTCAATGTCAAAGAGCGCGCCGTCTTCTTCGCTGGTGTCAGTCTCTTCACCGGCGTCAATGCTCTCAGTGGTTCCCGTGCTCTCGACAGTTTCGAGGCTTTCAGCGGTTTCAGGGCCCTCTGCGGTTTCAGGGTCTTGGCTGGGTGCAGCTTCAGTAGCCGCAGCCTCGGTCTTTGCTGTGTTGTCTTCCTGGCCGGTAGCGTTCTCAGGTGCGGTGGCTGAGGCTTGAGCTTCAGCAGCTTCAAGGTCGATGGAGGGCTCTTCGGGTTCTAGCAGGTCTTGTTCGGTGAAGATATCGAAGATTTCAGGTTCCACAAAGTCACCTTGGCCGAGGGCTGCCTCGGTCATCAGGGCAAGACGGGCCCAGCGGGCAGCTTCCTTGACCCGGCCGTCCTGTGTGAGCAGTTCAGCGTAGGTGTTGAAGAGGCGAGGTGAGTAGTCAAAACCGCGCTTGGGGTTAAGTTCAGGGATTTCAAGAGCTTTAAGGGCTTTCTTCAGATCGCCTTGGTCGCTGTAGATGCCGGAGACTACGATAGCTACCTCTGAGCGGACGGCGGCAGGCACGTCTTCGCTCTTGGCTTCTTCGGCCAGAGTGAGGGCTTTTTCGATACGGCCGAGGGCACGCTCGCAGTCTACGAGCAGGGCCAGGTGTTCGTTGGAGCCTGAGATACGGCGGTGGGTGCGTAGTTCACGCAGGGCCAGTTCGAAGTCTTCAGCCGCGTATGCGGCAATACCTACGACCTCGCGGACGACGCCGATTCGCCCTGCTCGTTTTGAGGCGGCAACGGCGTGTTCTAGGGCGAAGTCAGGGTCGATGTCTAGGTATCGGCCGACCATGACTAGGTGTTTAGCTACGGTGTCTGCGTTCTGGGCTTCTAGCTGGCGTAGGGCGCGCAGGGTCCAGTTTTCTAGTTCTTTACCGGTGACGTCGGTGTCAATCTCGGGCGCGTTCTTTGAGGGGCGGTAGTCACCGCTGGGGTTCTTGGTCTCAGCAGTAAAGTTCCGGTCTTTGCGGTCCCCTTGGTAGCCGCGCTTGTTGTGGTCGCGGTCAAAGTTTTTGCGGGGGCCGTTGCCTTTACGGTCGAAGGTGCGTTCGCCTCGGCCGTTACCGTTGTTTTTGCGGTCGTCAAAGCGCTTACCGCCGCCACGGTTTTTGTCGAAGGGCTTCTTTTTGTCACTGTAGGGGCGGTCGCCGTCACGCTTGGTGTAGCCTGATTCGGTGCGGTCTGAGCGGTCGCTACGGTAGGGGCGTGAGGAGTTACGGTCTTTGTTCTTCTTGTAGCCACCACGGTTATTATCTGAGTGGTTACGTGAGTATTCAGCCAAGTGAGCTCCTCTATGATGTTGGGGGGGTAGGGCTCTTATTGGCCCTGTTCTACTGCTAGGTTCTAGTCTATCTGGCTTGAGTTACCTTGCGTAGGGGCTTACCTGCTCTTGCTGGTGCGTTTTCAGGCACACAGCACCCTATAGGTAGGGTGTTCCACGGTTTTCTCTTCCAAAAGAAGAGGTTCTCTTTAAAAAGAAAAGGGCTGAGGCAGATGCTGCCTCAGCCCACAGTGCGGGGGCTATCTACCCCGGTATGTAGCTTAAAACAAGAAAAGCTCAGAGCATGAGCTCTGAGCTTTTCCTTGTATCCCACTATAAAAACCGGCGGTGACCTACTCTCCCACACCGTCACCAGTGCAGTACCATCGGCGCAAAGAGCCTTAACTTCCGGGTTCGGGATGGAACCGGGTGTTTCCCTCTTGCTATAACCACCGTAAACCTACGA
>JAXFPK010000035.1:0-45889 GCA_034179845.1 Rothia sp. (in: high G+C Gram-positive bacteria) | reverse complement strand
AGGGCACCAATGTTGAGGACAAAGTACATGCCCATCCAGGCAAGACCCACACCTACAGCCAGCATAAATCCGAAGTAGATAGGGTTACTGATGTAGCGGCCCTTGCCGGGGGCCAGCGCGTGGGTTTCTGGGGGAGCTGGGGGAGCGCCGTCCTTATTGTCTTTCAGGTGGGCAGGTTCGTCGGGGAGCTGCAGGCGGTGGCGGGGGCGGGCACCCGGGATAGCTTGTAGCGTGAACTTGTTATTTTGCTCTTTTGCGCTGGTGCGTGGCTCAACGGGTGCGGATGCCTGCGTGCGCCTCCTGCGGGAGCTGACAGCGCGCAGGAGGCGGGATGGGGAAAATGATGAGGACATGCTGGCTACTTGGGTAGGGGAGCTGTTACTGAGTTCTACCTTAGCCTGATTCTGCCCTGGGCTAGAACTGGGGTGTGGGGTGCTGTGCGCTGGCTGAGCTTTGGCACCATAGACAGTAGAGAAATTTGTTGCTGTGAAAGGACGGCCCTATGGCTGAGATCGATGACCAGAACCTGCCCGCTTCGGTGCGCAATGCCCTGGATTTAGGGGCTACAAGCACAGCAGAAGCTCCTTCTGCACCGGCTGATGAGGTAGCTGCTACCAGCTGGCGTCTTGATGTGACCGATGTGAACCAGTTCCAGCAGCTGGTGCAGGAGTCCAACCGGGGCGCCGTGATTTTTGCCCTGTGGGCTCCCCACTCACCGGCTTCGGTGCAGATGCTGGAGCAGGTTGAGGCCCTGGTGAACTCTGCCGGTGGCAACCTGCTCTTGGCAGCCGTTGACATCACCAAGACACCTGAGATTGGGCAGGCCTTCCAGATTCAGGGTGTGCCTGCTGCAGTGGCTGTGCTGGCGGGCCGGCCGGCTCCGCTCTTCAATGGGCCGGTTGAGCCCCAGGCCCTGACTGAGGTGCTGGGGCAGGTTCTCCAGCTTGCTGCCCAGCAGGGGTTGCCCGGTGGGTTTGAACCGGTACTGTCGGAAGCCGAGAAGCCTCTACCGCCCCTGCACCGGGAAGCTATTGAGGCCCTGGATCGAGGCGACTACCAGGGGGCTGAGGCTGCTTACACCCGCGCTCTGAACGAGAACCCCGGGGACACGGACGCCAAAATCGGCCTGGCCCAGGTGCACCTGCTCCACCGCGTCTCTACTCTGAACCTGGCAGAAGAACGCCAGAAGGCTGCCGCCGATGCTACCGATGTGCAGGCCCAACTCAACGTAGCCGACCTGGATGTAGCCGGTGGGCATGTAGAAGATGCCTTCAATCGTCTTATTGCCCTCTTCAAGGCAGTAGATGCCGATACTAAAACCCTGGTGCGCGAACGCCTGCTGGAACTCTTTGAGGTGGTGGGATCAGCTGACCCCCGTGTCACAAAGGCCCGTTCAGCCCTGATGATGGCTCTTTTTTAAGGAATCACCCTAGCGGGGGAGGGGATAACTCATGATGCTGGCTACAGTGGAGATATGGCACACGAGAACCTTCCCCCGCAGAATGAACGTTACGACCAAACCCACAACCGGCCTGAAAAGGCACCCGGCAGCGGCTTTACCGAGCCGATTTCAGCGCCGGTTGAAGCTGAGGTAGCAGAGACCAGCAGGGGCAACGCCGCCCTGGAGATCACCAACCTGGTCAAGGTCTTTGAGCAGCAGGCCGCGGTAGACGGCATTAACCTGACCGTACCCCGCGGTTCCTTCTATGGGCTGGTTGGGCGCAACGGTGCAGGTAAGACCACCACGCTCTCCATGGCAACCGGCCTGCTCAAACCCACCGCCGGGCAGGTGCTGGTGGGCGGTCTAGATATCTGGGCTAACCCCCTGGACGCCAAACGCCGGGTGGGCGTGCTGCCGGACGGCGTCCGCCTCTTTGACAAGCTCACCGGTGAGCAGCTCCTTACCTACGCTGGCCGCCTGCACGGGCTCGATAAGGCAACCGTGGCCGAGCGAACCCGTGACCTTCTCATTGCCATGGATTTGACCGGGGCAGCTGGCCGCCAGGTCTCCGACTACTCAGCCGGTATGACCAAGAAAATTGCCTTGGCCTGCGCCATGATTCATGCCCCCTCCCTGCTGGTGCTCGATGAGCCCTTCGAGGCAGTCGACCCGGTCTCTGCCTCCAATATTCAGGATATTCTCAAGGCCTATGTGGCCGGTGGCGGTACCGTCATCATCTCATCCCACGTGATGGACCTGGTCCAGCGCCTCTGCGACCACGTGGCCATCATGAACGCTGGCCGCATTCTGGCCTCTGGCACCGTGGAGCAGGTGCGCGGCGGCGTAACCCTAGAAGAGCGGTTTGTTGAGCTGGTGGGCGGACGCGTTGTATCGGAGGGAATCTCATGGTTGCAGTCCTCCTAAAACTCAAGCTTGACCATTTCTTGGCGATCTTCCGGAAGGGCAACGTCTGGGCTATCGTGGGCCTGGCCTTTGGCCTGCTCTACGGGCTCGGTGCCCTGACGGTCGTAGCCGGTCTAGGCTTCACCCTGCAGAACCCGGCAGACTCCCTGCTGATTCTGGGGGTGGGCGGTGCCCTGCTGACCCTGGCCTGGTGGCTCATTCCCCTGGTCGCGGCAGGAGCTGACCCCACCCTTGACCCGGAGCGCCTGGCACCCTACCCCATCACCGTCCGCCAGCTGATGGCCGGTCAGGCCATCGGTGCGCTCATAGGCCTGCCCGGTGTGCTGACGGTACTTGCCACGCTGGCTCTCATCACTTCCAACTTTTACTCGCTGGCGGCTACCCTGGCTTTCATCCCGGCAGGTTTATTGGGGCTTGCTCTTGCCATTCTGGGTGGACGCCTGACCGCAGTGGCCTCAATCCCCGTCCGCTCCCGACGCTCGGTGAGCAACGTCCTGACCATCGTGGCTTTTACCGCCCTGGTGTTTGCCGGGCCCCTGATGCTGGCGACTATCACGGGCATTACCAGCAACACCGACCAGCTCCGGCAGATTCTTAGCTACCTGCAATGGACTCCTATAGCCTCAGCCTGGGCTATCGCCCCGCAGGTTGGGGCAGGCCGCTATGGCCTGGCAGTAGCTCTTGCCGCACTCACCCTGGTCTACTGTGCCCTCACCTGGGTCATCTGGCAGTTCTTTGCGGCTAAGACCATGGCCAGTGTGGGGGATTCCACCGGGGTACAGGAGGAAGGGAAAACCGTGGCTCAGGGTAACCTGGGGCTTCTGGGGCGCTTCCCCGCCACCGTCCGCGGTGCTATCGCCGCCCGTACCCTGAGCATGATGCTGAAAGACTCCCGCGCTAACCTCAACGTGCTCATGATGCCGCTCATGTATATCTTGATGATCATACTTTCAGGTTCATTCACCTTCGCCCTCAACGGGGAGGCAGAGACGGTAGCCAACCCTATGCCGCTAGTCATGGCGGCCGCCTTTATACCGGCTATGGCAGGCTACTCCCAGACCAATCTGGCCTCCTTTGAAGGGTCGGCCTTCTCCCTGCACGCTATCTCACCCCTACGCGGTATAGATGACAGGCTGGGGCGGGCCTACGGCATGATGCTGCTCTACCTGCCCATGATTGTGGTGGGCACCCTGGCTTTCGCCTTCCTGACCGGTCACGCCTCCTGGGCCCTGCCCCTGCTGGTGAGCGCTCTGGGAACCTACTTCATCGCTAACGGCATGGCCAACTACCTGGACACCACCTTCAACGCACCGGTAGTACCGCCGGGAACCAGCCCCTGGAAGACCCCGGAACAACCCGATGGTATGGCCAAGACCATGGCACGTGGCTTCCTGCTCTTCATCCCCATGGCTCTCTCACTACCGACCCTCATCGGTATGGTTGCTACCGACATTGTCGGTAGTATGGTCTGGTTCTGGCTGGGGGCTATCGTCACCGCCCTAATCGGGGTAGCGGCCTTCTTCCTGGGGGTACGCGCCGGAGCCAAAAACTACGAACGGCACACGGCAGATATCTACCAGCGCGTAGCCCGCTACAGCTAAGCCATCTCTCGGCCTGCTAGAAGCAGGCAACCCATCACCGGCGTCCGCCCCCTGCTCCATAGCAAGGGGTGGGCGCCGTCTTGACGGGGGCACTACACTGGTAGTCAAGACCACATGCCTTGAGATAAGGAGAAAACGGAATGTCATCGATTCCCGGCATTGAAGACCCCTTCCCCGAAACCGCCCACTCCGGCGGCACCGCCCTACTGGAACGCGAAGAAGTCCAGAACGTTGAACCCGGCGATCACGAACGCTTTGCCCACTACGTGCGCAAAGAAAAAATCATGGAGTCAGCCCTCACCGGCAAGCCCGTGCGCGCCCTCTGTGGTAAAAAATGGACGCCCGGCCGCGACCCCGAAAAGTTTCCCGTCTGCCCCGAATGCAAGGAAATCTATGAAGGCCTTGCCCCCGGGGATAACGACCAAAACTAACACACAACACAATCACTGATACAGAAGCACCTCTCATAAGGAAACACACACATGACCCCGCCCCAAACTTCCCGCCGTACCCTGGCGACTGCCGGGCTCTGGGCAGCACCCGTCGTTGCTGCCTCAGCCGTGGTACCCGCCTATGCTGCTAGCTCCAGCGTCATCACCCCCACCCTGACCGTACGCTGGGGGCTTTTCTCCCAGGTCGTAATCGAGGACGCCAGCGCCGGCTACAACACCAACGTCGGCGTAGCTTCCACCTTCGGAGGAACCGGCAACACCAGCGGCGACGTCCAGTTCGATGATTCCTCCGGACTCATTGCGGACGCCCCCGCCGGCCTGGTTGCCAACGGTGAGGGCACCTTCACCCCCGGCGGTAGCCTGGGCGGCTTCAACTCCGGCACCTACGGCGGTACCGGCCTCTGGTTCTCCAGCCCCGAAGACGCTACCGGCGCACCCGTAGCGGGCACTGCCGTCCTGGCCGCTGGGGCATCCTTCCGCCTGGACTATGTGGTCACTTTCCCCGATGGCTGGGACCCCTTCCCCATCGATAGCGTCCGTGACGGCGAAACCCGCCACCTGGTCAAGCAGAGCGGCGGCAGCGCCGTGACCGCCACCGGCGTCAACAGCGCAGAGATGACCGCCACCTACGGCACCCAGGTCACAGCCGGCCAGCAGCAGATCGTCAGCGTCACCTACACCACCAACGAGGCCATTACTCTGACCTCCGACGGCTCAAGCGCCTCGGCCCTTGCCCAGCTACTGTTGAGCCAGGCTCCCGCCTACTTCACCAGCAACCCCGAAGCTGACGTTGAGGTCGTCCTCACCGTGGTGTCCGGTGCCATCGTTATTAGCGCTACCGACGGCCGAAACGAAACCATCAATCTAGCCGGTCAGACCCTGAGCAACCTGCTACCTGCCCTGCCCGTGGCCCAGCTAACCTGACCCATCGAGAGATGACTCATAGCCCCATTCGCACCCGAATGGGGCTAAACTTTTGTGGTGCCCAAAAACTTTGAGGGCAAAACAGAGGGAAGGGAAGATACGAGATGAACGATAGCCAGTTACCGCTCTTTGGCGAAGGTTCCAATCCGCCCCTGCCACCGGCCTACCCCGACCGCGCCGCCTGGGGAACTGCACCTAAGCTCCGCGCCTGGCAGGCCGAAGCCATGACTAAGTATTTCACCGAGAACCCCCGCGACTTCATGGCCGTGGCAACCCCCGGTGCAGGTAAAACTACCTTCGCGCTCACCGTCGCCAAGGAACTCTTCAACCGCGGCACCATCAACCGCATGACCGTGGTTGCCCCCACCGACCACCTCAAACGCCAGTGGGCCGATGCCGCCGCCCGCGTCGGTATCTCCATCGACCCCAACTTCAAAAACTCCGACGGCACCATGGGACGCGGCTACCAGGGCGTCGCCCTCACCTACGCCCAGGTTGCCAACAAGCCCATGCTGCACCGGGCCCGCACCGAAAACGGTCGCACCCTGGTCATCATGGACGAAATCCACCACGCCGGTGACTCCCTCTCCTGGGGCGACGGCCTGCGCGAAGCCTTCGAACCGGCAACCCGCCGCCTAGCCCTCACCGGAACCCCCTTCCGATCCGACACCGCAGCCATCCCCTTCGTCCAATACGAAGAAGACGCCGACGGCATCCGCCGCTCCAAATCCGACTACTCCTACGGCTATGGCCCCGCCCTCAAAGACCACGTCGTACGCCCCGTCATCTTCATGGCCTACTCCGGCCAGATGCGCTGGCGCACCTCCGCCGGCGAAGAAATGGCCGCCAACCTAGGGGAAGGCTTCACCAAAGACGTCACCGCCCAAGCCTGGCGCACCGCCCTCAACCCCGACGGCGAATGGATCCCCACCGTACTCGCAGCAGCCGACAAACGCCTGACCGAAGTACGCCGCACCGTCCCCGACGCCGGTGGGCTAGTCATCGCCACCGACCACGCCGACGCCCGCGCCTACGCCAACCAGCTACAAAAAATCACCGGCGAAAAACCGGCCCTCATTCTCTCTGACGACAAAGAAGCCTCCAACAACATCGAAGAATTCTCCGCAGGCCTTGCTCGCTGGATGGTAGCAGTACGCATGGTCTCTGAAGGGGTGGACGTGCCCCGCCTAGCAGTGGGCGTCTACGCCACCTCAACCTCAACCCCCCTCTTCTTCGCCCAAGCCATCGGCCGTTTCGTGCGCTCACGCAAACGCGGAGAAACCGCCTCCGTCTTCCTCCCCTCCGTACCCCAGCTCATGCTGCTAGCTAACGAAATGGAAGCTGAACGCGACCACGCCCTCGACCGCAAAGGAACCAGCGAAGAAAACATCGACCCCCTCAAGGAGGGGCTGGACGATCACCTCATCGAAGAAGCCAACAAAGAAGAAGTCGCCAGTGACCAGCTCACCCGCGGCAAATTTGAAGCCATCGGTTCCCAAGCCTCCTTCCACGGCGTCCTCTTTGACGGGGCCGAATTCTCCACCGGCGGCCTGGAAGTCGGCTCCGAAGAAGAACAAGACTTCCTAGGCATCCCCGGCCTACTAGACGCTGACCAGGTAGGCACCCTACTGCGGGCCCGCCAAAAAGACCACGCCTCCCGCCGGCCCGCGTCCGCCACCGCACAGGTTGTAGACCACCGCCAACTCAAAGACCTACGCAACAAACTCGCCAAGAATGTGGCGGCCTGGGCTGCCCGCACCGGCAAACCCCACGGCTCCATTCACAATGAGCTACGCCGTATCTGCGGTGGGCCCGCTGTTGCCCAAGCCTCAGCCGACCAGCTCCAAGCCCGCCTCGATAAGCTCCAAGACTGGTTCGTAGGCCGCAAGTAGGAACTCTTTGCCTACCCCCTTGCGGTTGTGGTGCCAGCAGGCACCCGTAAACGCCAGCAGGCACCCGTAAACGCCAGCCCCGAGTCAGCTTGCTGGCACCACAACCACCAGCCACTAGAACATCACATTCCCTGGGCTACAGCACCTCGGTGACCTCCACCCCAGCGTCCTCCAGTTCACCGCGCACATCATCAAGGGAACCCCCATCAACCGGGGCCGTCAAATCAAGTAGCACACGAGTCTCATAGCCAGCATCCACCGCATCTAGGGCAGTAGCTTTCACGCAGTAGTCGGTAGCAATACCCACCAGATCAACATCGCTGATTCCACGCTCAGCAAGCCAATCATCCAGAGAAACCTTAGGGGTATCAGGCTGCACCGGGGCCCCGGCCTCGCGCTCGCCGGTCATGACTGAATCTTCAGGCGCTAGTAGCCCCTCGAACCCGGAGTAAGCAGCCTCAAACTCGCCCTTGCGGAAATAGGCCTCGATGTAGTCGGTATCAAGGTTTTCGTGTAGGTCAGCGCCCCGGCTTTCAGCCTTACAGTGCACAGGCCAGGAGTCTTTAAAGTCGGGATTCTCAGAGAAATGTGTGCCGGGGTCAACATGCCAGTCTTGGGTGGCAACGATGGCCTCGTAGTCACCGTGGTGGTTCTCTACATATTCGCTAATGAGCGCGGCAACCTCTGCACCTTGCTCGGTAGCTAGTGAACCGCCGTCGCAAAAATCGTTCTGAACATCAACAATAATGAGTGCTTTTGACATAGGGGTGTCCTTTATCGTGAGGAGACAAATTCTGTGGGGATGACCGGGTCGCCAGGGGAGAGACGGGCCGCTGACGCCGGTAGCTCGGCGAGGGAGAGGGCATGACGTTCAGTGGCGCGGTGTACGCCCTGCGCCCCGGTCAAACCGGGCTGGGTCTGCCCGTCTACCACTAAATCAATCATGAGGGGCCGGTCATTAGAGTCAGCAGGTGCTTCAATATCGAGCCCTACCACTTCGGCTGTTGCAATACCGGAAGCATTGAGACGGCGCACCGCAGTTTTCTTACCGCCTACTGATGCCTTGCCGGAGGAGGCCTTAGCAACAGGTTCCATGACGCCCTGCGAGTTTTCTCGCAAGACCACCTTATAGACCATAGAAGAGGTGGGTACCCCGGAACCGGTAACCAGCTTGGTACCTACACCGTAGGCGTTGACAGGCGCGGCTGCCAAAGAAGCAATGGCGTATTCATCTAGGTCACTGGTGACGGTTATTTTAGTGGCGGTATTGCCCAAGGCATCGAGCTGTTCGCGCACCTTTTGGGCTTGGGCTACCAGGTCGCCAGAATCTAGGCGGACGGCTCCCAGATCTTTTCCTGCTAGCTCAACTGCCAGGTTCACGGCTTGTTCCACATCGTAGGTATCGACCAGCAAGGTGGTGTCTAGGCCTAGGGAGGCCAGTTGGGCTTGGAAGGCTTGGCGCTCTGAATCATGGAGCAAGGTGAAGGCATGGGCACTGGTGCCCAGGGTGTGCAGGCCGTAGCGGCGGCCAGCTTCAAGGTTAGAGGTGGCGGTGAAACCGGCAATGACCGCAGCGCGGGCCGCTGAGACGGCTGCCTGTTCGTGGGCCCGGCGAGAGCCCATTTCTAGGCAAGGACGTTTACCGGCGGCAACCGTCATGCGGGAGGCTGCGGTGGCAACGGCAGAATCAAAATTGAGGATGGAAAGAATGAAGGTTTCTAAGAGGCATGCTTCTGCGAAAGTGGCTTCAACCTGTAGGACGGGGGAGTGGGGGAAGAAAATCTCGCCCTCAGCGTAGCCGCGGATAGAGCCCGAAAAACGGAAGTTGGCCAGGTAGTCCAGGGTTTCTTGGTTGACCACCTGGCGGGAGGCTAAAAACTCTAGTTCTTCAGCGTCGAAACGGAAGTTTTCTAGCCCCTCAAGTAACCTGCCGGTGCCAGCTAATACCCCGTAGCGGCGTCCGCCTGAAAGTCTGCGGGTGAAGACTTCGAAGACGGTGCGGCGGTGGGCTGCTCCTGATGCGAGGGCAGCTTGCACCATGGTTAGCTCATAGTGGTCGGTGAGGAGGGAAGTATTTTGAGTCACGGGTATAACTTTAGCCTTTTGACTGCACCTAAGCCTAGCCCCTGGCAGTGAAGGGGTTAGAGCGCAAAGTCACGAAGAGTCCTATGATAGATAAGGTACAGCTGACCTAAGGAGTGCGCCCGATGCCTTCGGCTACCTTATCCACCAACACGCTGATGGACGCTGAGCTTGATATAGCTTTTAGCGACCAGATTCAGCCCAATCTGCCCTGGGCCGTCATCGTCTGGGATGACCCCGTTAACCTGATGAGCTTTGTGACCTATGTGCTGCGCACCCAGTTTGGTTACAGCACCGAAAAGGCCCACCAGCTGATGATGCAGGTTCACACTGAAGGTAAAGCCACCGTCTTTAGCGGCTCCAAAGA
This sequence comes from Rothia sp. (in: high G+C Gram-positive bacteria), assembly GCA_034179845.1. Lineage (GTDB taxonomy): Bacteria > Actinomycetota > Actinomycetes > Actinomycetales > Micrococcaceae > Rothia. The sequence continues at coordinate 36,206 of JAXFPK010000035.1, read as the reverse complement.
AGAGGCCGAACGGCACACCACTGCCCTGCACACCTGGGGCTTGTGGGCAACTATCGAGCAGGCAGGTGCATAAATCCTATGGCAGAACCCTTTACCCCTACCTCCCGGGGAATTACCGCCCGCTTTACCCCTGAAGAAGTGCAGGTACTGACCCGCCTCTTTGAGGACGTCGCCCTTGCCTTAGAGCCAGAAGAAGACCCTAACTCTGACCCTCTGGCGGCCCTGGTGGGTATTGCACCGACGGCGCAGGTGCCGAGTGACCCGGCGGTGGCCCGTATGCTGCCGGTAGCTAGCGATGACCCTGAAGTCGCCGATGAATACCGCCGTTTCACCGACCTCTCCTTGCGCCGAGCCAAGATTGAGCACCTGACCCAGGCCTCTATGGATCTACAGGCTGGGGTGGTGCGCTTAGATACTGAAAGGGCCAATAGTTGGGCTGCTGCCCTTAACGATGTGCGCCTGACCTTGAGCACCCGTTTGGGTATTACCAGCGCAGAAGATGCTGAGCGTATTGGTCAGCACACTGACTGGGGTAGCGTTGAGAGCACTGAGGACTACATGGCCTTGCTCTATAACTTTGTGACCTGGTTGCAAGAAAGCCTCATGGAGAGCCTCATTTTAGGGTTGGAGGATTCTGGGGCGTGAGCCCTGGCCCTGCACCTTTCTTTCGTGACTGATTATGACGCCCGGGGCGGCAGCGGCGGCGTGATAGTCCACTCAAAAGCCGGTTGGTGCGACGGCCATCCTATAGTTTTCTACAACCTTTAGATAGGGTCAGTCTGTAATGAGCGAAATCAACCCGAAACTCGTCACCCCTTGGGGCAGTCAGGTGCTTGCCGAACCTACCGCAAGCGCCCCCATTGGTGTCTTCGATTCGGGGGTGGGCGGCCTCACCGTTGCCCGCGCCATCATGGATCAGCTACCGCACGAGTCAGTGATCTATGTGGGTGATACCGCCCACGGCCCTTACGGCCCCTTGACCATTGCCCAGGTGCGGGCTCACGCCCTACACATTATGGATGAGCTGGTGGATTCTGGGGTGAAACTGTTGGTCATTGCCTGCAATACTGCCTCGGCTGCGGTTCTTCGGGACGCCCGCGAACGCTACACCCGCAAGTACGGCATCCAGGTAGTAGAGGTTATTCAGCCCGCTGCCCGCAGGGCGGTGGCAGCAACCCGCAACCGCAAAATTGGTGTGATAGCCACTGAGGCCACCGTGACCTCCCGGGCCTATGAAGATACCTTCTCGGTCATGAGTGATCTTGAGATTTACTCGGTGCCCTGCCCCCGGTTCGTAGAATTCGTGGAAAAGGGTATTACCAGTGGCCCCGAACTGCTAGAAACCGCCGAAGAATACCTGGCCCCTCTCAAAAAGGCCGGGGTCGATACCCTGGTGCTGGGCTGCACCCACTACCCCCTGCTCACCGGCGTCATCTCCTACATTATGGGCGATAACGTCACCTTAGTATCTTCCTCTGAGGAATCAGCTAAGGACGTCTACAAGGCCCTGCTGAGGGGCGGGCTAGAACGCCCAGCCCTGCTAGCTCCCTCCCATGAGTTCCTGGCAACGGGTGAAACGGAAACCTTTGAGCACCTGGCCCGGCGTTTTCTAGGCCCGGAGGTGGCCCAGGTACGGCACACCAACTCTGTTGCAGAGCGATTCCCCACCGGTTCCTTAGCCATTGTTCCCCCTGAGCTGGTTGCCCCGCGCATTACCGTCACCACCCCCACCCCCTAATACAGATTTATAGAAGGAGGTAGACCCCCTTTATGCGATTGACCGTCATAGGCTGCACCGGCTCCTTCCCCGGGCCTAACGCGGCGGCCAGCTGCTACATGGTCTCGGCCATTGATGACCTGGGCAAGACCTGGCGCATAATCCTTGATATGGGTAATGGTGCGCTAGGTACCTTACAGACCCATATCAACCTTGAAGATATTGACGCTATTCTTATCTCTCACCTGCACCCTGATCACTGTATCGACCTTTCGGGCCTGCACGTGGCGGTTAAGTGGGACCCTAACGGCTGGTCTAAGGGGCCTATCCCTCTTTACGGGCCTAGCGATACTCACCAGTATTTGGTCAATACTCAGGGTCTGCCTATTGAGCCCGGTATGCACACTGAGTTTCAGTTCAATGTCTGGAGCAATCACGCCCCGGTCACCATCGGCCCCTTTACTGTCACCCCCCACACGGTGGTTCACCCCACCAAAGAACCTTATGCCCTGCGGATTGAGTGCCAGACCAGTGAGGGTAAGACGGTGCTGACCTATTCAGGGGATACTGATTCTTGCCCGGGTCTGGTTGAAGCAGCCCATCAGGCTGATTTGTTCCTCTGCGAGGCTGCCTACCAGGAAGGGCGCGATGATGCCCTGCGCGGTATCCATCTGACCGGTAAACGTGCCGGTGAAGCGGCTGCTGAGGCTGGCGTCCGCAACCTGCTACTGACTCATCTGCCTATCTGGAATGACCCCGCTATTGCCTTGGCTGAGGCCCAAACGGCCTTTGATGGGCCGATTTCAGTTGCTGAGGCTTCTGCAACCTACCGGGTTAACCCCCGTCGTAGCTCTCAAGAGTATGAGAGTAACCCGCAGACTACTACCTTGAAGGTTATTAGCCGCCAGCAAGGCTAACAGGAGTACAATCTGGGGCAGAGTATAGGGCTCAGTACACATAGAGCCCCAGAACGAACACCCCCTTATCTTTTAAGAGCACACACAACACGGGTGCAGAAAAAGGTGCCGGTTTTGTGCGCCCTGGGCTACAGGCGATAGGCTGAAAGCATGACAGAAAACATGGCAGCACCCACTGTACGCGGCGATGGCCGCACCCCCGATCAACTCCGCCCCATCACCGTCACCCGCGGCTGGTCAAAGAACGCTGAAGGTTCAGCCCTGATTGAATTCGGTAACACACGGGTGCTCTGCACCGCCTCCCTGACTGAGGGGGTGCCCCGCTGGCTCAAGGGCCAGGGCACCGGCTGGGTCACCGCAGAATACGCCATGCTACCGCGTGCCACCAACACTCGTAACTCCCGTGAATCAGTCAAGGGTAAGATTGGTGGTCGTACCCACGAGATTTCCCGGCTGATTGGCCGCTCCCTGCGCGCGGTCATTGATACCGCTGAGCTGGGGGAGAACACCATTGTGCTTGACTGCGACGTTTTACAGGCAGACGGCGGCACCCGCACCGCCGCTATCACTGGTGCTTACATTGCTCTTGCTGATGCTATTGGCTGGGCCCAGGCCCAGGGGATTATCCCGGCTAAAGCTAAGCCCCTGACTGGTTCTGTTGCCGCAATTTCTGTCGGTATTATTGATGGTGTGCCCATGCTGGATTTGCCTTATGAAGAGGACGTTCGCGCCGAGACCGACATGAATGTGGTAGTCACCGGTGAGGGGGCCTTCGTTGAGGTTCAGGGCACCGCTGAGGGTGCACCCTTTGACCGCGATGAGCTCAACTGCCTGCTCGATTTGGCCCTGCACGGTACCGCGCAGCTGGCCCAGATTCAGCGTGAGGCCCTGGAGGACTAATGCCTGCAAAGATTGTTCTTGCTACCCACAACCAGGGTAAACTGCGCGAGTTCCGTGAGATGCTTCGCGGCGCTATTGAGGGTTTGGACGTTGATACTGAGGTCATCGACGCAGGTGCCGCTGGTGCCCCTGATGTTCTTGAAGATGGAGTCACGTTTGCCCAGAATTCTCTGATTAAGGCCCGCGCGGTTGCCCAGGCTACCGGTCTCATTGCTATTGCCGATGATTCGGGGCTGTCTGTGGATGTGCTCGGTGGGGCTCCGGGTATTTTTAGTGCTCGCTGGGCTGGCCAGCATGGGGATGATGAAGCGAACCTTAACCTGCTCTTGGCTCAGCTGGCAGATATTGCTGATGAGCACCGTGGTGCCCGCTTTGTCTGCGCCGCTTCGATGGTGACCCCTGAGGGGCTAGAGGTTGTTGAAGAGGGGGAGCTGGCTGGAACTCTCTTGCGGGAGCCCCGTGGGGAGGGTGGCTTTGGCTATGACCCGATTCTGGTAGCTGACGGTTTTACCGGCCAGTACGCGGGTCTTTCCTGCGCCCAGGTGCCAGCAGAGGTCAAGAACGCTATTAGCCACCGCAGCCAGGCCCTCGCCCGGCTTCTTCCCCACCTGCAGGCTGCTCTGGCTCAGTAATAACCCGGGACGAGGTACCTTATGGTGGCGTACCTTACCGTCATCGAACAGATGAATGCTCTGCCTGTGGTCACAGCGGTGATGGACCAGGCTGGTGTGAATATTCCCCGCGACCGCTGGGATGTGCGGACGACCGGCTCTGCCCACGTCATTGTTAACATGGGGGCAGAGTTGAGTGTGCGTATCGCTAAAACTCCAAAGACCGGTCACCAGGTGGCCCGGCGTACGGAGATTTTGCGGCGGCTACCGCAGGACCTCCCTTTTGCTGTGCCCCGGCCCATTACCCGAGTGATTACCCGCAACGGCTTTACAGCTGTGGGGCTGACCTGGATTAAGGGTGAGCCTCGTTTGCAGGGATCAGCCCCGCCCAAGCAGCTTGCTACCCTCATTAAGGCGATTCATTCGGTAGATTTCAGGGGCTATGGGCCCTATATGGATATGGTCCATGAGCACTGGGGTGGGCGAGATAACTGGGAGGTCCTGTTACGGGAGCAGGTCGTCCCCCAGTTGCTCAGTGGCGCCCAGAAGATTGCCCATGCGGCTATCGACCGGGTTCTGGCCCTTGAACCTGCCCCGCCGGTGCTGGTGCACGGCGATCTTGCAGGGCATAACATTCTGTGGAAGGGCGATAAACTGGTGGGCGTTATCGACTGGGACCATGCCTCAGTGGGTGATGCCGCTATCGACCATGCGGCCTTAGGTAACTTCTACGGCTGGGATTCTCTGGCTAAAGTCCTCAACGATGCCCAGCTAGAACGGGCCAGAATAGTAGCCCGCCTGCTACCTCTCCAATCACTGGCCTATATTATGCATAACGGCATGGGCGGGGCTATCCAACGCTTAGCGGTAGAGCGGGCCGATGAGTGGTACCTTGATCACCGCGCCGAGGTGCTAGCAGCATAGGGGGGGGGCAGGCTGGTGCTCAGCGGAGCGTCACAGCTACGAGTGCTTTAGCTAGCGGCACCAAGCTGCTTAAACCAGGCTGCCTCTACGAGCTCAAGTGCTTCTGTAGCATCGCTTGCCCTGGCTAACTCTGCCGGGAAAGCCTTCTCACCCCAGAGTGCCCCCAGCAGGGAGCCAACCAAGGCCCCCAAGGAATCTGAGTCGCCGGTAACAGCTATCGCGGCCCCTAGAGCTTCTTTCACTGCCTGGTGTTGGCTAAGTGCCCCTGCTGCCATATCTGCCTCTGCCCGCAGGGCTAAGAAGAGAGCATAGCCGAGCACATCGGGAGCTAAGAGCAAGGTGCCAAAGTGGGGGCGGGCGTCCTCACCCCCTGCCGCCTGCTGGGCCAAGCGAACAGCGGTGCTCACAGCCGCGCCGGTAAGGGCAGCATCACCGGGAAGAACCTGGCTTTGGGGGACTGTATCTAGCCAGGCCAGCACCTGCTGGGTGCAGGCCAAAAGAATACCGGAGCGTGAACCCTGCCCACCTGGTGCGCTCTGACTCCCCAAGAGGTAGCGAATCAGCAGAGCATAGGCACTAGCTGAGATAACCGCCTCAGGGTGCCCATGAGTCAGCGCTGCCGCATGGGCTGAGAGCTTGATAACGGTGGCATCATCAGTTACCGGCAGGTAACCGAAAGGGGCAGAGCGCATGAGCGCCCCGGTACCCAACGCCTGGGGGTTAACATTCTTTGAGATAAACTGCATCTGCCCCTCCGCCAGGGCAGCTAAGGTAGCCTTGCCCGGGCCCCGCTGCTGGCGCATCACGTCTAGACTATCGAGCGGACGGGCAAGGGAGTAGGGGGCATTCTCGGGTACTGGGTGACCTGTGCCGGTGTACCAGCGAAGATAAGCTAGCCAGATACAGGCCAGCTCATCGGCTGCCTGCCCCTCATTATTCCACTCCAGCACCTCTATCAGGCCATCAAGAGTTGCCAAGGTCAGCTGAGTATCATCTGACACCAAGAGAGGGCCCTGTGCGATAGCAGCCACTAGGTCAGCTCCACCTAGCTGCCCCCAACGCTCCGTGATCTCTTCTACCGTGCTCAGCTCAAGGGGGAACCCCAGGGCATCCCCCAGCGCAGTGCCGAGCAAGGAACCGCGCACACCTAACCGGTAGGCGGGGGAGAGAGCATCAGGGGCAGGAAAAACAGAAATCATGTTCCCTATTCTAAAGCGGGGCATCAGCGCGGCTACTAAACTGGTGGATATGCGTATCTTGCACACCTCAGACTGGCACCTGGGCCGTACCTTCCACGGAACCTCCCTCCACTCCTATGCTGAGCAACTTCTCGATGAAATGCTTGCTCTGGTCACAGAAAAAAACATCGATGTAGTACTCATCAGCGGCGACGTCTACGACCAGGCTCAGCCCCGCACCGAGACCGTGCAACTCTTTGACCGCACCCTCACCCGCCTAGTGCAGGCCGGGGCACACGTCATAGTAACCAGCGGCAACCACGACTCCGCCATTCGCCTAGGGTTCGGCTCATCTCTGCTCAGCGCCGCCGGCGTACACCTAATCACCTCACAGACCCAGGTGGGGCAGCCCGTCCTCCTCTCTGCTGGAGGTGCAGAGGTAGCTTTTTACGGCATACCCTATTTAGAACCGCGCCCCATCGCCGCCCGCTGGGGCACCGAAGCCAGCCACACCGCCGTGCTCACTGAGGCCATGCGCCGCATCCAAGAGGACGCCGCCACCCGCCAGGTGAGCGCAAAAATAGTGCTAGCCCACTGCTTTGCCACCGGCTCAGAACCCTCAGAATCAGAACGTGACATCTCAGTTGGCGGGGTGCAACAGGTACCGGCCAGCGTCTTTAGCGCCGCACACTACACAGCCCTAGGGCACCTGCACGGGCGGCAAAAAGTAACCGAAACCGTCCGCTACTCCGGTTCCCTGCTGGCCTACTCCTTCAGCGAGCAAAACCACCGCAAGGGCGCCTGGATCCTTGATATAGCCCCCGACGGTGCCCTCGAAGTGAGCGAACACACCTGGGCTATCCACCTCACCCTCAAAATCCTCAAAGGCAGACTAGAAGAAATCCTCGCACCAGAAACCATCGCAGCCTACAGCCAGGCCTTCGTCAGCATCACCCTCACCGACCCCGAACGACCCGCCTCAGCCCTGGACCGCCTCAAAGCCCACTACGAGCACGTGCAAGAACTCTTCTTCACCCCCGACGGTGCCCAGAACCGCCAGGAACACAGCTACCGACGCACCCGCCAAAGCCACAGCACCCAAGCTATCTGCACCTCCTTCTACGAACACGTGCGCAACCGAGCCCTAACCGAAACCGAAACCACCTATCTCACCAGCGTCCTAGACCAAGCCCGCACCAGGGGAGCAAGCGAATAAATGCGAATCCACCGACTAGAACTCACCGCCTACGGCCCCTTCCCCGGCACCATCACCCTGAACTTTGATGACCTAAACCGCGAAGGCATCTTCTTGCTCAACGGCCCCACCGGCTCCGGCAAATCCACCATCCTCGACGCCATCTGCTACGCCCTCTACGGCACCACCTCATCAGGGCGCACCGACCTCAAATCCCGGTTCGCTCAGCCACAGACCCAGCCCAGAGTCGTCCTAGACTGCACCATCGGCACCAACCGCTACCGCATCGACCGCAGCCCAGCCTACGACCGCCCCAAAAAACGCGGCCACGGCACCCTAACCGAACCGGCTAAAACCCTGATTGAGAAGTTTGACACCGCCACCGGCACCTGGGAACCAGACCCAGCCATCACCCGCCACAAAGACGCCGGGGACTTCATGCTCTCGGTACTGGGCCTGAACGCCCAACAATTCAACCAGGTCATGCTGCTCCCGCAAGGAAAGTTCCAGCGATTCCTCACCGCCAGCTCAGGGGAACGAGAACAACTCCTCAAACAGCTCTTTGGCACCGAAGAGTTCGAAAAAGTCCAAGCCCTACTCCACGAGAAAGCCAAGGACGCCACCGCCGCAGCCGACGCCGCCCAGCAAGAACTACAGGTGCTCCAGCAACGTGCAGAACGAGCCGAACACGCCGCCTGCATAGACCAGGCCCGCCAAGCCCTAGGCCAAGCGCCCACAGAAGAAACCCCCAACACCCCCACCCCCCAAGACACTACCGACAAGGGCACCCCCGAAAACACCAGAGACCTCACCGACCTCCCCCACCACCTAGAGCACCTTCTTCGCGAACTGCACACCCTCACCGAAAACCTAGAAGAAGAACGAGAAAAAAGCGCCCAAAACCTTGAAGCGCTCGCAACTGAACATCGCGCCGCTACCCAGCTCCACAAAGACTGGGCCACCTACCTCAACCTCACCAAGGAACAAGAAAACCTTGCCCACAAAGAACCCCAGATCGCTGCTAGCCGTACCCGCCTGCAAGAGCATCGCGTAGCTGCCGATATTCTGCCCCGAGTACAAGCAGCCGAACAGGCTAGCACCGCCTATCACCAGGCCCAAGGCCGGGCAGAAACCCAGCTTAACAGCACCCAGGTACTGCTTATCTCCGCCCAAGAAAAGCTGACCGAAACCGCCCTCGAACATAGCCTTCTCACCCGCGCCCACAGCCTGCTCAAGCAGGCCCTGAAGGAGACTGACAGCCAACAGCTGGGTGAAGAGATGAGCGCCCACATCGAAGGCCTGACCCGCTACCAGCAGGTAGAAAAAGACATGGCTGCCCTAGCCCGCCAAGAACAAGCCAGCGCCACCGTCTTAGCCAACCTCACCGACCGCCGTACCCACCTCACCCAAGACCTGGAGACAGCCCAGAAGAGCCTCACCCAGCTACGCCAAGACTACGCCCAGACCGAAGAAGCCCCAGCTCAGGAAGAAGCAGCCCGTACCCGCCTCACCCAGGCCCGCGACAAGGTGACCTCAGCCCAACAGCTCATTACCGCCCGCGCCAGCCTGGCCACCGCCCGCCAGAAATCCCAGGCAGCCGAAGAAAACCGGCGGGCAGCGTCCGCCCAGGCTGAAAATCTTCAGCGCCAACGCTTTGATGCGGCTGCCCAGATTCTGGCCGAAAATCTCACTGATGGTCAGCCCTGTAGCGTCTGCGGTTCCACCACACACCCTGCCCCCGCCAGCTATGACCAGAACACCCCACCTGTCACCCAAGAAGCCCTCGCCCAGGCTAAAGACCAACGCGACCAGGCAGAAGCCGCAGCCCAAGAGGCTCTTGCAGCTCTCAGCGCAGCCCAGAGCACCCTGGACCAGCTAGTAAAACAGGGCACCCCCGAACCAGAGGAAGCCCACACCGCTCTTGCCGCTGCCCAAGAAAGCCTTAGCCAAGCTCAGGCACAGGTAGCCCACCGTAAGGCCCTGGCCCGGCGCATCACCACAGCCGAGCAAGCCCTCGACGCTAGCCGTAGTGAACTGGCTGAGGCTGAACGCCAACACACCAGCGAAGAAGCTAAAATACAGCAGCTCAGCAGCCAACGAGAGAACCTGAAAGCTGAGTTAGAACCCCACCAGCAAGGCCCTAGCCTGGCTGACCGTATTGCCACCCTCAATCAACTAGCCCGGCAGATTCCCGCCCTCGGTGCCGCCCAAGCTGAGCAGGAACGTCACCGGCAGGCCCAGGTACAGGCCCAAGAAGAGCTGGACCGTGCCCTGGAAGAAGCCCAGCTCACAGATGCCCAGCAGGTTAAAGCACAGCTCCTATCTAAGGCTCAGGTCAGCCAGCTAGAAGAGCAGGTTACCGCCCACCGCGACCGCACCCTGGCAGTCACAGCCCAGTTAGAGAGCCCCACCTTAGCTCATATCGCCCAGCTGCAAGCAGCCGGTAAGCAGCCACCAGCTCCTGAAGAAGTAGCCCAGCTTAAAGCGCACATCACCCAGCTTCGCGCCCACAACGAAGAGCTCATACGCCACACCACCCGCCTAACCGGTGCTAGCACCGAGCTGGGGGAGGTGCTGAACCTGCTTGAAGCTGCCCTTGCTCAGAGCCGCCTACTGCTAGAAGATGCCCATCTCAAAGGCGAACTTGCGGCCACAGCAACAGCAGCGCCCGGCAGCGACAACCGCCTACGCATGACCCTAACCACCTATGTGCTGGCCTACCAGCTCACCGAGGTAGCGGACGCCGCCAGCGAGCACCTAGAAAAAATGACCCACGGCCGTTACCGCCTCGAACACACCGACCGGGCCGAGGGGCGGGGTAAGAAATCAGGCCTGGCTCTAGATATTTTTGATGCCTGGCACAACGCCCGCCGATCCCCTGAAACTCTTTCAGGCGGTGAAACGTTCATGGCTTCCCTGGCCCTGGCCCTGGGCTTAGCTGATGTAGTGCAACAGGCTAATGGTGGCATCGACATCGATACCCTTTTCGTGGACGAGGGGTTCGGTTCCCTTGATGACCAGGCCCTAGAAGAGGTGATGACCACCATCGACTCCCTGCGTGAGCGTGGGCGCGTCATCGGCCTGATCTCTCATGTGGCTGAGATGAAGAACCGTATTAGCAAGCACATCGTCCTTACAAGCTCGCCCCAGGGTTCTTCCCTGGTCACAGAGGCAGGAGTAGCGTGAGCCCTCACCGTAACCCCAAGAAACGTAGCTCATCGCCTCGAACGGGTCTGGGCTACCAGCGTGACCACCAGCTGACCACTAGCCCTCAGCTGGGCAGTAACCTACGCCAGAGCGTTGAACGGCTGGGGGTATCTGCCCAGTATGCTCGTACCCGTATCAGCGATTTGTTGTTGGCGCACGGGTGGCGGTTTCTTTTCTTCTCGCTGCTGATGCGTCTGCCTGCTGCCATGGTCATGCTAGCTGTGATGATGATGCTGGCCGTCCAGAATAATGAGGCCACCCTTGGGGGGTATGCTGCCGGTACAGTGGGGTTAAGCGCAGCCCTGATGGTGCCGATCTACCGGTCAATTTCTGAGCGTTTAGGGCAGCGGAGAATCTTTTTTGCTCTGACGGTACTCAACATTTTGGCTTTGATTTGGCTGATGATTGAGTCTTTGCGGTTTGCTGAAACTAGTAGTGGCTCTATCAGTAGGTTTCTTACAGCCTGTGCAGTTACGGGGGTGACGACCGTGCCGCTGGGGGCCATGATGCGAAGCTACTGGAGCGCCCGGTACCTTACTACGCAAGACCGCCGTCAGCTTAATGCCTCTATTTCGCTAGAAACCATGTTTGATGTGATTGCTCTTCCTGCGGGGGCGGTTATTGCGGGTATGACTACGGTCTTCTTAACCGCCCAGTCGGCCCTCTTTGCTGTGATGGTGCTTGATATGTTGGGCCTGATCATGCTTTTGTGGCGGCCTGAGAACCTGCCGGTAGAGACTCGAGACGTGAGTGAGGGGAACCGGCGTAAGCCCTTGCGGGGGGTGAGCCGCTCCTTGCTGTGGATACCGCAGTTGGGCACTATTTGTTTAGGCCTGTCTTTGGGCTCGACCCAGGCCGCTATTGTGGCCTACGCTATTTCAACTGATCAGGTTGGTTTGACTGGTTTTTTGATTGCTCTCTTAGGTCTGTGTGCGGTCATTTCTGCTTTGTTTGTGCTCTTTGAGCGTCTGCCCATGTTTAGGTGGGGGGCTTGGTTGGTGAGTGGGTCTGGGCTGACCTTGACTGCTATGACCCTGTCTTTGCCGACGTCGGCTCTGGGTATGATCTTGCCTCTGGTGGGGGTGGGCCTTGCCTATGGTATTTGTTTGGTGACGATGGACTCGGTGGCTACCAGCCTGTCGGTGCGGAAGAACCTAGATCTTGCGCTTTCTACTTTGCAGGCTTGTTTCTTGGGCGGAGTTGCGGTGGGTTTCGTCTGGGCAGGTGATGTGAGTGGTTCCTATAGTTACCAGGCTGCTCTGATTATTCCTTTGGTGGCTGCTGCGGTTTATTTCTGTTTAGGTCACCTCTACGGTTTCTTATGGCGTCGCACCTACGAAGAGCGTCTGGCGCTCTTGCCCTAACCCTTATGAGGCTTGCACCGCCACTACCTGCTGGTTTTCAAGGAGCCGGGGTGAGGCGTGTGGATTGGCAGGCGGGGCATCATAAGTCTCGATTGAAAGGTAGGGCTTGCTCATACCTCTATGCATAAGACCCCGGCCCCTCACAGTGGAGGGGCCGGGGCGTAAATGTCTGAGAGGCTTACAGGCTCTTAGATGAGTTGGAGTCCTTTTCCTGATCTTTAGCTATCTGCTTAAAATCAACCCCACTGTGGGACAGGCGAATCTTGCGGCCCTCTTCAATCAGGTTTTCTTTCTTCTCCTGCTGTTTGATAGCCATGGTGTCATCGCGAGGGGGTAGCTGTAGTTCCTCTTCAGCTTTGATACCGGCCTGTAGCTCGCGCCCACGCTGGATTTCAGCGTCGATTTGGGCGCCGAGCAGCAGTACGTTGTTCATAATCCAGATGAAGAGCAGCATCACGATAACACCACCGATTAGGCCATAGGTAGCGTTGTAGGAGCCAAAGTTTGATACGTAGAAGCTGAAACCTAGAGCCGAAATAGCCATAACTACCAGGGCGATAGCGGCGCCGGGGGTGAGGAAACGGAACTTAGGCTGCTTGATGTTGGGTGTTGCGTAATAGAGCAAGCTGATGAGAATAACAGCCAGAATTACCATGATGGGGTAGCGCAGCCACATCCAGATAGTGATGAAGCTACCTAGCTCCACGCCGGGGATTGCATCTTGGACGGTGGTCAGTACGTCCTCTGAGGAGAGCAGAACCAGCATCATGGAGACGACAATCAGCACCATTGTTGCGGTGACCAACATGTTGAAGGGGCGTAGCTTCCAGATGGGGCGCCCTTCTACTACACCGTAAATCTTGTTCATGGAGCGGCCAAAGGCACCGACGTAGCCGGAGGCAGTCCACAGGGCACCGACCACACCGGTTACCAGGGCCAGCCCTGCAGTATTTGAGCTGGTGAGCTGGGTGATGGGGTCTTCGAGCAGAGAGAGCATCTCAGCCGGCGCGTAGTCCTGTAAGAAGTTCAGTATCGCGTTGGTGGTCTGTTGGCCCTGCCCAAAGACACCTAGTAGTGACACCACTGCTAGTAGGCCCGGGAAGATGGAGAGCACCGTGAAGTAGGTGAGGGATGCTGCCAGGTCGATGCAACCGTCATTGGTGAATTCGCTCAGGGCGCGTTTGAAAATGTACTTCCAGTTGGAGCCGCGCATATCTGAGAGCTTGCCTGGCTTAGGTGCTTTCTCGTGTGCGTCCTCTGTAGCGGACCGGCTAATAGTTTGTTCTTCGAGAGCCATGGGGTCGTCCTTTGGGCATGCGGTGATTAATCAGTAAACATCTTATCAGTAGCATGATGAGATTTTTGAGCTGGCTAGGCGCTGTCTTTGATGTGAAAAGAAGCTGCCCCAACACCAAGGTGCCAGGGCAACGTGGAAGATGATTGCCTGCTGAGCAGGCGGACGCCGGTGGGCTAGTTGTTCAGGCCTAGCACCTGGGCGGTGTGGGCAAAGAGTTCGTCGGCTAGCTGGTGGTTGTCATTGAGTTTGACGCCGTAGCCGGGCACGAGCTCCTTGATGCGGGTCTCCCACTGATTCATCTTGGAGGGGAAGCAGCGGGCCAGGAGGGTGAGCATAATGGGGGCGGCAGTTGATGCACCGGGGGAGGCACCCAGTAAGGCTGCGATTGAGCCGTCACCTGAGGCGATGAGTTCGGTGCCGAATTGGAGCACGCCGCCTTTCTTGGCGTCCTTTTTAATAACCTGTACGCGCTGCCCGGCGGTGATGAGCTCCCATTCATCTGCTACTGCGGTGGGGTAGTACTGGCGGAGGGCATCTACGCGCTTATCGATTTTCTGTACTACCTCACCGACCAGGTACTTGGTCAGGTCAAGGTTATCGAGGCCGGCCCGGACCATGGGGATGAGGTTATCTGGGCGCAGTGAGAGCGGCAGATCAAGGAGGGAACCATTCTTGAGGAAGTTGGTTCTAAACCCGGCGTAGGGGCCAAAGAGTAAGGAGCGTTGCCCGTTGACGTAGCGGGTGTCGAGGTGGGGCACAGACATGGGTGGGGCACCGACGGAGGCTTGGCCGTAGACTTTGGCATTGTGTTTGAGCGCGGTTTCTTCGTTGGTGTTGCGGAAGAAAAGGCCTGAGACGGGGAAGCCACCGAAGCCTTTACCTTCTTTGATACCTGACTTTTGAAGGAGGGGCAGGGCACCACCGCCGGCACCTAGGAAGACGAACTTGGCGCGAATCTTCTGGCCTTGTTTGGAGGCAAGGCGGTCTGTCACATCAATGAGCCAGCTTCCGTCACTTTGCTGCTTGAGGTTGGTGACTTGCTGGCCGTACTGGACTGTTACGCCCTGTTCTGCCAGGTAGTTGACCATCTGTTCGGTGAGGTTGCCGAAGTCTACGTCAGTTCCTTCGGGTGACCAGGTGGCGGCAATCTTCTGAGCGGGGTCACGACCTTCAACAGCTAGTGGCGCCCATTGGCGAATCTGGTCAAGGTCGGTAGAGAATTTCATGCGTTCAAAGAGCTTGTGGCTTTCAAGCGCTTCGAAGCGTTTGCCCAGGTAGTTGACGTGGTCTTCACCGAAGACCAGGGACATGTGGGGGACGGGGTTGATGAAGTTGGCGTCCTTGATTTTGCCTTCTTCAAGGAGGGAGGCCCAGAGCTGACGGGAGATTTGGAATTGTTCGTTGATGCTCAGGGCTTTTGTGGGGTCTACGTTGCCGTCGGGGCCAGCCGGTGCATAGTTGAGTTCGCAGAGTGCTGAGTGGCCGGTGCCTGCATTGTTCCAGGGGTTGGAGGCTTCTTGGCCTACCTGGCCTAGACGCTCTAGCAGGGTGATGTTCCAGGTGGGCTCTACTTCTTTGAGTAGTACGCCCAGGGTTGCGCTCATGATACCGCCGCCCACTAGGACGACATCGGTCTTGACTTCCTGTGCCATGTGCTTGACGCTCCCTCACTCTAAGGCTGCGGTGCCCGATAGCGGGCACCAGCTGGGTGGGGGCAGCTTGGCCCCCTTTTTCTTTTCTTTAGAGTAGTACAGATAGAGCGACCTACCTAACATGTGCAGCTCTTTGACCTACTTTTGCAGTGAGCTGTGTGCATGTGCATGTGCATGTGCGTGGGAGAGAGCTAGCTGTCGATGCGGATGGTGGAGAAATCGTCGATGCAGGTGGCGCTGACCGTATAGCTATCTACCCGCTGCCCTTGGGTAAGGCCGGAGACCGGGTAGGCCAGCGGAAGGGCAGAGAGCAGGTTAGCTATCTGTTGGTTGATGTTCTGGTAGGCCTCGCGCCACTGGTCGATGTCGGTGTGAGTATCGGCTTGGTTGATTGCTTGGTGGATGGTGGTGTAGGTGGCGGTAACTGTGGTGGGTTCTGGTACCGCCGCTGAGGGGGTAGGTGAAGTAGTAGTGGCGCTAGGGCTAGTGCTTGGGCTGGGGGTGCTCTGGGGTGCTGGTGCGGACGCTGCTGGGGTCAGCACGTGCCCTAAGAATGCTGTGGGGTCGCGGAAGGCTCCGATATAACCGGTGAGTTCAAGGCCGTAGTTGGGGTGGATGGTGGGCACATCTTCACTGCCGGGTTCTGACCAGCGGTAGGGTTTGGGCACGATGTTGAAGCCAGCTTCTATGAGGTTGGCTGAGATGAGGGAGTAGATGCCTTCTGGGGAGGGCAGAGAGGGCAGGGAGAGGTTGATGGGGTAGTAGAAGTCAATGGCCTGGTTGGTGTAGGTGCTGGCTTTGAGGAGTTCTTTGGCCAGGGTGGGGTTGTAGGTGTAGGCCTGCCCTGTGTCGTCTTTTTTTATTTGGAAGAGGGCTGGAATAAAGTCTGGTGCGGTGTGGGTGCCTTGGGGGTAATAGGCCTCGATGAGGGCGTCGCGGTCGATGGCGTGGGCCAGGGCCTGGCGGGTTGCGATGTCGGTGAAGGCAGGGTGTGAGAGGTTGATGCCGATGTAAGTGATGGCGTAGGGGTCTCGTGATTGAACTGGGTAACCTTCAAGGGCTAGGGGTACGTAGTCTTTGAGGGCTACCTGGTCGTAGGCATCTATGGTGCCTTCAAGTAGATGGTAGTAGCGTTTTTCGGCATCGGGGATGGTGGTGAATTCGATACTGCCCAGGCTAGGGGGTGCGCCGCGGTAGGAGCTGTTGCGGGTCAGTGTGGCTGTGGTGCCGTCCCAGGAGGTGAGGGTGAAGGCTCCGGTGCCTACAGGCTGGCTGGTGAGGTAGCCGTCTGGCCCGATGCTGCTGGGGATGACTAGACCGTAGGCTGGTTGGGTGAGGGCTTTGAGAAAGCTGTGGGAGGGGCGGCTGAGTGTGAGGGTGAGGCTGGTTTCACTGGTTTCTGTCCAACTAGTAACGAGGGGCTCTTCGGGGCTTCCGTTTGCTGTGGTGATGCTGCCAAAGAGTTGGTGGAAGGGCTGGGTGATGCGGGTGAGGGGGGCTTTGCCCAGGCGGGACCAGCGCTCGATGTTGGCTTTTACGGCCTGTGCTGTTAGTTTGAGGCCGTCGCTGAAGGTGGTGTTTTCAGCGAGGTGAAAGGTGTAGGTGAGGCCGTCTTCACTGCTGTGCCAGCTTGTGGCTAGGCAGGGGGCTGGTTGGCCGGTGTTGATGTCAGCTCGTACCAGGGGCTCTAGTATTTGTGCGCTGATGCGGTGGCTTTCGAGGCGGTAGGTGGCTGCCGGGTCGAGGGTGAGCACCTGGGCGCCTTGGGCAAAGCGGAAGGTAGGGCCTGCCTCTTCGGTGGGGGAGGCGGACGCTGCTGGTTCAGTCTCGGTGGAGGAGCTACAGGCGGTGAGGGCTAAGCCTGCGGTGAGCAGGGAACCGTAGTGAAGCAGGGCGCGGCGGGTAAGGGCTGGTGTTGCCATGAGAGAATCCCCTTCCTTCTAAAGGCTCATTGACCATTGTGGTGAAGTGGTCAAGGCGTATAAGGGCTAGAATCTGGCTATCAAAAAACCCGTCCAGCCGTGGGATAACAGGGCTGAACGGGTCTTTCGTCAGTGTGCGCGAGGAGGGACTTGAACCCTCACGCCGTAAGGCACAGGAACCTAAATCCTGCGTGTCTGCCAATTTCACCACTCGCGCATTGCGGTGCTGTCAGCACAACAGTGTCTATAGTACAACACCTTGGGCGGTTTTGCTAAATGAGGGTTTCTTTTTAGGAATCAATGCCTAAATCTCGGCGGAGTTTGGCCACATGTCCCTTGGCGCGGACGTTGTACTGGGCTATCTCAATCATGCCTTTTTCATTGATGACAAAGGTTGAACGAATTAGCCCCACATAGGTTTTGCCGTAGTTTTTCTTTTCGCCCCAGGCCCCGTAGGCCTCTGCGACTGCGTGGTCTTGGTCAGAGAGTAGGGGGAAGGTGAGCTGCTGGTTTTGGGTGAAGGTATTGAGAGCCTTGACGCTATCGGGTGAGATACCTAGGACGGCATACCCCTGTGAGGTGAGTGAGGTTAGGTTGTCTCTAAAGTCACAGGCTTGGGTGGTGCAGCCGGGGGTAGAAGCCTTGGGGTAGAAGTAGACGATGACTTTTTGCCCTGCGTAGTCAGCTAAAGAGATGGTGTCTCCACCTGCGGCGGGCAGGGTGAATTCGGGGGCAGGGGTTCCGGGTGTAAGGCCTTCCACGGGCGTCCTTTCATGGGGGGTCGATAAGAGGGTGTGGCCGACTGGGGTGTGTGCTTCTTGTCAGCTTATCAGGGCTGGTAATGTCATCTACCTGTCATGTCTAGGCAGATAAGTGGTGAGTATGCTTATAATGTTGCCATGCCACAAATTCGTAATTGGTCGATTAATCGACTCCTCTCAACTGCAGCACGCATGCTGGAATACAGCTGGAATGACCAGCTCAAGTCACTTGGGCTTACTCATGCTGGTGTGACGGCGCTGGGTATCATTGCCCGTGAAGGAATGATTTCTCAGGTTAAGGTCGCTTCCCTGGTGGGCGTGCAGGCTCAGACCATGGGTAAAACTCTTGCTCGCCTGGAGTCCTATGGGTATGTTTTCCGTACCCGAAACACCATTGATCGCCGTAGCTACCTTCTGGGTATTACTGAAGAGGGTAGGCGAGTCCTTGCTGAGGCGGAGAATATTGACCGCAAACTTGGGTCTGCCGGTGAACTCTCTAACCCTGAATTCCGCGAAGCCCTTATCAACATCATTGAAAGCCTGAATGAGAACCACGCAGGCAGTAAAGTGCTAGATGATGTTACGGACGAACAGGCCGCCCAGATTGGTGTTATCTCTCAGTCGCTAGCAGAACCTCCTGCTGGTGAGGCTGAAGTTTCTGAAGCTAATGTCGCTACACCTGCTAGTGAGCGTGTTAACACTGCTGTTATGGACGTCATTACCCCCGAAATGATTGCCGAATACCGCAAGTAGTGCCTGGGCTCTTATCTGCTTGTGGGGTAGATGGGGTCTGTATTGGCAGACTAACAAGGCCCTTGTGTGAAGGTGCTTACAAAAGGCTGTTTTGGTTTGCGTGAGCCGCAAAAGGTGCGTATAGTAGAACCCGTTGCTGAGACAGGTTCTCAGTCTGACAAGTAAATATGCGCCTCTAGCTCAATTGGCAGAGCAATTGACTCTTAATCAATGGGTTCTGGGTTCAAGTCCCAGGGGGCGCACAATATAAGATGCCCGACCGGTTAGCCGGTCGGGCATTTTTGTGTACTGAGACTTTTTAGGCCTGCTGGAGCGGTCAAGGTATCTAAATATCTCTCCTTGTGTGAAGGTGCTTACAAAAGGCTGTTTTGGTTTGCGTGAGCCGCAAAAGGTGCGTATAGTAGAACCCGTTGCTGAGGCAGGTTCTCAGTCTGACAAGTAAATATGCGCCTCTAGCTCAATTGGCAGAGCAATTGACTCTTAATCAATGGGTTCTGGGTTCAAGTCCCAGGGGGCGCACAATATAAGATGCCCGACCGGTTAGCCGGTCGGGTATCTTTGTTTCTCTTACTTCTTTCTATTTCTTCATAACCACTCTGGCAAGATACTTTCAGCTGGGGCTGGCTAGAGTTTCCATGCCTCAATAATGACGCGCTTAAAATCTTCGATATCCAGTGCCTGCTCGAGCAGTCCACTGCCTTCAGTAGTATGCACTTCTACCTGGGGGTCGAAGGTGAGCGAGAAAGATGTGCCGTTGGTGGACTCTAGCCCAAATGAGTAATCTGAGAGGCTAAAAGTGCGCGCGGCGTTCGTATTGTCAATAGAGGTGGGCGTGCCAGCCCCCTGCACATCAGGTAATGAGAGTGGGGCAATGATGGCCTCGCGGGGAGTGTCTCTGTAACCAATGAGGAAACAGCTTTGATTCTCTTCCTGGTGGGAGGCCACATCTGGGTTGCGGTAAATGGATGAACCTGTAGCAAAAACCAGGTTGTAGGCTCCGTAGTTAATAATCTGACTATCGAAGACAGTGTGCAGGGCCTTGGCGATTTCACTACTGGTGAGCTGGGGTTCAGTCATGTCATCAGTCTACGTGCTATAGACGAAGTGATGGTAAGAATAATGTTATCCGCACCCTAAAAGTCTTTAAATGACGAGGTGAGGGCCTATAACCAACAGATGAAGGAAAGTTGTACTACACCTAGCTCGTGGCTCCTGCCATATCGGCGAGAAAGCTCTACCAAGCTCGTTGGAGGCCACCGCTCTAAAAAACAATTCCAAAAACACCGAAACCGCCTCTCAAGACCGGCAGAAACCACTACGCTAGAGACAAACAGTTCATAAACACTAAGGCCTGGCAGCGCCTGCTGCCTCTCAACTCACCAAGGAGATCAAAAACTATGGCAAAGATCTACTACAATGACGATGCCGATCTGACCTATATCGCAGAACGCTCTGTCGCTATCATCGGCTACGGCTCCCAGGGGCAAGCCCACGCCCTTAACCTCCGTGACTCCGGCGTAGACGTCCGTGTAGGCCTAGCAGAAGACTCAAGTTCATGGGCCATGGCAGAAGCAGAAGGCCTGCGCGTCATGTCTGTAGCTGAAGCCGCAGCTGAAGCTGATCTCATTATGATGCTGACCTCCGACCAGGTTCAGGCAGAAATCTACAAACAAGACATCGCCCCCAACCTCAACGAAGGCGACGCCCTTTTCTTTGCCCACGGCTTTAGCGTCGTTTTCGGTTATATTGACGCCCCTGAAGGTGTAGATCTTGCCCTGGTTGCACCTAAGGGCTCTGGCGACCTTATTCGCCGCGAGTTCGAGGCAGGACGCGCCGTACCTGCCCTGGTAGCTGTCGAAAAGGACGCCTCAGGTGAGGCTCTTGACCTTGCTCTAGCCTATGCAAAGGCCCTGGGTGCAACCCGCGCAGGGGTTATCGAAACCACCTTCAAGGAAGAAACTGAATCAGATCTCTTCGGCGAGCAGGCTGTGCTCTCTGGTGGGATCTCGCAGCTCATTAAGTACGGCTTTGAAACTCTGACTGAAGCGGGCTGTCAGCCTGAAATTGCCTACTTCAAGGTTCTGCACGAACTGAAACTCACGGTAGACCAGCTGGTCAAGGGTGGCATTGCTCACCACAGCCAGGAAATCTCAGATACCGCTGAATACGGTAGCTATGTCTCTGGCTCCCGCGTCATCACCCCCGAGGTCAAAGAAAACATGAAGGCTGTGCTAGCTGACATCCAGAACGGCACCTTTGCCCAGCGTTTTATGGACGACCAGAAAGCTGGGGGAGCTGAGCTGAAGGAACTGCGCGCTCAGGGCGAATCCCACCCCATCGAAGCTGCTGGCCGTGAACTGCGCAAACTCTTCGCCTAAGCTAAGGTTCTGGCCGCAGGCTCTATGAGCGAGGCATTTACCTGCTAACGCTAGGTCATCTGTGCTGTTCCTAGAGTGAAATATATGCAGCTGACTAGCTACCCCCACCTGGGTAGCTAGTCGGCTCTTGCTAATCCCGGTAAACTAGGGAAGTGGTCGAGTTACAGCCGTACGGTGAACTGTAGCTCACACCACAGAAGCACCTGCTCATTGTGAGCCTACCAACCAGCGGCGTCCTTAGGGTCCGAAGCGCCAGCTGCACCACACTAGCCCCAACTGTCACCAGTAAAAGGAAACCACCCGTGACCGCAAAACCAGTCGTTCTTCTCGCTGAAGAACTCTCACCTGCCACCGTTGAAGCCCTGGGCCCCGATTTTGAAATCCGCTCTTGCGACGGGGCAAACCGGGAAGAACTCATCCCGGCTATCGCCGATGTTGACGCCATCCTCGTGCGCTCAGCCACCCAGGTCGATGCAGAAGCCATCGCCGCGGCCAAGAAGCTCAAAGTTATCGCCCGCGCAGGCGTAGGCCTCGACAACGTTGATATCAAAGCCGCCACCGCAGCAGGCGTCATGGTCGTCAACGCACCCACCTCTAACGTCATCTCAGCAGCAGAACTCACCGTCGGGCACATCCTGGGCCTGTCCCGCAACATCGCTGCTGCTGATGCCTCCATGAAAGCTGGCCAGTGGAAGCGCTCCGCCTTCTCAGGTGTTGAGCTCTTTGAAAAGACCATCGGTATCATCGGCATCGGTCGAATCGGTGGCCTGGTTGCAGAACGCCTCAAGGCCTTCGGCACCGAGATTATCGCCTACGACCCCTTCGTCACCTCTGCCCGTGCAGCAGCCCTGGGCGCAGAACTGGTAGAACTGGACGAACTGGTAGAGCGCTCCGACTTCATCACCATCCACATGCCCCGCACCCCTGAAACTATGGGCATGATTAACGCCGAGAGCTTCAAGAAGATGAAGAAGACCGCTTATGTGGTCAACGTAGCTCGCGGTGGCCTGATCGATGAAGCCGACCTTGACGCTGCCCTACGCTCAGGTGAGATCGCTGGCGCCGCCATTGACGTTTACGTCAAAGAACCTGCTAAGAACGTACCCTTTGTTGAGCTGCCCAACGTGGTTGCTACCCCCCACCTGGGTGCCTCCACTTTTGAGGCTCAGGAAAAGGCTGGTGTATCCGTCGCCAAGTCTGTACGCCTGGCCCTGGAAGGTGACCTCGTACCCGATGCTGTCAACGTAGCCGGTGGTGCTATTGACAAGCAGGTGCGCCCCGGTGTTCCCCTGGCTGAAAAGGCAGGCCGCATCCTCACCGCTATCGGCGGCGACGAGGCTCTCACCCGCGTTGAGGTGAAAATTGCTGGTGAAATCGCTACCAAGGACGTCACCTCCCTTAAACTCTCAGCCCTCAAGGGTGTCTTCACTGACGTTGTCTCAGAAAAGGTTTCCTACGTTAACGCCCCCGTGCTGGCAGAACAGCGCGGTGTGGAAGTTGAGCTGGTCACCACCACCGACACCGAGTACTTCCGTAACGAAACCGTACTCACCGGTGCTCTGGCCAATGGCGAAGTTATCAAGGTAGCCGGTACCGTCACCGGGCCTAAGCTGATTGAGAAGCTGACCAACGTCAACGGCTACGACATCGAGATCCCCATCACCGACCACATGCTGGTGCTTGAATACGAAGACCGCCCCGGCGTCATCGCAGCTATCGGTACCCTGCTCGGAACTGCCTCCATTAACATCGCCGGTATGCAGGTATCTCGTAATGACAAGAACGCCGAGGCCCTCTGCGTCCTGGCCCTGGACTCAGCCCTGAACAACGAGGTGCTTGATTCCATCAAGCGCGTGGTCAACGCTTCACGTGCGGCCATCATCAACCTGGCTGACTAGCTAGTAGCGCGGGTGGGCTTCGGGAAAGCCCACCCGTACCTTTTTCCCATGTGAAATAGGGTTCGCAGTGGTTGGTGTAAACGGGTAAAGTGGTAGCTATGACTTCTACCCCGTACTACATCACCACTGCGATTTCTTACCCCAACGGCGCCCCCCATATCGGGCATGCCTACGAGGTTATTGCCGCCGATACCATGGCACGTTTCAAGAAGCTGGACGGCTTCGATGTACGCTTCATGACCGGTACCGATGAGCACGGGCAGAAGATGCAGACCACCGCCGCCAAGCAGGGCAAAACCCCCAAAGAACTGGCAGATGAGAACTCCGCTCGTTTCCGTGCCATGGCTGAACTGGTCGGAGCTGACTTCGAGCGTTTCATCCGCACCACCGATGCAGACCACTACGCAGCTTCTCAGGCCATCTGGAAGAAGATGGAAGAGAGCGGCGATATCTACCTGGATAAGTACGCCGGCTGGTACTCGGTGCGCGATGAGGCCTACTACACCGAAGAAGAAACCGAGGTGCGAGAGGGCGTGCGCTACGCTACCTCAACTGGCACCGAGGTTGAGTGGACTGAAGAAGAATCTTACTTCTTCCGCCTCTCCAAATACGGTGAGCGCCTGCTAGAGCTCTACTCCACGCAGGGCTTCGTCTACCCTGAGTCCCGCCGCAATGAGCTGGCCTCCTTCATCAAGAACGGCCTGAACGACCTTTCCATCTCACGTACCACCTTCGACTGGGGCGTGCCTGTCCCTGGGAATGATCGGCACGTCATGTACGTCTGGGTGGACGCCTTGACCAACTACCTCACCGGCCTGGGCTACCCCGATACTGAGGGCGAACTTTTCACCAAGTTCTGGCCTGCTAACCTGCACCTAATCGGTAAGGACATCACCCGTTTCCACGCCATCTACTGGCCTGCCTTCCTCTGGTCAGCCGGTCTGGAACTTCCCCAGCGCGTCTTTGGCCACGGCTTCTTGCTAGTGGATGGGGAGAAGATGAGTAAGTCTATTGGCAACGTGGTTGATCCGGCTGACCTGGTAGCTAGCTTCGGCCTGGACCAGTTGCGTTTCTTCCTGCTGCGTGATGTTTCCTTCGGGCAGGACGGCTCCTACTCAGCAGAAGGCATTAAGAACCGCATCAACTCAGACCTGGCCAACGACCTGGGTAACCTGGCCCAGCGATCCCTGTCTATGGTTGCAAAGAACTGTGAAGGCAAGGTGCCTGCTCACGGTGCTTTCACCGCAGAAGACACCGCCATGCTTGAGATGGCTGCCTCCCTCTATGAGCCGGTCCGTACTGATTTTGATGAGCAGGCCTTCCACCGCGCCCTAGAGCGCATCTGGCAGGTTGTGGGTGAAGCTAACCGCTACTTCACCGCCCAGGAGCCCTGGAAGTTGCGCAAGACTGATCTAGAGCGCATGAACACTGTGCTATACGTGACCGCTGAGGTGCTTCGTATTGTTGCCACCTTGGCTCAGCCGGTCATGCCTACTTCTATGGGGAAGATGCTTGATTTGCTGGCTGTTGAGCCTAAGAATCGTGTCTTCGCGGCCCTGAGCCAGGCCCTGGTGCCCGGTACTGAGCTTCCCGCCCCGGCCCCTGTTTTCCCTCGCTATGAGGAGCCTAAGAACGCCTAAACAGGTAGTCTCACCTCACAGCAGACTTAAGGACGCGGCCGCCCACCTTTCTACCCGAATGGTGGGGGCCGCGTCCTTATCTTTTTTCATCAGCTACTTACCTTAACCGGCTTGTGAGCCTAGCAGGAGGTCAGCTCGTTAGGAGGCAGGGAACCAGCCGAGTTCTGTCACCTTGTAGTAGATCATTTGTGAGAGGGCGATATAGCCCCAGCCGTTGAGGTGCAGACCGTCTGATGAGTAGAGTGAGGGCGGGATTTTACCTTCGTCGTAGGCGTCACGGTCAGTATCTGATGACCAGACACCAGAGCCTGCTAGGGCCCCGTAGCGTAG
Source organism: Rothia sp. (in: high G+C Gram-positive bacteria) (assembly GCA_034179845.1). Taxonomy (GTDB): domain Bacteria; phylum Actinomycetota; class Actinomycetes; order Actinomycetales; family Micrococcaceae; genus Rothia. Next base: position 11,562 of record JAXFPK010000035.1, on the reverse strand, counting down.
CCAGGATTCTTGGGTTGTCTCGCGCAGGTAGGTATCTGGGTTGATGAAGAGGGTGCCGTAGGTTTTGGCTGCCCAATCGTTGTAGGCCTGGACCTGCTGAGCGCGCCTTGAATCAGAACCGTCACCGCGGGAGGCGAACTGACCCATGACGAGGGTACGCTTGGGTGCAAGCGCGAAGCAGGCTTCTGTGTCTTTGGTGATGCGGTCAAAGTCGTTGAGATTGTTTCGCCCAATCTGAATGATGTGGTACGAGGAACGCGAAATCATCTCTTGGTAGGAGTGGAACCAGGAGGCTGGGCTATCAGAAGGAGCATAGACTGCTTCACCGGGCACGGCGCGAGTGAAAATGTATGTGCCTTCTGTGGCCCCAGAGGTCAGGACGCCTGGCACAGCCGATACATAACCGGGCAAGTAAGCTACTGACCCCCAGGCCAGGTGGGAGGTATCAGAAACTTTGACGGTCACTGACCCTGAGGCTGGGATCATATTGTTAGGGAAGATGAGCTTGTACATGGACTGGGCGACCCCGCGGCGGGCGGCGATCATGGTGGAGGTTTCACCGCCGCGACCAAATCTAAGGACCGGTATCTGAAGGTAACTTGCTAGCTGCCCGTCGATGGAGGCATCGTACCCGGCGGGGACTCCTTGTTCTGCGTTCGCCCCGCCAAAGGAGGAGCTGCCCCATAGGGCAATGGAGGGGCCGGTGATGGTGGGGTAGTGGAAGTCTGCTGAAAAGACGCTGGAGCTGGCGTCTGCGGCATGGGCAGTAGCGTTGAGAGCTGCGGTGCCTGCTACTGTGGCGACACCGGCCACACCGGTGAGCGCGGCAAAGCGCATGAGACCACGGCGGCTGGTCTGAATTCCTTGCTGGTCAAGGGAGGTCATAAGGGTAAGAATCTGCTTTCTGTGACTAGGTCGTCGTGGGTTTCTTGTGAGGTTGTGGTGATACTGCTTCTTCATAGTAGTTAGAATTGAGGCTGATTATCTAGGGAGGACGCCGTGTCATTACTTACGAACCGTTACGTACAGGGGCTTACCGTACTGGGGTGTTTCACCCTTGTGGGGGTAGTGGGTTGTTCTTCGCAGCCTCAGAACTTTGATGAGCTCACCGCTGCTGAGAAGACCCAGGCTGAACATCTTGAGAGCTTGCAGTCCTGGATTTTTCCTCCGTCTGAGGCGGAGTCTGCCCGTAGGGCTTTTGTTGAGCGTTGCGTGGCTGAGGCTGGCGGTAGCTATAAGGAGCCTGAGGTTGGGCTTACGCTAGAGTCTGCTGTTTACACCGGCCGCACCACTGAAGAGCTGAAGACTTCTGGCTACGGGAAGCTCCCTGCCGCTGAGGGCCGGCCGGCTGCTAGCTTTAACCAGAAGGGTCTGGACGCTTACCTAGGGGAGGGCGGGGAAACCTTCACCGTAACTTTCATGGACTATTCCAGTGGGGAACTGGACTCAACCGGGTGTATGGCTCAGAGCTACGAGTACATCTACGGTTCAGCGGAGGACGGGGTGAAGGCTGCCCTGCTGGCCCCTGAATTCGCCCAGGCCATTGAGACTAGCCTGCGAACTGATGAGAACTACCTGGCCTTACAAGAATCATGGGGTACTTGCATGAGCGAAGCGGGCTTCAGCCAGGTCTCAAGCGCTGACGAAGCCGCTTACACCGCTAGCCTTTTGAACGCCGATGACGCTAAGGGCATGCTCAAGGCCGATATTTCGTGTCGCGAGAACATGTCTTTTGATTCTTCTGTTGCCGATCTAAAGAGTTCTTACTACGAGTCGGTCTACAAGCGCCTTGAGCAGTTTTCTAAGGACCTTGAGGGTATTCACGCAACCGCTGTGGAGCGAACTGCAAGTGATAAAACAGATCCCAAGAACACTTCGCCGGTAACTGTGCCTACTCCTACAGCTAGCCCAACTGCCAGCTAGAGCTGGGGCTATACCAGCCCCGCCTCGTAGGCAATAATGACGGCCTGCACGCGGTCGCGGGCCTCAAGTTTAGTCAAAATATGTGAGACATGGGTTTTGACAGTCGCCTCAGAAACAAAGAGCTCTTGCGCCATCTCCCCATTAGAGAGCCCCTGAGCAATCAGCAAAAACAACTCATGTTCTCGGTTAGTGAGGCTGGCGATCTTCTCAGCGTGTTTCTGGGGCGCCTGCTGGGTGGGCGCGCCCCCTGCCAGATGGGGAATCATCTGCTCTAGAAGCCGCTTGGTAGCACTGGGTGCAATTACAGCGTCCCCACGCTGCACCGTCCTGATAGCCCCTAAAAGCTGCTCGGGCGGGGCGTCCTTGAGCAGGAACCCGCTGGCTCCGCGCTGGACCGCGGCATACACATAGTCGTCGATGTCAAAGGTAGTGAGCATAACCACCTTCACCTGGGGGAAGGCCTCGATAATCGCCCCGGTAGCCTCAATACCATCGAGTACCGGCATACGCACATCCATGAGCACCACATCAGGGCCCAGCCCTTCGGCCTGCAGCTCGGCGACCTGCTCAATGGCCTGCTGGCCGTCGCTGGCCTGGGCTACCACCTGCATATCAGCCTGGGAACCAATCAGCATCGCCAGACCAGAACGAACTAAATGCTGGTCATCGACAAGAAGAACTCTAATCACAGTTTTACTTTCACATTTCTTTTCACATCGGGCAAACAGGCCATTGTTATCTTCACACAAGATTAGGGCACAAAAGGAATCTGAGCGAAAACCCTAAAAGACCCGTCAGCTAGCCTGCCATACTGCAAGGTGCCATGGTACATATCGATGCGCTCGCGCATACCTAGGAGTCCGCGGCGGGCACCTGGTAGTGGCTGGCAGGGCTCTTGTTGCGGCTGGTTGGTAATGTCAATATCAAGGGTCTGTTTGCCTTTGCTGATGGTGACGGTCACTAGGGGAGTGGCCGGGCAGTGCTTGGCTACGTTGGTGAGGGCTTCTTGCACGATACGGTAGCTGGTCAGGTCGGCTCCTTGTGGCAGTTTCTCTTCAACCCCTGAGACCATGCTCAGCTGCACTGGTATGCCTAGTCTTTGAGTTTGTTCAATCAGCTGGGGGATATCGTGCAGGGCTGGTAGCGGTTCAACTGTTGTTGTTTCATCGGTGCGTAGGACTCCGAGTAGGGTGCGCATCTGCTGCAGGGCTGAGCGTGCGGTCTCAGAAATGGTGGCCAGGGTGGTAATTTCCACCGGCTCTGTGGGGGCGGAGGCTGCCACCGCCTTCTCCGTCTGCTGGGCAGTAGCAGCGTAGCGGGCTCCGTCCGCCTGAGTAATGATGACAGACAGAGAATGAGCGACAATATCGTGCATTTCTCGGGCGATGCGGGCCCGCTCGTCTAAGGCAGCCAGTGCCCGCTCCTGTTCCCGCTCGTGTTCTAGCTGGCGGTTTCGCTCCAACAGGGCCCGGTGACTTTGTTCTCGTAGTCGCCGGGAGTCGCCAAAGAACCAGGCGATTGTGACGATAGCTGCACAGATAAAAACAGCGGCAAGGGCGGTAATGTAGAACACGAGGGCACTGGGGTTATAGGCCAAAAAGGGGCGGGTGAAAATAAAGCCGCCGACGGCTGAGGCGAAAAGGGCCGCAATAAGAGTGCCCGTACGCACCGGCTTAGAATAATATCGCGCCAGGTGGTAGACCATAAACGGGGCAGCCCACCAGGAACCCACCGCAGGGTAGGGGGCAGGGATAGTTACCAGAAGCGAAACTACTACTAGCACCAGAACCAGCATGGGCCGGGAGTACCTGAAGTAGAGGCTCGATGTGGCAACCAGCCAAGCCCCTACGAAGATGAGCGACCAAGTCATCATCAGGGAACCAAAGGTAAAAACTGTTACCAAGGTCAATAGCTGCCCCAGGGCAACAGCTATCGCGTTGACCAGCTTCTTCCGGCGCTGGGTAGCGGCCAGGTCTATTTGTAGGGTATCCACCCTCCCAGTCTAAAAGCCCACCCCACCCCGACCGGGTGCGCAGGGGCGTCCGCACCTCAAATTCATACCCTAGTATGAGTGCCTCACAGCACCAGGCGCTGAGTTTCGGTAGGCTTATACTCATGCAGTACATCTCAACCCGCGACACCACCCGCACTCCCGCTCACTTCACCGATATCCTGCTCGGCGGCCTTGCCCCCGACGGCGGCCTCTACCTACCCGAAACCTACCCCACCCTCGATGATGCCACTCTCGCCCGCTGGCGCACTGTGCTGACTGAGGAAGGCTATGCAGCTCTGGCCGCAGAGGTACTGCAACTCTTCATCGACGATATTCCGGTTGAAGACATTAAGGCTATGACCGCCCGGGCCTACTCCTACCCCAAATTCGCTTCAGAAGAGATCGTGCCGGTCACCGAACTGGAACCCGGTATTCTCATCGGCCACCTCTCTGAGGGCCCCACTGCTGCTTTCAAGGACATGGCCATGCAGCTCCTGGGTGAACTCTTCGAATATGAACTAGCCCGCCGCGGTGAAACCCTGAACATTGTGGGTGCCACCTCAGGCGATACCGGCTCCTCCGCTGAGTACGCCATGCGCGGACGCCCCGGCATCAAGGTTTTCATGCTCACCCCCGCCGGGCGCATGACCCCCTTCCAGCAGGCCCAAATGTTCGGCCTAGACGATGAAAACATCTTCAACGTGGCTCTCGACGGGGTCTTTGACGACTGCCAGGACGTCGTCAAAGCTATTTCTGCTGACGCTGCCTTCAAGGCTGAAAAGCGTATTGGTGCAGTGAACTCCATCAACTGGGCCCGCCTGATGGCCCAGGTGGTCTACTATGTTTCTTCCTGGATTCGCGCCACCGAAACCAACGACCAGAAGGTTTCCTTCTGCGTGCCCACCGGCAACTTTGGTGACATCTGCGCCGGGCACATTGCCCGCCAGATGGGCCTACCCATTGATCGCCTGATTGTGGCAACCAACGAGAATGACGTGCTTGACGAGTTCTTCCGCACCGGTGACTACCGGGTACGCTCATCAGCTGATACCTATGAGACCTCTAGCCCTTCTATGGATATCTCCCGTGCCTCTAACTTTGAGCGTTTCATCTACGACCTGCTAGGCCGCGACGCCGAACGCACCGCTGACCTCTTTGGCCTTAAGGTGCGCCAGGGCGGTTTCTCACTTGCAGATGAGGAAGTCTTCGCTGAAGCAGCTGAGCGCTACGGCTTTGCGTCAGGCCGCTCCACCCACGCCGACCGTATCGCCACCATCCGCGATGCCCATGAGCGTCTGGGTGTGCTCCTTGACCCCCACACCGCAGATGGTGTGAAGGTCGCCCGCGACTGGGCTGAGAAGATTGACACCCCCATCATCTGTCTAGAGACCGCCCTGCCGGTCAAGTTCGCTCAGACTATCGCTGAAGCTACCGGCTCCGAGCCTGAAATTCCTGAGCGTTTTGCGGGCATCATGGAGGCCGACCGCCACGTCATTGACCTGCCCAACGAGGTTGAGGCGGTCAAGGAGCTGATTGCGAAGAAGGTCTAACCGTTCGCCTTTTCTCTCCCTCACTGAACCACATGCCTGGTTGTCTGCCCTGCTAAACCCTGGGGCACTAGGCTCACTATATGAAACCACATCGACTTCGTGGATATCCCTTGGGCCATGACGCTACCGCAGCTCGTATTGAGCAGGCTGTAGAAGCGGACCTCACCGCCCGCCCTGGGGTAAACCGCGCAACTGGCGAGATTGGCGATGCAATTCTGGCCCAACTTCGCCAAAGATGCTGGAGCCCCACCGAAACCCGGTGAGGTTTTACATAAGACAGGAAAGTTTTACATAAGAGGGGCAAGGTTTTACATAAGCTAGCCAACAGGGCACATTCCCTTAGGGTAATCTAGAAGAGCGAACCCCCGTCAAACAGTTTGAAGGATAAGCATGTCTCTCGAATTCACAATTAACCGCAACCCCAACCCCGCCAGCGATGAGCGCCGCGCCGAAATCTTGGCTAACCCCGGCTTCGGTGACTACTTCACCGACCACATGGTACGCATCGACTGGAAGGGCACCGGAGCTGACAACGGCGAATGGTCCAACGCCCAGGTACTGCCCTACGGCCCGATCACTCTTGACCCTGCCGCCGGTGTGCTGCACTACGGCCAGGAAATTTTTGAGGGCATCAAGGCCTACCGTCAGGCTGATGGTTCTATCACCACCTTCCGCCCTGAAGAGAACGCTGCCCGCCTGAACAAGTCAGCAGACCGCCTGGTACTGCCTCACCTGCCTGAGGAGCTTTTTGTTGAGGCCATGCGTCAGCTCGTTGAGATTGACGCCGCCTGGGTTCCTTCCGGTGATGGTGAGTCCCTCTACCTGCGCCCCTTCATGATCGCTACTGAGGCTTTCTTGGGTATTCGCCCTGCCCGCGAGGTTGCTTTCTTCATTATTGCTTCCCCCGCAGGTAACTACTTCGGTACCCCCAAGCCCGTTGACATTTGGCTTTCTACCACTTACGCCCGTGCGGGTGTTGGCGGTACCGGTGAGGCTAAGTGCGGCGGTAACTACGCTGCGTCTTTGGCTGCTCAGATTGAGGGCCAGGAGCAGGGTTGCAAGCAGGTTATCTTCAAGGACCCCAACCGTGGGGACGCCATTGAAGAGCTGGGCGGCATGAACATTTTCTTCGTCTACAAGGACGGCCACATTGTCACCCCTGAGCTGACCGGTACTATTCTGCGCGGTATTACCCGTAAGTCCATCATTAAGCTGGCTCAGGACCGCGGCCACCAGGTTGAAGAGCGCAAGATTACTTTGAGCGAGTGGCGCGAGGGCGTCGCCTCAGGTGAGATTGTCGAAATCTTCGCTTGTGGTACTGCCGCTGTGATTACCCCCGTCGGTAAGCTCAAGGCCGCTGACTTTGAGATCCCTTCAGCTTCTGGTGCGGACGGCGGCGAGGTCACCATGGCCCTGCGTGAAGAGCTCGTTGGCATCCAGACCGGTAAGGTTGAGGACCGCTTCGACTGGAACGTCAAGCTGGTCTAACCTTCCCTGAGGATAGGTGCTACCATCTAGATCAGAAAAACCCACCAACTGGTGGGTTTTTCTGGTTTATATGGTCTTTTCTAGTTGTTGTTGAGGTATCTTTACACAGCAGACCAGAAGGAAGGAAGAGTAAGTGGCAGAAGAACCTGAGGTAGCAAAAAAGATACGGCGGACTCATGAATTGGGTTTTGTGTTAGTAACGGGTGCCTGGGGCGCAGGTGCTTTTATCTATGGCTGGTTATTGGCTGGGGTATTTTACAAGCGTGAGTACTGGAATCTCACCTTTGAAGCATTAGGCTGGGCGGACTGGGGGCTAGCCTTAATCTGCTGCCTTGGCGCAGGCGCGGTAAGTGTATGGGCTTCTTCAAGTAAGAAGTCGGCAGAAAGTGATAGTAAGCAGCTCTTTCGAATTGTTGTGGCTGTTCTGCCTGCTCTTTTTCTGGTATCGGCTCTAGCTGTTCTGGTTCTTACTCTTGCTACCTATAACGGGGACTGGAAAGAAGCCCGACAGGGAATTGCTACAGCCTTTGCTGCTCTGATTGCGGCTGTGGGTGTGGTGGTCTCCGTTGCGGTGAGCTATAGGACGGGGGAAGAGAACCGTCTTTCCCAGGAGAAGAACTTACAGACTCAGCTAGAAAGCCAGCAGAAGCATCTTGAAACCCAGTTAGAGCATCAGAGAGCACTAGAAGAAGAAAAGAGGAGAAGAGAACAGCAGAAGTTAGATGCGGAGCTGATTAAAAATCTCAATGACAGACTACATGAGATTATCCCCCGCCGCTATGGAGATGTTCCTAAGGAAGTATCAGCTACCTACTTCCAGTTAGCAGCCCTTTATAAGGACTGGGAGACGCTATCTTCTACCTCACCTTTAATTGCACTACAAAAAGAAGGTCAGCAACATAATATTCTTAAGATCATTTTTGGGGTGTATCAAGAGCTAGAAGATGAGGAAGTGGATGTGCGAAGTGAACTTGATCTTCGTACTCTAAATTCTGTTATTCAGGATATTTTTCCCAGGTATCAAGCGAGTGATGAGGGAAATAGTCAAAATGAATTTGAAATAAAAGAGGCCTGTCGGTCTAGTTTTAATCTAAGCTACTTGGACTTGCGGGGTCTTAACTTAAGTCAGCTGGATTTGCGGAATTCAAAACTACATGGTGCACATTTGGAGGGAGCAAATTTATGGGGTGTGCACTTAGAGGGTGCTGAACTGAATAATGCTCATTTAAATAAAGCTTATTTAGTAGATGCATATCTGGAGGGGGCCTCTCTTCAAAATGCAAAGTTAGATAAAGCTACATTGCAGAATGCTTTCCTGCAAGGGGCAAATCTGATGGATGCATCGATGATTAGAGCTAAATTATGGGGCGCTCACCTTAAGAAAGCAAATTTACAAAAAGCAAATTTTGAAAGAACTATTTTAAGAGAAGCCTGTCTTGAGGAAGCTGATTTAAAGGGTGCTTATCTGATAGGGGTAACTCTAGAGAATGCTGAGCTATATGGCGCTTATATGAAAGATACCGTTTTCTTTGGGAATAAACGGGACTCGTTTGGTGCTGAATCCCGCCAACATATTGTTGGAACTCTGAAGTGTGTCCGTTCTTTGCCAAGCCGTAAAGAACTTCTTGGTTCTAAAGGATTTGACGAAATCTTGGTAGAAAATATTTTAAGAGGACATCAATCCTATTGGGATTCTTATCGAAAGTTCCTCAAGAATGATACTCATGATATAAATTCTGGAATGGGGTCACGGTAAATCTCTTCTTGAAGAGAAATTTTCTGTAGTGGGGAAATTAATGAGGGAATCCATTTGAGTTACTCTAAAATAGAATTTCGAATAATCGTTCTCGCTCTTGGGAAAGGTGCACAGAGTGGATGGAATGATGAGTTATCAGCAGATTTTAGCCTAGTTTAAAACTATCGATAAATTATTATGTGTAGAGATTATCTAAAATTAATATACTTCTTCAGGCCCTGGCTGGTGACATCATCAAAGCCCACGAAGAGTACCAGGCAGAAAATCAACAGTAAGCAAACACTCGCTTAGGCCACCTCCGCCCTAGGTGAGTCCGGTAGTCTAGAAGTATGCGCATTGCCCGATTTACTGTAGACGATACCCTGCACTTTGGCCTGGTTGAAGGTGAGCCCGGCGAAGAGACCATCACTGTCCTCTCCGGCGACCCCTTCTACACCGGCATTAACCCCACCGATAAGCGGTACCCGGTTGCGGACGTCCGCCTACTGGCCCCCATTATTCCCCGTTCCAAGGTGATTGGGGCGGCCCGCAACTGGCACGACCACGCCTCCGAGCTGGGCAACGAGACCCCCACAACGCCTCAGTTCTTCTTCAAGCCCAACACCTCCGTCATTGGCCCTGGCGACCCTATCGCCTTACCTGAGTGGTCCGATGATGTTTCCTTTGAAGGGGAATTGGCTGTTGTGATTGGCCGTATCGCCAAGTCCGTGCCTCTGGATCGTGTGCCTGAGGTGATTTACGGTTACACGGTCGCCAATGACCTGACTGCCCGCGACGCCCAAAATACCGACGTTCAGTGGGCCCGCGCCAAGGGCTTTGACGGCTCCTGCCCCCTAGGCCCCTGGATTGAAACCGAGCTCGATCCTGACGACCTCACCATCCAAACCTGGGTGGATGGGGACCTCAAACAGGACGGCACCACAGCCGACATGGTTTTCTCCGTCGCCGAGCTAGTCGCCGCCGCCAGCGAATACTTCACCCTGCTGCCGGGCGATGTGATTCTGACCGGTACCCCCGCCGGGGCAGGGCGCCTGAGCGCCGGTAACGAGGTCGAAATTGAGGTTGAGGGTATCGGCTCCCTCATTAATACCGTCCGCGCCGAGTAAACTAGAACCCAAGAACAGCTTTCAAGAAGAAAGGGATGTGCCCACATCCATGAGTGATTACGCTCTGAACCTCAAAGACCCCTCAGAGACCCGCGTCCGTTTCTGCCCTTCACCCACCGGCACCCCCCACGTGGGTATGGTGCGAACTGCCCTCTTCAACTGGGCTTACGCCAAGCACACCGGTGGCACCATGGTCTTCCGTATTGAAGATACGGACGCTGCCCGTGACTCCGAAGAATCCTTCAATCAGGTACTCGAATCCCTACAGTGGCTGGGTATCACCTGGGATGAGGGCGTCGGTATCGGCGGCCCCCACGCCCCCTACCGCCAATCAGAGCGTATGGACATCTACGATGAGGTGGTAGAGAAGCTCAAGGCCGGTGGCTTTATCTACGAAGACTTCTCAACCCCCGAAGAGGTTGAAGAGCGCCACAAGGCTAAGGGTGAAGACCCCAAGCTGGGGTACGACAACTTTGACCGTGACCTGACCGAAGAGCAGAAGGCCGACTACCGGGCTGAGGGCCGCACCCCCGTCTTGCGCTTGCGCATGCCTGATGAAGACATCACCTTCAATGACCTGGTGCGCGGTGAGATTACTTTCAAGGCCGGTTCTGTTCCAGACTTTGTGGTCGTCCGTGCCAACGGTAAGCCCCTTTACACCCTGGTTAACCCTGTTGATGATGCTCTTATGGGCATCACCCATGTGTTGCGCGGTGAAGACCTGCTGTCTTCAACTCCCCGCCAGATTGCTCTTTACCGGGCCCTGGTTGAGGTTGGTGTGACCAGCTTCATCCCTGAATTTGGGCACATGCCTTATGTGATGGGCCAGGGCAATAAGAAGCTCTCTAAGCGCGACCCCGAATCCAGCCTCTACAACCTGCTCGATGCTGGTTTCATCAAGGAAGGCCTGCTCAACTACCTCTCCCTGTTGGGCTGGTCCCTGTCCCACGATGAAGATATCTTCACCATGGATCAGATGGTTGCCGCCTTTGATATTAAGGATGTTCTGGCTAACCCTGCCCGCTTCGACCTGAAGAAGGCTGAAGCAATTAACGGTACCCACATTCGTCTGCTAGAGGCTGAGGATTTCCGCAACCGCCTGGTGCCTTTCTTGCACAAGGCTGAGCTGGTTTCTGCTGAGAGCTTTGAGAACCTGAGCGAATCTGAGCAGACTATTCTGACTGAGGCTGCGCCCCTGGTTCAGGAGCGTATGCAGCTTCTGGGTGAGGCCCCTGGCCTGCTAGGCTTCCTCTTTACCGCAGATGGCGAGATTGAGGTTGCTGAGGACGCGGCCAAGCAGCTCAAAGAGTCAGCCCCGGCTGTTCTGGATGCGGCGATCACCGCAGTTGAGGCCCTGGATGATTTCACTGCCGCAACTATCGAGGCTGCCCTGCGTGAAGCTATCGTTGAGGGCCTGGAGATTAAGCCCCGTCTGGCTTTTGGCCCGGTGCGTACCGCTATGAGCGGCCAGCGTATCTCACCGCCCCTCTTTGAGTCCATGGAGATTCTGGGTAAGGATTCCTCCCTTGCCCGTTTGAAGAAGCTGCGTGCGTCCTTGGCCTAATGCCACTAGCAGCATTATTTTATGAGCTTTAGCTCACTTGCCGCCCTGTTTCCTTGCCTGTGTGGGGGAGCGGGGCGGTACTTTTTACCTGGCTGTAGGGGCAGAAAGAGGCCTGCGCGGACGCCTGCAGTGGATTTTTCAAGTTTTTTGACAAAAATTTTGGGGGCAAAAACCGCTAAAAA
>JAXFPK010000110.1:0-26070 GCA_034179845.1 Rothia sp. (in: high G+C Gram-positive bacteria) | reverse complement strand
TGGCAGGAGACTCCGTTGAAGTTAATAACGGTGCCAACATCAAGCGCGGTGCTTTGAGACGTTGTCTCGCATACTACGCTGAGCCCTCCCATAGTGATGCCACAGCCGAAGGAGCCCGATGTACTGGCTGGCTCGGTAGCTACAGCTGTTGCAGAAGATTAGACACCGATGCGGTTACTGAGTTAGTCACCTCAGTAGTTGGTGATTCGCTAGATTCGGCCTGACCGCCGTCAGAACCACAGGCAGCCAAACCGAACAGCGCAACGGTAGTGCAGGAAACAAAAAGCTTACTACGCATAAAAACAGGGGTGCTATGAGCGGGCCAGCCTCTACTCAGCCACCAGAGACAAAGCCTCCAAGCGGTGACCGGCCAGCAGCCCGCGTCCGCCCAGGCCATCTAACTCCAACAGCACACCGATACCAGCAACCTGCAAGTTAGCCATCTCCATCAGGCGGGTAGCAGCCTCAAGAGTGCCACCAGTAGCCAACAAGTCATCAACAATCAACACCCGCGAACCGGCCGGGATGTCGTCCTTATGAATCTCAATCGCAGCCTGACCATACTCCAAAGAGTATTCCTTCATATAGGTATCGCGCGGCAACTTACCTGCCTTACGCACGGTCATGACGCCAGTACCAGCAATATAAGCGATAGCTGAAGCCATCAAAAAGCCGCGCGCCTCAACACCAGCGACAATATCGAACTGCCCCTCAAAACGCTGAGCCAGCTCCTCCATAGAAGCACGAAAAACCTGCGCGTTCGCGAACAAGGTCGTAACATCGTAGAAGAGAATACCCTCCTTAGGGAAGTCCTGAATCTGCGCGCAAGCAGCAGGAATCTGCTGCGCAAGAGGCAAAGAAGAATCAAGGGACTTAACCATGTCTCGACCCTAGCTGATGACCTGGGGGCGGGCAGCAAAAGCACGAGCAGGCTCAAGCTCACTCTTAAGCGCAGCCAACTGGGCGGCAACAGCAGACGGTGCAGTACCGCCCTGGGCGCTGCGAGAATTCAAAGAACCCTCAACAGTCAGCACATCACGCACACCCGCATGCAAAGCCGGTGAAATAGCCAGGTAATCCTCATCCGATAGATCCCACAGCTCACAGTCCTTCTCTTCGCAGACGCGCACAGCCTCACCAGCCAGCTCATGAGCCACACGGAAAGGCACACCCTCGCGCACCAGCCACTCGGCAACGTCCGTGGCCAAAGCAAAGCCCTGAGGAGCAAGCTCAGCCAAACGGTCAGTGTTAAAAGTCAAGGTAGCAATCATGCCCGAAACAGCAGGCAGCAGAACCTCCAACTGGTCAATAGCATCAAAGACCGGCTCCTTATCTTCCTGCAAATCACGGTTATAAGCCAAGGGCAAAGCCTTAAGAGTAGCCAGCAGACCGGTAAGATCACCAATCAGGCGGCCAGCCTTACCACGAGCCAGCTCAGCAATATCAGGGTTCTTCTTCTGCGGCATAATCGACGAGCCAGTAGAGAAAGAATCATGCAAGGTCACAAAAGAGAATTCCTTAGTAGCCCAGAGAATAATCTCCTCAGAGATACGAGAAAGATCCACCGAAATCATGGCCGCAATCCAGGCGAACTCAGCGTAGACGTCACGAGAAGCAGTGCCATCAATCGAATTGTGGGTTGCAGAGTTGAAACCCAAATCAGCGGCAACAGCCTCAGGGTCTAGCCCCAAGGAAGAACCAGCAAGCGCACCAGAACCGTAAGGAGAAACAGCGGCGCGCTTATCCCAATCCAGCAGGCGGTCAAGGTCACGAGAAAGAGCCCACGCATGAGCCAGAAGCTGATGGGAAAGCAAAACAGGCTGAGCATGCTGCAAATGAGTACGGCCAGGCATAGGCGCGTAAGGGTGAGCCTCAGATTGGGCAATCAAAGCATCAATAGTGCTCATCACACCAGCAGCAATAATAGAAGCATGGTCACGCAGATACATGCGACCCAAAGTAGCAATCTGGTCATTACGGGAACGGCCCGCACGCAACTTACCACCCAAATCGGCACCAGCACGCTCAATCAGCCCCTTCTCCAGGGAACCGTGCACATCCTCATCCGACTCAGCCGGGGTGTAAGCACCAGAACGCACATCAGCTTCAAGCTGGTCTAGGGCAGCAATCATACCGGTCAGCTCATCCTCAGTGAGCAGACCAGCCTTCGCCAGCACCCGCGCATGAGCGCGAGAACCAGCAATATCATAAGGAGCCAGACGCCAGTCGAACTGGGTTGACTTCGACAGGGCAGCGAGCGCCTCAGAAGGGCCGCCTGCGAAGCGTCCGCCCCATAGAGCGCCGTCATTGGTACCGTGCTTTTCAGCTGACATGTTTTTACCTTTGCGGAGTTGAGAAAATCGTGGGGAATATACGGCAAAAGCCGCCCGCCGGCGTCCTTACCCTAGAGGTGGGCGAGGACGCGCGGGGTGGGGCGGCTGAAGCAAGGCTGGGTTTAGAGGCCCAGGCGCTGGTCGCGGGCTGAAGCGACCTTGGATGAGAGGCCGAAGAGCTCGATGAAGCCGCGGGCCATGGACTGGTCGAAGGAGTCACCTTCATCGTAGGTGGCCAGGTTGAAGTCGTAGAGGGAAGTCTCTGATTTGCGGCCGGTGACTACGGCGCGGCCACCGTGCAGGTCCATGCGGATATCGCCGTTGACCATCTTCTGGGTGTCGTTGATGAAGGCGTCCAAGGACTTCTTCAGCGGTGAGAACCACTGGCCGTCGTAGACCAGTTCGGTCCAGCGCTGGCCAACAATCTTCTTGAAGCGGGCCTGCTCACGCTCGATGGTGACGTTTTCAAGTTCCTTGTGAGCAGCCATCAGGGCCATAGCACCGGGAGCCTCGTAGATTTCGCGGGACTTAATACCGACCAGGCGGTCTTCAACGATGTCGATGCGGCCGATGCCCTGGGCGCCTGCGCGACGGTTCATGATTTCGATAGCTTCAAGGGGGGTAACAGCCTGGCCGTCAATAGCAACAGGGATACCTTCCTTGAAGGAGATGACCACGGTGTCGGGGGTGGGTGCGAAGGTGGGGTCGTCGGTGTAGTCGTAGACGTCCTTGGTGGGGCCGTTCCAGATGTCTTCGAGGAAGCCGGTTTCAACCGCGCGGCCCCAGACGTTCTGGTCAATAGAGAAGGGGTTCTTCTTGGTGGTGACGATCGGCAGGTTGTTCTTCTCTGCGTAGTCGATAGCCTTCTCGCGGGTCAGAGCTAGGTCGCGCACAGGTGCGATGCACTTGAGGTCAGGGCCCAGGGTCTGGATGCCAACTTCGAAACGGACCTGGTCGTTGCCCTTACCTGTGCAGCCGTGGGCAACGGTAGTAGCACCGAACTGCTTGGCGGCAGCTACCAGGTGCTTGGTGATGACGGGGCGGGAGACAGCCGATACCAGGGGGTAGGAGTCCATGTAGAGGGCGTTGGCCTTGAGAGCGGGCATGCAGTAGTCGTTGGCGAATTCATCGCGGGCATCTGCAACGTAGGCTTCAACGGCACCGCAGTCTAGGGCGCGCTGGCGGATGGTTTCCAGGTCTTCGCCGCCCTGCCCTACGTCAACGGCAACGGCGATAACTTCTGCGCCGGTTGCTTCGCCGATCCAGCCGATGGCGACGGAGGTGTCGAGACCGCCTGAGTAGGCTAGGACGATACGCTCTTTCATGGTGCTCCTTGATATGTGGCGTTCAGGGGCGGGGTGTTCCCGCAGGTTCTATAAATAATTATGCACACTCAGACATAATTATACAAAATGTATCGGTTAGTGATACCCGCTTACTATCATCGCGCGCTCACACACAACCAGCAAGAGAAACACCCACCCCAACATGAAAAAACCTTAATGAGAGACTCACAGAACTTTTAAAGACAGCTGACACACTAGAAACATGCTCAAGAAATACATGTTCGGAACTCTGCTCCTAGCACCTGTCGGGACGGTAGCTGCCCTCGCCCTTCTCATCAGCTTCCAAGGCCAACTAGGGGAAGAAACAGCCCCCATCGTCCTAGACCGCACCAGCTCCCCAAGCTCATCTGCCACCCCCTCTGCTACACCATCAGCACAGAACCAGGATCCAGCCTCACAGCCAGCAACAGCACCCGTCACTGAGCACATTGCCCCCACCTAAGAAGCCGCCCCCGAAGAGGCAGCAGGTACAACCCAGCTCATAGACCAGGTACCCACCATGGTCGAAGCCCCCGCACCCCCGGTAGTTGAACACGCGCCCGCCCCCGCCATCATCGAACAGCCCCCAGCACCGGCCCCCGCACCGGCAGATGATGACGATGACATAGACGATGACTACGAACTCGATGACGATGGCGACGATGACTAACCCCCTCCGCAAGCTCCACCCCAAACACCGCAGAGCACATCCCTCTGGCACCCAAGGCCAGCGCACAGGCTCAGTCCGGCTTCGCATCGTTGCCTGGATGGTCCTAGTGACAGCCTTCATCATCACCGGGCTCATCTTTACAGTGCGAGAAATCCTCATCAGCGAAGTAGGATCCAACGCCGCAGCAAGTGCAGAAAGCGAAATCTCAGAGTTCCGCAACTTCGCTGAAATCGGAGTAGACCCCACCACCGCAGCACCCTTCGAAGACCTCAACCAGCTACTCACAGCCTTCGTCTCCCGCCAATACACCGGCCACAGCGAACAACTCATCGGAATCACACCCCAACAAGTGATCTTCATCGACGAACAAGAACAGTTCTCCGACAACAGCGGCTACCGCCTCCACCACGACAGGGACCTACTAACTACCATCACCAGCAACAATAGAACCTCCGGGATCGCCCAAACCCCAGCTGGCCCCGTCCACTGGGGCACAGTCGAAATCAACCTCAACACCGACACCGGCGCACACACCGGCCACCTTATCGTAGTCGAATACATCCAACCCGAACTCGACGAAGTCCAACACACCATCATCACCATGATCTGGGTAGGCCTCGGTGGGCTAGCAGCCACCATACTCATCGCCTGGCTCGTTGCAGGACGCATCACCAAACCCATCCGCAGCCTGCGCACAGTCGCCCAAGAAATCAACGACAAAAACTTCTCAGGCCGAGTCGCCGTCAAAGGCGACGACGATGTAGCAGCCATGGGCCACACCTTCAAACCAGATGCTCGACCGACTAGAGGAATCAGCCATGATCGAACGCCAATTTATGGACGACGTCAGCCACGAACTGCGCACCCCCATCACCATCGTCCGCGGCCACCTTGAGCTCATGGACCGCACCGAAGAACAAGACCAAACCCTCCAACTAGTAGACGACGAACTAGAACGCATGGGACGCATCGTCGCCGACCTACTCACCCTCGCCAAATCAGAACGCCCCAACTTCGTCTCACCCCACCCCGTTGACGTCGCAGACCTCATGATTACCCTCGACTCAAAAGTTCAGGCCTTTACCGACCACCGCTGGATGATCTCAGACATCGCAGAAGGCGAAGTAAACCTCGACGAACAGCGCATCACCCAAGCCCTCGTACAACTCTGCGCCAACGCCGCCCAATACTCCCCCGAAGGAACCACCATCTCCATCGGCTCAGCCTTCGAAGACACCGGCAAAAAACGAGAACTCAAACTCTGGGTACGCGACCAAGGCCCCGGCGTCAGCGAAGAAGACGCCGCCACCCTCTTCGAACGCTTCAAACGCAACAACGCCAAAAACCCCGCCACCGCCAAGAAACACTCCGTAGGCGCCGGACTAGGGCTAGCCATCGTCCGCTCCATTGCAGAAGCCCACGGCGGCTCAGTCTGGATAGCCCAACCAGATAACAAGATCGGAGCCATCTTCGGCATCAGCCTCCCAGCAGAGCCCGCTACCGAAAGCGGCAAGGACGACACCGACCCCCTAGCAGAGAACATCTCCAGCGTACGCTACCCCAGCTGGACTAAATAAAAAGCCTCCACACCAACCGCACCACCAGAAAGAAACACCGCCATGAGCCATATCCTGATCGTTGAAGATGACCCACGCATCTCATCCTTCATTGTCAAAGGCCTCAAATCAGCCGGCTACACCTCAACCCTGATCGACGAAGGCCGCTCCGCCTACGCCCTCGCCAAAGTCAGCGACTTCGACCTAATCATCCTCGATGTAGGGCTGCCCGGCATGGACGGGTTCACCATCATGAAATCCCTACGAGCTGAAGGGATCACCACACCCATCATCATGCTCACCGCCCGCGACTCCGTCTCAGACACCCTCGAAGGACTCGAAAACGGCGCCAACGACTACATGACCAAGCCCTTCCAATTCGCAGAGCTCCTAGCCCGCATCCGCCTACGCCTACTCGACACCAGCCGAGAAGAAACCAACGCATCCACACTCACCCACCGCGACCTCATCCTCAACGTACTCACCCGCCAAGTCACCATCACAGGGGCCAGCACCGAACTCACCAGCCGCGAATTCTCCCTACTAGAAACCTTCATGCGCCACAAAAACCAGGTGCTCTCCCGGGAGCAACTCCTAGGGCAAGTATGGGGCATGGACTTTGACCCCAACTCCAACATCGTCGACGTCTACATCCGCGCCCTCCGCAAAAAAATTGGCGAAGACTACATCGTGACCGTTCGAGGGGCAGGCTACCGATTCGTATGAAACTTCTCTACACATCCACCACCGCACCTAACCCTCAACCAGCTACCGATACCGCGCCACTAACAATCATCAAACCCAGCTTCATCACCGGTAAACTCCTGGCATCCTTCTTCATTGCCGTACTGCTCATCACCGCCACCGCACTGACCGGGCTCACCTCATCACAACTCACCCTAGAAGGTGCCCTCACCCTAGCCATCTTCACCCTCGCCATCTGGGCCTGGGTCTTTAGCCCCCTCTCAGACACCTATATCTCCCTCGCAGCAGCAGTCGCCCTGGTCCTAACAGGCATCATCAGCACCGACCAGTTCACCGCTTCATTAGGAACTAGCGCAGTCTGGCTACTGGTAGCAGCCGTAGTGATGGCTCAAGCTCTTACCGCCTCAGGCCTCACCCGCCGCCTCACCGCCAGGCTCGTATCCCTAGCCCGAACACCGCGCCAACTAGCCCACCTCTACAACCTAGCCCTCTTCCTCACCGTCTACCTGGTGCCCTCCCCCTCCGGGCGGGCAGCCCTCGCCCTGCCCATCTACCTGGCCGTGGCCGACGCCATGCCCGACCGCCCCAAACTCGTCAAGGCCCTAGGCATCTTAGCTCCCTCCACCATCCTGGTCTCAGCCGTTGCCAGCTTTATCGGCGCAGGTGCCCACCTCGTCACCGCAGAAATCCTGGTAGCCTACGGGCTAGAAACCATCGGCTTTCTACAGTGGATGATACTAGGCTCAGGCCTAGGCCTGCTCGCCTCACTCCTAGTCACTGAGCTAGTCTTCCTGCTCTTCCCCACCAAAGATGATGCCCCCACCAAGCTCCAAATCGATATAACAGACTTCGAAACCGACGATGCAACCCCGGTACAAGGCGCACTTACCCCAGCGGAAAAAAACATGGCGCTAGTGCTCTTTCTTGCCATCTTGCTCTGGTGCACCGAAACCATCCACGGGGTAGACCCAGTGATTGTTGCCATCCTCGGTGCCCTAGCTGCCAGCGCCCCCCACTTCGGATCAGTCAAACTAGCAGCAGCCCTCAAAAAAGCCCCCTGGCCCATGCTCATTTTTATGGCCACCACCCTGGCAATCGGTACCGCCCTCTCAGAATCAGGGGCAGCAACCTGGCTCGCAGAATCAATCTTCGCCCCAGTTGCCGGGCTAGGACGCAGCGGAGCAGCAGCCTTCGTCCTTCTCGTTATTGCCCTCTCCACGGTGGCCCACCTGGTCATCCAGTCCCGCTCTGCCCGCTCAGCTGTGCTAGTGCCCCTCATCATCACTGCCGCCATCCCCCTGGGCGTCAACCCGGTCGCAGCAGCCTTCATCTCAACCGCAGCCGCAGGCTTCTGCCACACCCTGACCTCCAGCGCCAAACCAGTTGCCCTTTTCGCCTCCATCGACGGGCACCCCACCTATACCCCAGCAGACCTCCTCAAACTTTCGGCCTGGCTGGCGCCGCTTCATGCAGCACTCATTGCCGGATTTGCCTTCTATATCTGGCCAGCCCTTGGCCTACCCCTCTACCTCTAAACAACACCACATAAGGAGAAAGACCATGACTACCTCTATCCCTCAGCGCATCCTCATTGCCCCCTCTGGGTTCAAGGGTTCCCTTGAAGCAGACGTTGTAGCCGATGCTATCGCCTCCGGTATCCGCCGCGTCATCCCCGGCGTCAACACCGTCACCATGCCCATTCCCGACGGCGGAGAAGGCACCGCCAAAATGCTGGCAAAATCAACCGGCGGCACACTGATCCACACCAAAGTCACCGGCCCAGTGAATCAAGAAGTTCGCTCCCACTACGCCTTACTCGGCGGGGCACAGGAAGGCGTTGCTGTCGTCGAAATGGCAGCAGCAGCCGGCCTGTCCCTGGTACCCAAGGATTTACGCAACCCCGCTGAAACCACCACCTACGGGGTAGGCCAACTCATCGCAGCAGCACTGGATCAGGAGGACGTACACACCGTACTAGTAGGTTGCGGGGACTCAGGCACCTCCGATGGTGGTGCAGGTGCCCTCTCAGCCTTAGGCGCTCGCATCCTCAACGAGGCCGGGGAAGAGATACCCCTAGGCGGGGCCCACCTGGCTGAAGCAGCATCCATCGACTACTCCGGCCTGCACCCCCGCCTTTCTCAGGTGAGGATTGTTCTTGCACTGAACCAACACAATATTCTTACCGGCCCTCAGGGAGTTGCCCGCGTCTTTGGCCCGCAGAAGGGGGCCACCCCAGAGCAGGTCGAACAGCTCGATCAGGCCCTCACCCACTGGGCAGATCTGCTGGAAGAAACCTACCAGAACATGACCGACGGCAAACTCTATGTGGACTTCCGCACCGGGGCAGGTACCGGCGCCTCCGGCGGCCTGGGCGCTGGTTTAGCTTTCATCGGTGCAGAGCTCACCCCGCGCTTTGAGGCCCTGATCGATTCTGGTTTAGCAGGTATCAACCTGGACGAAGAAATCCGCCGGGCAGATCTGGTGGTCACCGCAGAAGGCGCCATCGACTTTCAAACCCCCAAGGGCAAGGTACCAGCAGAAATCGCCTCCCGCGCCCAGGTATCAGGCGCCCCGGTACTCGCCTTAGCTGGTTCCATTGGCAAAAAGGCCTACCGTGTGCACGATGCCGGTATCGACGCTTTTGCCTCGATTATTCCCCTGCCCATGGACCTTGAAGATGCCCTCGTCAATGGTGAAGAGCTCCTAACAGACTCAGCAGAGCGTACCTTCCGCATGATTCTGCTCGGTGCCTCGCTCTCAGCCTCCATGCAATCCCGCCGGGCACAACTAG
Organism: Rothia sp. (in: high G+C Gram-positive bacteria); assembly: GCA_034179845.1. Classification (GTDB taxonomy): domain Bacteria; phylum Actinomycetota; class Actinomycetes; order Actinomycetales; family Micrococcaceae; genus Rothia. Next base: position 16,690 of record JAXFPK010000110.1, on the reverse strand, counting down.
CCCCGTAGGCTCACCAAAACTAGTAGAGGCTCTTACCTAGGACTCCTGGGTGAGAGCCTCAGCCAACACCCGCTTAAGAATCTTGCCGGTCGGGCCCAAGGGTAGCTCTTCCTTAAAAATGTAGCGGCGCGGGTACTTATAGGCTGCAAGTTCCTGGCGAGCTAGCTGATCTAAGGAGGCGATCAGCTCAGCCTGCTGCGCAGCATCCAGGGGTTGGCGAGGCACCACCACCGCCACGATTTCTTCACCCACCACATCTGAGGGCTGACCCACTACAGCCACCAGCTGGAGGGCAGGGTTAGTGTAGAGAACGTCCTCAATTTCCCGCGGGTAGACGCTGTTACCGTTACGCAAAATCATGTCTTTAAGCCGGTCAACAATAAAGATGTTCCCCTCCTCATCGAGTCGAGCAATATCACCGGTGGCAAACCAGCGACCCTTGAGCACCGCAGCGCTAGCCTCAGGGCGGCCCCAATAACCGGCCATAACATTAGGCCCAGCCACCCACAGTTCACCGGCCTCACCCGTAGCTAAGGGCTGCCCCTCTTCATCGACGACCTTGACCTCCACACCGGGCAGGGCCCTGCCCACAGAACCAATGACCAGGCCGTACTCAGCCCGGTTGAAAGAGACAACCGGCGCTGTTTCGCTCAGCCCATACCCCTCATAGATAGGGCAGGCTACCAGGCGCTCAATATCGGCGTGTACAGAGGCCGGTAAGGCTGCACCACCTGAGATACCGAAGCGGACACGCCCCTTCAGACGGTGCGCCAAGGCCGGGTCGGTGCCCAGGTAGCTGGCCAGGGCACCATACATGGTAGGAACCGCAGCAAAAATTGTGACCCCGGCTGTGGCGCACAGTTGGGCGGCCCCACCCGGTGTGAAACGAGGCAGCAGGGCGATAGCGGCGCCTGCTGCCAGTACCGCATTCATCGATACAGTCTGCCCGAAGGCGTGAAAGAGCGGAAGGCCCCCAAAGATTACGTCATCTGCGGTGAAACCGAAAACATCTGCGCAGGTCAGGGCGTTAGAGAGCATATTAGCGTGGGTAAGGGTAGCCCCCTTAGGGGCACCAGTAGTTCCCGATGTGTAAAGAATAACCGCAGGGGTCTGGGCCCGCACAGGGGAGGGCTCCCAGGCCTGCTGTGCCGGGGCGTCCCTATCGAACATGGCATCGGCAGAAAGCACCTGAACGGCCAGCTGCGGCCCCACCTCTTCACGAATCTGCTCGCTTTCCTGGCCCACGCGCGTACCGGCGGCTGCCACCAGAAGCCGGGCGCCAGCGTCCTGCACCTGGTAGGCAGCTTCACGCGCCGATAGCAGCGGGTGCATGGGCACCACTACCGCCCCCAAAGACAGGGCACCATAGTAGAGGCTCACCATGGCCGGCACATTCGGCAGGGCCAAAGCTACCCTATCGCCAGGGGTGAGGCCTCGCTCCCCCAGCCAGGTGCGGGCAGCACCTACCGCCGTGACCAGCTGCTGGTAGCTCAAGGAGCCACCGGCCCAGGTCAGGGCAGTGCGGTCCGAATCAGCGCGGGCAGCAAGGAGGGTCGCTAGATTGTGCTGGGGTGAAGAGTCTGCAGTGTGCTGGGAGTGCTGGGAGTGCTGGGTATTCACAGGGTGCCTTTCCTGACGGGCCTAGCTGACCCTGCCTATTCTTTCATACCTGACCGCTTAACACCTCTCGGTGAAAGCTCCCAGGGTAGGGATAAGCACCCTATAGGTCTAGACAGGGTTGCTAAAAAGACCCGACTTCTGAGAAAGTGAAGATATGACAGATGCGAACCACACTCTGACCGAACAAGACATTGACTTTCTTAACTCGGTCTTCGACCTGGCACGGGACAACAAACCGATAGCCCTCAAGTCCCTTTTCGACCAGGGCGTACCCGTTGACCTCACCAACGCCAAGGGCGACACCCTGCTCATCTTGGCCGCCTACCACAAACACTCAGAGCTGGTACAGCTACTCATCAACGAAGGCGCCGACCTGGACCGTCTCAACGAACGAGGCCAAACCGCCCTGGTCTGCGCCACCTTCCGCAACAACCTGCCCATCGCCCGCATGCTCCTGGATGCAGGTGCTGACGAAACGCTAGGAAGCCAGACCCCAGCTGACGTAGCAGAATTTTTCAACCTTGAAGAGATGAAGCAGCTCTTCGCATAAATCCCGGCTTCGCACACACCAAGGGCGGGCTACCGTACAGAGGTAGCCCGCCCTCATATTCACTTCTCTAACCTATGCCGCCCATTCTAGGAAGAGGGCAGCTACCTTTTCGCCTCCCTGCGGATCACGGGCAATGACCATGACAGTATCATCACCGGCAATCGTTCCCAGCAGGGGTTCTAAACCAGCCTGGTCAATAGCCGAGGCCAAGAACTGGGCCGCACCCGGCGGGGTCCGCAAAATCACCAGGTTAGCTGAGGCCTCTGCGGTCACCAACAACTCCTTGAAGAGAGAAACCAGGCGGGCATCGGGGCCTTCTTGAGTACTACGACGCACCGGGTGGTTAGGCACCGCATAGATCAGCCCTGACTTTTCATCGCGCACACGCTCAGCCCCAATTTCCACCAGGTCACGCGAAAGGGTCGCCTGAGTCACCTTGAGCCCGTCATCGGTGAGCAGCTTAGCCAGTTCAGCCTGCGAGCGCACACGGTGGGTTTGAAGAACCTCGATGATGCGGGCCTGACGCGCGGTTTTGGTGGAGGGGATCGCCATTGTTTCTTCTCTTTTTCTGGTGCCTGGTGTCTTAGAGAGCTGTGCGGACGTCGGTGGCGAGGTTGGACTCGGCGAGGAGGAAGGCCATGAGGGCTTTTTGGGCGTGAAGACGGTTTTCGGCTTCGTCAAAGACGACGGAGGCGGGCCCGTCGATGACGTCGGCGGTGACTTCGTAGCCGCGGTAGGCAGGTAGGCAGTGGAGGAAGATGGCGCCTTCTGCTGCCTTGTTCATGGCTTCGGTGTTGACGGTGTAGGGTTTGAAAACCTGGGCGCGGGCTTCTTTTTCGTCTTCTTGGCCCATAGAGACCCAGGTGTCGGTGATGACGACATCCGCACCGGCAAGGGCCTGGTCGGGGTCGGTGGTCACCAGGACTGATCCGCCGGTTTCCTTTGCGCGTTCTTCTGCTTCTGCGACGACGGAGTCTGCGGGCAGGTAGCCTTCTGGGCCGGTGATGCGCACGTGCATTCCGGCGGTGGCCCCGCCTAGGAGGTAGGAGTTGGCCATGTTGTTAGCTGCATCCCCCAGGTAGACCATGGTCAGGCCAGTGAGGTCGCCTTTGTGCTCGCGGATGGTGAGCAGATCGGCCAGGATCTGGCAGGGGTGGTAGTCGTCGGAGAGGGCGTTGATGACGGGTACGCGGGAGTGCTGGGCCATTTCTTCCAGGCCGGCTTGGGCGTAGGTACGCCAGACGATGGTGGAGACCATGCGGGAGATGACGGAGGCAGTATCTGAGATGGTCTCTTTGTGGCCGAGTTGGGCTTCGCCGGGGTTGACGATGAGGGGGTTGCCGCCGAGCTCTGCAATTCCTGCGTGGAAGGAGAAGCGGGTGCGGGTTGAGGTTTTGTCGAAGATGACGGCGGCGGTCTGGGGCCCTGCTAGAGGCTTGTAGCCGTAGCGGTCAGCTTTCATGGAGGCGGCTAGGTCAAGTACCTGGGCTTGTTCGTCGGGGGTGAGGTCGGTGTCTTTGAGGAAGTGGCGTACCACGGTGTTCTCCTAGGGGTGGGGGTGTTTCTACTGCTGACGGGCTTGAGCCAGGATGGTGGGGAAGGCTTCAGCAAATTTGGCCAGTTCTTCATCGGTGATGGTCAGGGCTGGGGCGATGCGGATGGTGCGAGTATCGGGGGCGTTGACGATGAATCCGGCTTCTCGTGCTGTGCTTACGAAGGCTGGGGCGAGGGGGGCACCGGTTTGGGTGGTTTCTTCGGTTAGGACGATGCCGATGAGTAGGCCCGCTCCCCTGGTTTCTTCTACACCCCCTGTTTTTTCGATGGCTGCCCGGAAGGTAGAGCCGCGGTCGGTTGCTGCCTCTAGTAGCCCTTCTGCTTCGATGGTGGCTAGGGTTGCGGTGGCGGCTGCGGTGGCTAGGGGGTTGCCGCCGAAGGTGGTGCCGTGCATGCCTGTTTGGAGGGTGCGGGTGTTCTCTTCACCGGTGACGATCATGGCGCCGATGGGGAAGCCGCCGCCTAGGCCTTTGGCTAGGGTGATGGCATCGGGCAGGTTGGTGCCGGTGAGTTCGCGGGAGTGCTCGAACCAGCGGCCGGTGCGGCCCATACCGGTTTGTACTTCGTCCACGATGAGTAGGGCACCGTGGGCGCGGGTGAGTTCACGGGCGCGGGTTAGGTAGCCTTCTGGCAGGGGCAGCACGCCAGCCTCACCCTGGATGGGTTCGATGATGAGGGCGGCAACATCGTCGGTGAGGTTCTCTTCGAGGGCTTGGAGGGTGGCCGGGATGTGCTTGATGCCGCCAGGTAGGGGCTCAAAGGGTTCGCGGTAGGCGGGCTTCCAGGTCAAGGAGAGGGCGCCGATGGTGCGGCCGTGGAACCCGTGGTCAAGGGCTAGGATGGTGCCTTTGCCGTGGGTGTTGCCGTGACGGCGGGCCAGCTTGTAGGCTGCTTCGTTGGCTTCGGTGCCGGAGTTGCAGAAGAAGACGCGGCCGTCCTCAGCGCCCAGGTAGCCAAGCAGGCGGTGAGCTAGAGAAATCTGTTGGGGTGTGGTGAAGAAGTTGGAGACGTGAGCTAAGGTGGCTGCTTGCTCACTGATGGCCTGGGCCCAGGCGGGGTGGGCATGGCCAAGGGCGTTGACAGCAATACCACCGAGCAGGTCTAGGTAGACCTTGCCGTCGGCGTCTGTGACGCGGGAGCCCTTGCCTTCTACCAGCACCAGGGAGGGGTCACCGAAGACACCGAGTAGCTCATCTTTGTAGTTGGTCAGTAGTTGTTCTTGAGACATGGTTTTCCCCTTGCTGAGTGAAGTGGTCCTAATAGGTGATGGGCTTGACCTGGAAGTCAGGTGCTGGGTGGTGCCAGGGGGTGTCCTCGACATTATCGGGGGTGAGCTGGGTGCCGATACCGCGGTCAGTGAAAATTTCCAGCAGGGGCGAGTGAGCCAGGCGACCATCGACGATAGAAGCACGAGGAACACCTTGCTCAACGGCTTGCAGGCAGGCACCCATCTTGGGAATCATGCCCGAAACCAGGGTGGGGAGCATGGCTCGCAGTTCGCTCACGGTCAAGGATGAAATCAGCGAATCTTTGTGGGGCCAGTTGGCGTACAGACCTTCAACGTCGGTAAGGACGACCAGCTTTTCAGCTCCCAGGGCTGCAGCGACGGCTGCGGCGGCGGTATCTGCATTAACGTTGAGGATTTCCCCGGTAAGACCCGCTAGGCCGTGGTTATGTTCCGGGTATTTCTCGGGGTCGTGCATTTCAGGGGCGATGGATGAAATGACGGGAATTTTACCGGTTTGAATCATGGACATGATGGCGGTGGTGTTCACACCGACAACTTCACCGACCAGCCCCAGATCTACTTCTTGCCCATCTACTACAGTGCCGATACGGCGAGCGCGCAGCAGCCCGCCGTCCTCACCGCTCATAGCAACAGCAAAAGGCCCGTGAGCATTGATGAGGGAGACCAGTTCGCGGGCTACCTGCCCGGTGAGCACCATACGGACTACGTCCATAGCTTCGGGGGTGGTGTAGCGCAAGCCGCCGCGAAATTCGCTGTGGATACCAAGCTTGCCCAGCATGGCGGTAATCTGCGGGCCGCCACCGTGTACCACTACTGGGCAGATGCCGATGGTGCGGAGAAAGACCATGTCTTCTGCAAAAGCGGCGCGCAACTCCTCTGAAATCATGGCGTTGCCACCGTATTTGAAGACCATGACCTTACCCCGGAACTGTTGAATCCAGGGGAGGGCTTCCATGAGGGTTTTCGCTTTTTGCTGGGCGGTGTCGAAGCGGGCGTGGGCGTTTTTTTGCTCTGCCATAGGGGTCCTTTGGTTAGCTGGAGTAGGCTGAGTTTTCGTGCACGTAGTCGTGGGTGAGGTCGTTGGTCCAGATGGTAGCTTCATGCTGGCCTGCACCTAAATCAATATCGACGGTGACCTTACGGTGTGCGGCAAGATCGACCAGGGAGCGGTCTTGGCCGATACCGCCGCCGGTGCACACCTGCACCCCGTTGATGGTGACGTTGACGTTTTCCGGCTCAAAGGTAGCTGAGGTGGTGCCTACCTCGGAGAGGATTCGGCCCCAGTTGGGGTCATTACCAAAGATGGCGGTTTTGAAGAGGTTAGAGCGGGAGACAGCCCGAGAGACTTCTTCAGCGTCCGCTTCACTAGCTGCGCCCAGGGTCCGCACGTGAATGTCGTGGCTGGCGCCCTCGGCATCCCCAATGAGCTGCAGAGCCAAATCTTGGCAGACCTTGGTGAGAGCTTCTGTGAAGACCCCCAGGTCAGGTTCAATATCTGATGCACCAGAACTCATGAGAATGACGGTGTCGTTGGTAGACATGCACCCATCTGAGTCAGCCCGGTTGAAGCTCAGGCGCACCGCTTCACGCAGGGCAATATCAAGATTTTCAGGTGAGATCAGAGCATCGGTGGTAATAACAACCAGCATGGTGGCCAGACCGGGGGCCAGCATGCCAGCACCCTTCGCCATACCACCGATCAGGTAGTAGCCGCCCTCTTCAATTTCTACACCGATAGCGGCCTGCTTTGAGACAGTATCGGTGGTCATGATAGCTTCAGCGGCGGCCAGGGAGGAGCCGGGGCTTACACCTAGGGAGGCTAGGGCGTCCTTGGTTCCGGCGGTGAGCTTGTCCATGGGTAGGCGCTCGCCGATGAGGCCGGTGGAGCAGACTAGGACGTCACCGGCCGAGATGCCCAGCAGCTCGGCCAGGAGTTCAGCGGATGTGTGGGTGTCTTGGAAGCCGGGGGCACCGGTGCAGGCGTTAGCGCCACCGGAGTTGAGGAGGACGGCGTCCGCCCGGCCATCGCTGATAACTTGCTGGCTCCAGAGGACGGGGGCGGCGGCAAAACGGTTGCTGGTGAAGACGGCGGCGGCGTTTTTGACGGGCCCGTCGTTAACAACAAGGGCGACGTCCTTTTTACCGTCAACGGCGCTGATTCCGGCGCGCACACCGGCTGCCCGGAAGCCACGGGGGAAGGTGACGCCTTGGGTGGTGATGCCTTCAATCTGGTGGATAGAGTCGGTCACGGTGCGAGTCCTTCCTGGAGTAGGCCTGCATTTTCGGAGAGCCCGAGGGCAATATTCATGGACTGGATGGCACCGCCGGCGGTACCTTTAGCCAGGTTATCAATGACGCTGGTAACGATAAGGCGCCCGGTGTGTGCGTCGAAGGCTAGTTGCATTTCGGCGTGGTTGGAGCCCTGCACGCTCTTGGTGGTGGGCCACTGCCCTTCTGGGAGCAGGTGCACGAACTGTTCATCGGCGTAGGCCTGCTGCCAGGCTTCCCGCAGCTGAGCCTCGGTGACACCTGGGCGGACGCGGGCGGTGGCGGTGGCGAGGATGCCGCGGGGCATGGGGGCTAGGGTGGGGGTGAATGAAATCTGCACCTCTTCCCCTGCGATGTGGGAGAGTTTTTCTTCAATTTCGGGGGTGTGCCGGTGGGACCCGCCGACCCCGTAGGGGCTCATGCTGCTCATGGCTTCGGCTGAGAGCAGGTGGGGTTTGAGGCTCTTACCTGCCCCTGAGGTGCCTGAGGCGGCAACAATGACAACATCTCTGGGTTCGAGCAGACCGGCGGCAAAGCCGGGAGCTAGGGCCAAGATGGAGGCTGTGGGGTAGCAGCCGGGCACGGCAACTCGCTTACTACCTGCCAGGTTTTGACGCTGTTTACCGGTACCAACTGGTAGTTCAGGTAGGCCGTAGGGCCAGGTGCCGGAGTGTTCTGAGCCGTAGAACTTTTCCCAGGCCTCTGCGCTGTCGAGGCGGTGGTCTGCCCCTGCGTCAATCACCAGGGTGTTTTCGGGTAGCTGGGCGGCGATCTCTGCACTTGCCCCGTGGGGCAGGGCCATGAAAACAACGTCGTGCCCGCTGAGGGCCTCGGCGGTGGTGTCTGTGACCACCAGGTCGGCGTAGGCGCGAAGATGGGGGGACAGATCGCCGAGTCGGGAACCAGCGGACGAGTGGGCGGCCACGGTTTTTACCTCAACGTGGGGGTGGGTGGCCAAAAGACGCAGAATCTCACCACCGGCGTACCCGGTGGCTCCTGTGACAGCTACGGTAATAGTCATAGCACCATCTTTGCATGTTTTTACATACTAGTAAATATTTATGCAATGTGTGTCGTAGTGTAAAACCACCCCAGCCCAAGTCAGCCCAGGCAAGCCCACAACAGACTAAGCCAGTTCAGCGCCCTTACGCTGACGAATCATCATAAAAGTAGCAGCAACCCCACCACCAAAGACCAGAATGGCACCAGCCAGACGGAACATAGCACTACGCTTCTGAGAGGCCACCGTACTCTCAGTGACCGGCACCAAGCTACCTGCCTCACCAGTACGGGCAACCGTCAAATGGCTCTCATCAGTCTGCACCAGCAGGGCATCAACCTTCTGCGGGAAATCAGCGCTCACAGTGCCCGTCTGAGAACCACGGAACTCAACAGCAGACCCGGGGTTAACCTGCACCGGGTCAGCAATCTCAGAAACGAAGGTCTTATCAGCCATAGCAGCATCATCAGGCAGCGTTCCCTTATAGGTGGCCACATTGCTATCGCCTTGCAGGTCGCTGGTGAGCTTCTCAAAACTGCCGGCCATCACCCAGGAGCGCCCCTCGTAGCCTTCATTGGCGCGGGCCTCGTTGAAAGTGCGCACACCACCGATGAGCAGTAGCATCGCCAGCAGTGAAGCTACCAGCATGATGCCAGCAAGGGCTAGCTTAGGGCCCAGGGGCCCGCGAGGTTCCTCGTAGTATTCTTCTTCTTCCGAGAAGGTGAAGAAGTCGTCGGTGCGGTCATTTTCGTCGAAGGTATCTTTATCTTCGAGGTAGCGCTGATCGCTCACGGTGCATCTCCAGAGGTTGTGGGTGATTGCCTAGACAAGGCGGGAAGTCCATTCTACCGTGTCAGACCCAAAAAAATTGGCCAGCCCTCTCAAGGCCCAGCCTTTTCCAGGCCCTCTCTAAAAAAACGTCCCCTCCCCCACCTCAACCTCAGCCGAATCACCCCCTGCTAAGACATATGAGCCCGGCGGACGCGCATCCGCCGGGCTCATTCCCACTTAGCTATTACCAGGCTTTAATGCCTCTAAGCACGCTGAACCGCGCCGAAACGCTCGGCGGCCAGGGCCACACCAGCCTCACGAACCTCAGAGGCCTCATCGGCGGTGAGGGTGCGGTCAGTTGCACGGAAACGCAAGGCAAAGGCTAGAGACTTCTTGCCCTCTTCAATGCCGATGCCGCGGTAGTCATCAAAGACGCGGACGTCCTCAAGCAGCTGGCCCGCGCCCTCTACCAGGGCGGCAGCAAGATCCGCGGCAGGAACCTTAGCATCAACAACCAGGGCAACGTCCTGGTTAGCAGCCGGGTAGCCAGAAATACCGGTAGCCTGCACAGCCTCACCAGCCTGAGCAATCAGGGCAGTGAAGTTGAGCTCAAAGGCACTGGTGCGCTCAGGCAGATTCAGCTTAGCCAGGAGCTTGGGGTGTAGCTCACCGGCGTAGGCGATAACCTCACCGGCAGCGTCCTTCAACACGGCGGTGCGGCCAGGGTGGAAGGCCTGATGCTCACCATTTTCAACCGTGAGCTTCACGCCAGCAGCATCAGCAACCAACAGAACAGAATCTAGGGCATCGCGCCAGTCAAAGGCGCGAGCGCTCACACCCGGAGTTTCTTCATGCTCAGCACCAGCAAAAAGACCGGCAATGTGGCGGGGCTGCTCAGGGATGCCAGCATTCAGGTCAGCTAGTACCTCATCGGCAGGTTTGACGCCCAGGCCGGGAATGGAGGCTGAACCTAGCTGGGTGCCGGGGATAAAGACGGAGCCGGTCTCGTAGATGGCTAGGTTCTTGAATCCGCGGGAGAGGTTGCGGGAAAGAACGTCGGTCAAGCCCGGCAGTAGGGAGCGGCGCATCCAGCCCTGGGCGGATGAGATGGGGTTAACTAGGCGGATAGAGTCCACCTTCTCACCGGCGATAGGGCTTGCCCAGAGGTTGTTATCTTCATCAGAGACGAAGGGGTAGGCAAAGACCTCGGTCAAACCGGAGGCTGCCAGGGCGTTCAGGGCCCGGCGGCGCAAGGTCTGCTCGACAGTGTAGCCGCGCCCAGGAGGGGCCACAGGCAAGGTGGAGGGAATCAGGTCGTAGCCGACCAATCGGGCGACTTCCTCAGTCAGGTCTTCCTTAGCGCCCAGGTCGGTGCGCCAGGAGGGAACAGTGACCTCGTAGGAGCCCTCAGCTACCTCAACGCTGGCACCAATCTGTTCCAGGGAACCAACGATTTGCTCCTGGGTGTAGTCGATGCCGATACGGCCTGCGGTGTAGTCAGCGGGCAGGGAGATGACGGTGGGGGTAAAGCTGCCACCGGCGTCCGTTACGCCCTCATCGGCGCTGGCACCGGCTAGTTCAACCAGCAGGTCAACGGCGCGCTGGGCCGCAGCGGCCTGAATCTGGGGGTCAACACCACGCTCAAAACGCTTGGAGGCCTCAGATGAGAGCTTGTGGCGGCGGGCGGTGCGGGCGATAGAAACCTCATCGAAGCGGGCTGCTTCAATGACGATGCGGGTAGTTGAGTCAGTGACCTCAGTGGAGGCCCCACCCATCACACCAGCCAGGCCAATAGGGCCGGACTCATCGGTAATGAGCAGGTCTTCGGTGTTGAGCTCGCGTTCCTTCTCATCCAGGGTGGTGAGCTTCTCGCCAGCCTCTGCCCGGCGCACGGTGATGCCACCTGCCAGCTTATCTGCATCATAGAAGTGCAGGGGCTGGCCGGTCTCAAGCATGACGTAGTTAGAGATATCAACCGGCAAGGAGACGGAGCGGACGCCCGCCAGGCGCAGGCGGGAGGACATCCAGGTGGGCACAGGGGCGGTTGCGTCCACGCCACTGACCGAGCGGGCCACAAAGCGGGTGGCCCCGTCCTTACCGTGGATGGGGGCTGAGTCGGTGAGGGTGACGGGCACACCAGAGTCGTTGGCAGCAGGTGCCTTAGCGGCCAGATCAAGAACAAAGTCCTCGAAATCGTTGCCGGTGGCGTGGCAGTACTCGCGGGCGATACCACGAATGGAGAAGCCGTAACCACGATCAGGGGTCACGTTGACCTCAGCTGCCTCATCATAGAGGCCGAGTAGCTCCATGGCATCGGTGCCAACCTCAGGGTCAAGCCCCAGGGTGGAGAGCACCAGAATACCGCCCTGGTCTTCACCGATACCTAGCTCCTTGACGGAGGCAATCATACCGGCTGACTTATGACCGTAGGTCTTGCGGGCGGTGATAGCGAAACCGCCAGGCAGCACAGCACCGGGCAGGGTCACTACAACCTTGTCCCCAGGCTTGAAGTTGTGGGCGCCGCAGATAATGCCCTGCACACCGGACTCTTCAATGCCCTTACCGGTCAGGGTCTGCTGCTGGCCCTCAGGCACAACGCGCACCTGGCACCAGTTAACGGTTTTACCGTTGGAATGGGTTTCAGGCTCCATGGAGAGCACCTGGCCCACCACGATGGGGCCGGTTAGCTCGTCGGTGGGGCGGTGAACGTCTTCTTCTTCAAGGCCAACCTTTACCAGGGTTGCCATGACATCTTCGGCGCTTGCGTCGGCCGGGACGGGTGCGTATTCACGCAGCCAGGAAAGGGGTACGCGCATGGGTTAGATCTCCATCTTGAACTGCTGTGAGAAACGGACGTCGCCTTCAATCATGTCGCGCATATCCTGCACACCGTTGCGGAACATGAGGGTACGTTCGATGCCCATACCGAAAGCGAAACCTGAGTAAACTTCGGGGTCAACACCGGCTGCTCGTAGCACGTTGGGGTTGACCATACCGCAGCCACCCCACTCGATCCAGCGGGGGCCGCCCTTAGCGTCCGGGTGCCAGACATCTAGCTCGGCAGAAGGCTCAGTGAAGGGGAAGTAGTTGGGGCGCAGGCGAATCTTGGCTTCTTCGCCGAACATGGCACGGGCCATGTGCTCTAGGGTGCCTTTAAGGTCAGCCATGGTCAGGCCCTTATCAACCGCCAGGCCCTCAATCTGGTGGAAGACCGGGGTATGGGTGGCATCGAGCTCATCGGTGCGGTAGACCTGGCCGGGGCAGACCACGTAGAGGGGCACATCGCGGGAAAGCAAGGAACGCATCTGCACCGGTGAGGTGTGGGTGCGGAGCATCAGGTGGGCGCTGGTGGGCTCCACAAAGAAAGTGTCTTGCAGTTCACGCGCCGGATGGTCAGGCTTGAAGTTCAGTGAGTCGAAGTTGTACCACTCTGATTCGAGTTCGGGGCCGTCTGCAATCTCCCAGCCCATACCCACGAAGATATCGCACATCTGTTCCTGTAGGACGCTGATGGGGTGGCGCCCGCCGATGCGGCGGCGAGGAGTGTGGGCGGTGACGTCCACTGCTTCTTCAACTAGGATGCGGGCATCGCGCTCTTCTTCCAGCTGGGCGTTGCGTGCTTCAAGGGCCTTGGTCAGGCGTCCGCGCGCCTGGCCCATGAGCTTACCGACCTCAGCCTTGTGCTCCTTGCGCAAATCGCGCATCTGCTTATTGGCTAGGGTGAAGCTGGCCTTATCGCCGGTGAAGTCCAGGCGCACGCGCTTGAGCTCTTCAAAGTCAGCGGTTTTCTCAGCGATTTCCTTCTGGGCGCGCTCAAATTCGGCGGTGAAGGCCTCGCGGACGGTTTCAAGACCGTTCTCGGGGTCTTTTTCTAGAATGGCGCGAATGTTAGCCAGCACCTGGAAGGGTGTGGGGTTCTCAGGCACCTCGGGCAAAGAATCAGTCATGTGCACTTCTCTTCACATTGTGGGCGTAACGGGCGCTGATGCGCGCCCATGGCATCAAGACACTAGTTTAGTGCAAATGCGCGGTAGGTGCTGGCCTTGTCTACCTTGTGAGCTCCGCGGACTCGCTACCCAGGCTCCACAATCTTTTTACAAGAATGGGCCCTCTGGCTTTTGCCGGAGGGCCCATTGGGGTTGTAGTCGCTAGCGATTAGCGCAGGATGGAAGATACTGACTTGTTAGAGACGACGACAATCCAGACAATGGCCAGCACAATCCACAGCAGGTAAGCCACTACCAGGATGGGGGCGAAGACCAAAGAACCAATGAGGAGCCAGATAGCGCCGATAATACCGATAGCGGCAAAGATGTAGCCAAGGATACGGCCGGCCTTCTTGTACTTAGCCATCAGGCCGTAGACCAGGGCAAAGAGACCCAGACCAATGAGCGTACTTACTACGCTCAGCAGGGGGTTCTTTTCAACAACAACCTGCTCACCATAAACATCAATGACCTCGGGGGTGAAGAAGTAGTTCAGCAACTGGGTCAGGAGATAGACGACAGCAGTAGCTAAAAGAACTGCCTGTGAGCGGCTGTGCTTCTGTTCAGCGTCAGGAGCTACAGGCTGCTGGCCGTACCCGGTGTTGTCGAAACCAGGCTGGACGTTAGGGCTTACGGGTGCACCTTGAGCGTTGACAGGTGCCTGGTATTCATTGGGGTTAGGTGACTGAGTCATCTTCTATGCCTTTCAAAAATAAAAAGTGTGCATACTAATTCTACCGCTTAGACGTAGCCTGACCTACCCCTTTTCAGCAGAGAGAGAATATTTACCCCAAAATTACGCGCGGACGCCCGCCAAGATCTCCTCCACAATAGGAAAATCAGCAGGAATCCAGGGCAGCTCCAACGCTGTGGCATCAAGCGGAACCCAGCGCAACTCAGAATGATCTTGCAAGGCGGTGGCACGTCCGTCCGCAATTTCTGCAAACCAAACCCGCATAGCCGCCTTCTCGTTCAGCACCCAGCCCTGGGGGTGAGGGCCGGTGATTTCAACACCGAGCCTAGCAATAATGCCGAGTTCTTCACGAAGCTCGCGCAGCAAGGCATCCTCACAAGCTTCACCGGGCTCAACCTTGCCACCAGGAAACTCCCAGAGGCCCGCCAGCGCAGGCGGAGCAGAACGCTGGCCCACCAACAGGCGGGTAGGGGCAGCCAAGGAATCAACAATAGCTGCCCCAACCACCTGCACCGGGTACACAGCAGCGGCGCCCTCCCCCACTAGTCGCCCTTACGGTTCTGAGCCAAAGAGGAAGCGAAGAGACACACACCAGCAGCCATACCAACATTCAACGACTCAGCAGCCCCACGCAAAGGAACAGCCACACGCAAAGAAGCAGCAGCCTTCTCTTCATCATTTAGACCCGCAGCCTCATTCCCAAAGAGCCACATGGTGGGCTTAGCCAGGTCATACTTAACCTTCTTGCGAGGCTCAACACCGTTACGCAAGGCAAAAGCGGCATCCTGCAAGTCATCAAGAGAAACACGGCCATAGCCATCCGCCGCAAGCACACCAATGCCCTGGGCCTTGGCGTCCTCAGCAAAATCTTCAAGATCAATACCCTGGATCACGGGCACATGGAAGAGAGAACCGGCGGTAGATCGCACAGCCTTAGGGTTATAAAGATCCACAGACCCCTTGGTGGTAACAATCAAGTCAGCACCGGCAGCGTCCGCCGCACGCAGAATAGTGCCAGCATTACCCGGATCCTGCACACGGGTAAGCACAGCAATAAGCTTAGGGTTAATAGCGCCCTCACCCCAAATATCAGAGGGGGCAATATCATTCTGGAAAGCAACAGCAACAATACCCTGAGGGCTAACAGACTCAGCCATCGCCGCAAGCACCGGCTCGGTGACCATACGCATGAAGACCTTACGCCCAGCCTCCGGGGTGGGGCTGCCATAGACCTCTTCAAGCAGGTCAGCAATATCAGGGTGCCGCTCAAAAGCACGCTCAGTAATGTAAACAGCATCAAGCAAGGGCTTAACCTGGTGAGCCTTAAGAGCTTCGCGGACGGCCTGCGGCCCCTCCACCAGGAAATGCCCAGTCTTAGTGCGGGCTGCCCGAGTGGCAAGCTTGGCAATATCTTTAACACGGTCTGCCTGAGGGTTTTCCATGATGACGGGGGTGCTGAGGCGTTCTTTGAAATCCATAGGCTCTATTGTCTCACGGCTAGGTTTATCTCATACCACCGAACCACCCCGCGCCTGCCCTAAGCAGTGAACGAATCAACCATATGCCTACCCAGGCAAGGAATAAAACCGATACCCTGTTTATTGAGCAACAAGCCATACCCCCAACAATTCAAGGAACATCCCATGCAGAACCAAAACATTAAGCAGCTCGTCCTTGACGCAGCCCACCGCCGCCGCGCCATCAAGTTCTTCGACCCCGAGAAGAAAATCAGCAAGGACGACATCAACTACATTCTCGAAGTCGCCCGCCTCTCCCCCAGCTCCGTCGGCGCACAAGGCTGGCGCTTCGTCGTCCTGCAAAACCCCGAAATTCGTGAAGCCCTCAAGCCCTTCAGCTGGGGTGCAGCCCGCCAACTAGACGGGGCAAGCCACTTCATCCTGCTCCTTGCCAAGCGCAACATGCAGCACGATGGCCCCCACATGCAAGGCTCCCTAGCCTCCCGAAATCTCACCCCGGAGGCCCACGCCAAGGCCCTCGAAACCTACAAAACCTTCCAACTAGACGACATGGGCCTCACCACCGACCGCGCCCTCTTCGACTGGTCCGCCAAACAAACCTACATCGCCCTGGGCAACATGATGAGCGCAGCCGCCCTCATCGGCCTCGACTCCTGCCCCATCGAAGGGTTCAACCCAGAGAAAGCCAACGCACTCCTAGCCGAGCACGGCATCATTGACCCCGCCACCGAAGGCATCGTTACCATGCTGGCCCTGGGCTACCGCGCCGAAGAACTACCCTGGCCCCAGACCCGCAAACCCGCCGAAGAGGTCATCACCTGGGTGGAGTAACCAGTTCCCTTGGAACTTCAAGGAGCGACGATAAGCCCACCCGGTCGCCGTCCGCCCACCGAACTCTCACTGTGCCCACTATAGGCGCAGACACCGCGAGAGTCTGGTGGACGTTCACTGTGCGCCCAGCCCCGCTCCTCCCGTCCGACGCCCCAACCCGACGCTCCAGCCCAGTAAGACCACAACAAAAAGGACGCAGCCTCCCGCTCCCCTGCCCAGCGGCAGGAAAGTGGGAGGCGGCGTCCGCACCCCAACAGTTAGTTAGGGAAAGACAGACCTAAAAGAGCTTAGGCAGCCTTGGGAGCTGAAGTGTCCTCAGGCAGGTTGTTCTTAGCGATTTCAACCAGAGCTGAGAAAGCAGCAGGCTCGTTAACAGCCAGCTCAGCCAGCATACGACGGTCAACCTCAACCTCAGCAGCCTTCAGGCCCTGGATGAAACGGTTGTAGGTCAGGCCCTCAGCGCGTGCAGCTGCGTTGATACGCTGGATCCAGAGACGACGGAAGTCGCCCTTCTTCTTACGACGGTGGTCGTAGCTGTATACCAGTGAGTGAGTGACCTGTTCCTTAGCCTTACGGTAAAGGCGTGAACGCTGGCCACGGTAGCCTGATGCACGATCAAGGATTACTCGGCGCTTCTTGTGCGCGTTAACCGCGCGCTTCACACGTGCCACGTGTGTCTCCTAACGTCT
>JAXFPK010000098.1:0-24801 GCA_034179845.1 Rothia sp. (in: high G+C Gram-positive bacteria) | reverse complement strand
ATGTTAGCCACGATTAAAAACTTTCTGTTTTTGTCTAATTGGTCGGTGAGGGCTGCGCTGACCGGTCATCGACTGAGCGGCGTGGGGATGCCTATGGCAACCAGTCAGCAGTGCCCGATGACCATCGGACACACAAGGGTTAACTCTATCAGCTCCACCAGCACTTAAGGCAGAGATATAAGCAACATCTCTTCCTAAGGCTGCCGGTAAGCAGCCGCAATAAAATCAAAGGTTTCTCGGTCCATGATGGCACCTTCACGGCGAATACCGGAGGGCTTCAACTGAACCACACGGTTGAGTTTAACCTCAGAGGCCCGGCCTTCTTTATCCCAAGCGCCTGCACCAATATCTAGATAGTTAGGGTCAGTGGTGCGGGCATTAGTGTGATCCTTAGTGGTAAGCATAAGTCCCAACAGGTAGGCACCGGAGCGGCCAACCACCAGGACCGGGCGGTCTTTGCCCTGGCTGTAATCTTCTTCAAAGGGAACCCAGGCCCAGACCACTTCGCCGGGGTCAGCATCGCCATCAAGAGCAGGGGAGTAGTCAAAGGCAACCTGACCGGTATAGTCACCGGGGTAGCCGCCCTTCTCCCAGCTGCCGCTACCAGCGTCCGGACGCTGCTGGCGCCGGGGGTGCCCCTGGCTGCGGCTCTCGGGGTGGCGAGAGGAAGCCGAAACCTGCCCTTGATTTTTCTGGTTCTGGTACTTATTCCATTCCCGGTAGATACGCTGACCAATGTTCAGTGCCTGCTGGATGGTTCGCATGGTGATCTTCATAGTCTCTACAATAATCCTTGCTTTTGGGCGCGCAGGCAGACACGCACCGGCTTAATATGAGAAACTGGTTAACTGATTTCTACCGTCAGAGACCCGGTAGGCTCTCTTGAGCTTTCTGAGAGTCGTGAAAGGACCCAACCCACGTGTCACCCTTGGCGACCAACCCGCCCAAACCGGCGGCCACTGACCCTTCTGTCATCCGTAACTTCTGCATCATCGCACACATCGACCACGGTAAATCCACCCTGGCTGACCGCATGCTGCAGGCCACCGGCGTAGTCACCCCACGCGAGATGAAGGCCCAGTACCTTGACCGCATGGATATCGAACGCGAGCGCGGCATCACCATTAAGTCCCAGGCTGTTCGTATGCCCTGGGAAGTGGACGGGGTGAACTATGCCTTGAATATGATTGACACCCCCGGTCACGTGGACTTCACCTACGAGGTTTCTCGCTCCCTAGCTGCCTGTGAAGGTGCCCTGTTGCTGGTTGATGCTGCCCAGGGTATTGAGGCCCAGACTTTGGCTAACCTCTACCTGGCGATGGAAAATGATCTGACCATTATTCCGGTGCTTAACAAGATTGATCTTCCTGCTGCCCAGCCGGAGAAGTATGCTCAAGAGCTGGCGAATCTGATTGGTGTTGAGCCTGAGGATGTGTTGCGTGTTTCTGGTAAGACCGGTGAGGGTGTGCCGGAGCTGCTAGATCGTATTGTTGAGCTCTTGCCTGCCCCTGCTGGTGAAGCGGATGCTCCTGCCCGTGCCATGATTTTTGACTCAGTCTATGACTCCTATCGTGGTGTGGTCACTTATGTTCGTGTGGTGGACGGCAAGTTGGAGCCGCGCCAAAAGATTAAGATGATGTCTACTGGGGCCGAGCATGACCTGCTTGAGATTGGTGTGATTTCTCCTGAGCCTAAGCCGACTGAGGGCCTGGGTGTGGGCGAGGTGGGGTATCTGATTACCGGTGTGAAGGACGTCCGCCTCTCCCGTGTGGGTGATACTGTCACCGGTGCGTATAAGCCTGCTTCTGAAGAGCTGGGTGGCTATGAGGACCCTAAGCCCATGGTGTTCTCGGGTCTTTTCCCCATTGATGGCTCTGACTACCCGGCTCTGCGTGATGCCCTGGATAAGTTGCAGCTCAATGATGCGGCTTTGATTTATGAGCCGGAGACCTCTGCGGCTTTGGGTTTTGGTTTCCGTTGTGGTTTCTTGGGTCTTTTGCACCTGGAGATTGTGCGTGAGCGTCTGGAGCGTGAGTTCAATCTTGATCTTATTTCTACTGCTCCTAACGTTATTTACGATGTGGTTGCTGAGGATGGCACTGCCCAGCGTGTGACTAACCCTTCTGAGTTCCCTGAGGGTAAGGTCGCTACTATTCGTGAGCCTATGGTGGCTTGTACGATTATTGCCCCCAATGAGTTTGTGGGTGCGATTATGGAGCTGTGCCAGTCCCGCCGTGGAACGATGGGTGGCATGGATTATCTCTCCCAAGATCGTGTGGAGCTACGCTACCGTCTTCCTTTGGCTGAGATTGTCTTTGATTTCTTTGATCAGCTCAAGTCGAGAACTCGCGGTTATGCCTCCTTGGACTGGAAGTTCGATGGTGAGGAAGAGGCTGATCTGGTCAAGGTTGATATCTTGTTGCAGGGTGAGAAGGTTGATGCTTTTTCTGCGATTACTCACCGCGATAAGGCTTACTCTTACGGTGTGATGATGACCGGTAAGTTGCGTGAGCTGATTCCTCGTCAGCAGTTTGAGGTGCCGATTCAGGCGGCTATTGGTTCTCGTATTATTGCCCGTGAGAATATTCGTGCTATGCGTAAGGACGTCCTCTCTAAGTGCTACGGTGGCGATATTTCGCGTAAGCGTAAGCTGCTGGAGAAGCAGAAGGAAGGTAAGAAGCGTATGAAGATGGTGGGCCGTGTTGAGGTCCCCCAGGAAGCCTTCATTGCTGCCCTGTCTTCTGGTGAAGAGGGTAAGGAAAAGGGCAAGAAGTAATGCCAGCCCAGCCTCTGGGCGCTCCGGCACCTTTGGACGGCAGAATCCCCGCTGATTCTGCCGTCCGCGGCGTTGAGCGCGATTTTTCTTTGTATGTGCATGTTCCTTTTTGCTCGGTGCGGTGTGGTTACTGTGATTTCAACACCTATGCCATCGAGGATTTTGGCAATGGGGTTAGCTTGGGCACCTATGCTGAGGACGCGGTGGCCGAGTTACGTTTTGCACGGCGGGTTTTGCGGCAGTCGGGTGTGGCTGCCCGTCCGCTCTATTCTGTCTTTTTTGGTGGAGGCACCCCCACTAAGTTGCCTGCATCAGATTTGGTGAAGATTCTGGGTGAGGCTGTTGAGCTTTTTGGTATTGAGCCCGGTGCTGAGGTGACGTGTGAGGCTAACCCTGATTCGGTGACCCGCCAGGACCTTGAGACGTTGAAGGCTGGTGGTTTTACCAGGGTGTCTTTTGGTATGCAGTCGGTGGTTCCTGAGGTGCTTGAGGTCCTTGATCGTACCCACACCCCGGCTAATGTGCCTAAGGTGGTGGCTTGGGCTCAAGAGGCCGGGTTGCAGGTATCGGTTGATGTGATTTATGGGTCGCCGGGGGAGAGCCTGGAGCAGTGGGAGCAGTCGGTTCGGGCGGCTGTCTCTTATGCTCCTGACCATATTTCTGCCTATTCTCTGATTGTTGAGGAGGGCACTAAACTGGCGGCTCAGATTCGCCGGGGCGAGTATGCCATGCCTGATGATGATTTGATGGCTGATATGTACCTGCTGGCTGAGCAGATTTTTTCGGAGGCTGGGTATCACTGGTATGAGGTGTCGAACTATGCGCGGTCACCGGAGTATCGTTCCCGTCATAACTATGCTTATTGGCGTAATCAGGATTGGTGGGGTATTGGCCCGGGTGCTCATTCGCATGTGAATGGTACTCGTTGGTGGAATCTTAAGCACCCGGTGCCTTACGCTAACCGGGTGAGGGCTGGGCAGAGTCCGGCGGCAGCCCGTGAGGTGCTGGGGGAACAGACCCGTAGGTTTGAGGACATCATGTTGCAGGTGAGGGTGATTGACGGTTTAGAGATTTCTCGTCTCTTGGAGGGTTCTGATGCTGCCCAGGTGGAGAAGTCGCTGGATTGGTTGCAGGGGCAGGGTTTGATTGATGCTCAGGCCCGGTTGGGCGGACGCGTGCAGCTCACCTTGCAAGGTCGCCTGCTGGGGGATGCTGTGACCCGGGAACTACTGCCTGATATCGACCGTTAGATTCGCGTATCAGTAAAGAGATAGCAAAAAAAAGGGGGCGGTGTGACTTAGCTAAGTTACACCGCCCCCTCTGGGTTGTAGAAGCTTCCTTGCCTATTTCTTGCGGCTGGTGAGCTTGCTGAAAAGATGAGTGTTGCTCTTGTACTGGTAGGGGTTGCCGCGGTTTACCCTGATACCGGCACGCAGGGATGAGATGGCAAGGTAGGTCCAGGTGAGGGCTGCGATTAGCCCAAAGAGCCAGCCGATGCCCGGAATGTTGCTGAGAACAATAGAGGCTGCCAGCACTAGGGTGGGTAGCAGGGTGAAGTCTAGGGCTTCACGGGATTCTTGTTCAGTGAAGGGGCCACGGCCTCGGTAGAGGTAGTAGATGACGGCCGCGGGAATGCAACCTAGCACGCCCCCCAAATGTGCAGCAGTTGCGATGTTGCGGTCTGCGGTAACAGACAGGTGTGCAGCGGTTGCAGATGACCCCTTGTAGGCGGTTGTGGAAGGTGCTGATGCGGTCTTCAAGAATTCTTCTCTTTGAGGTTGAAGGGCAAATGAGTGATAGATGGGGTTCTAAACCCATTGGTCATCATTTTAGTCAAAGCTGGGGGAGGGTGGTATATGTGAAGCCTACGAATTTTTGGGGAGTAGGACGATGTTAGTCACACCGAAAAAACTCTTAGCCTAGGCAGCTTGCCCATCGAGTGTCACAAAGTCAATCAGCTCTTCAACCGGCCCTAAGAGGGTTGGTTCAAGATCGGTGTAGCTATTGACCCGCTGAAGAATCGCATCCCAGCCGGCGCGGACGTCCTCAGGTGTCTTGGCTGGGCGGCCAAAGCGCTGCAAGATACCGGTTTTCCAGTCTTCTCCCCGAGGGATCTGGGGCCAGGCCTGTATGCCTAGCACCTGGGGTTTCACAGCCTGCCAAATATCAACGAAGGGGTGGCCCACAATCAGGACGTTATCACCGGCTCCAGCAACCTGCATGGCCTGCTGTGCTATGCGTTCTTCTTTGCTCCCTGCCACCAGGTGATCGACGAGAATACCGAGTTTTCGGTGGCTAGCTGGCCCAAAAGCTGCCACAGCCCCAGCGAGATCATCGACCCCGTGCAGGGGCTCCACTACGATACCTTCAACCCGCAGATCATGGCCCCACACTTTTTCAATCAGCTCAGCATCGTGCACGCCCTCAACCCAGATGCGACTGGCCCGCGCTGTACGCGCCTGAACACCGTCAAGAGCCACTGAGCCCGACCGGGAAATCTTGCGGGTAGCTGCAGGCTGCTTCTTCTGAGGCTTAATCAGGTTGATGCTGCGGCCTTCAAGCAGGAAGCCCGGGCCCAGGGGGAAGAACTTAATGCGCCCCCGTCGATCTTCCAAACCTACCTGAGGGCCGGACGCCGTAGCCCGCACCTTAACTGCTGCTCCTACGAAGCCGGTGGCGGCGTCCTCAAGCACCATGCCGGGGGCTAAGGCAACCTGCGGCAGGGTAGGGCGGTGTGGGGTCAAATCGGCCTGGACCCAGGTGTCTCGGTAGTCCATCGGTGTGCTTCTCACTCTCTCTTATAGGGGCATTAGCCATGAGCGTACCGAGTTCTGATTCTAGTTCACTGGTATTAGAGTTAATGGGTAACTTAGCACTCAAGACCATCAAGTGCTAACCTAACCCTGCAATTATTCTTCGCCCCAGAGAAAACCTATGAGCCCAGGAGGTGCCGTGAACCACCCCAGACGCTTGCACGTCCTACAAGCCATCGTTGAAGAATACGTGCACACCCGTGAACCTGTTGGCTCTAAAACCCTACTAGAGCGGCACCATTTGGGGGTCTCAAGCGCCACCGTCCGCAACGATATGGCCGCCTTGGAAGAACAAGGCCTGATTCAAGCACCCCATGCCAGTGCAGGGCGGGTCCCCACCGACCAAGGCTACCGCCTCTTCGTTGACCAAATATCATCCCTACAACCCCTTTCAGAGGCCGAAAAACGAGCAATTCATACCCTGCTCGATAGCGCCGAAAGCGTGGATGAAATGATGAAAACTAGCGTGCGTCTACTCTCATCTCTCACCCACCAGGTGGCCATGGTGCAATACCCTGCCGGCCCGGCTGCCACCGTCCGCCATATCGAGCTGGTGTCCCTCTCAAGCACCACCGTGCTGCTGGTTCTTATTACCGATTCTGGCCAGGTCACCCAGCGTACTCTCACTGTGGCCCATACCCTTGAAGAACTTACAGCAGCCCGCCAATACCTCCTTGACCGCTATGCTCACCGTCCGCTCAACAATCTCACCACCGCAGAAGCGTCCGCCAGTGAAACACCACTCTACGGTGCCCTCCAGGAGGCCTTGCAGACCCTTGCCGCCCAAGACGCCTCATCACAGGTACTCATTGCAGGCACCTCCTATCTAGCTGCCTCCACCGTTGATTTTAGAGGCAGTATCGCCCCGGTGCTTGATGCCTTGGAAGAGCAAGTAGTCCTCCTTAAACTACTGACCGACCTGGAGCATGACGAGCGCGGCTTTGCAGTTAGCATCGGCTCTGAAAACCCCAGTGAGTCCCTGGCTGAAACCTCAGTGGTAGCCAGTAGCTACGGGCCTGGGGGAGCCGCC
Source organism: Rothia sp. (in: high G+C Gram-positive bacteria) (assembly GCA_034179845.1). Lineage (GTDB taxonomy): Bacteria > Actinomycetota > Actinomycetes > Actinomycetales > Micrococcaceae > Rothia. Next base: position 18,182 of record JAXFPK010000098.1, on the reverse strand, counting down.
CACGTAGGAGTCGTTGGCCCCACCCGCATGGACTACACCAGCACAGTCTCCAAGGTCAACGCAGTAGCCCGCTACCTATCTAAGATTTTGGCTCAGGCATAAGCCTGCGTCTGCCCCTTTTACACCAGTCCACCGAAAGAGAGAACCAGTGAGTAGTCACTACGAAACCCTCGGCGTCTCCCGCGATGCCAGCCCCGAAGAAATCAAGAAGGCCTACCGTAAGAAGGCCCGTCAGCTCCACCCTGATATCAACCCTTCGGAAGAAGCCGCCGAGGAATTCAAGCGCGTCTCCCTAGCCCACGATGTGCTCTCCGACCCCGAAAAGCGCCGCATCTATGACCAGACCGGTAACGAAAACGGTACCGCCAGCGGTTTTGGTGGCGGCGGCGGATTCGGCGGAGGCTTTGGAGGCTTCCAAGACATCTTCGACACCTTCTTCAACTCAGCCCCCCGTGGCCCCCAAAGCCGTGTACGCCAGGGGCAGGACGCCCTCATCAACGTCAAAATCGATCTCGAAGATGCTGTCTTTGGCGGCCAAAAACCCATCACCGTGGACACCGCCGTCACCTGCGACCATTGCAAGGGAGAAGGCACCGCAGAGGGCACCCACCCCGAAACCTGCGATACCTGCCACGGCCAAGGCTATATGCAGCGCCAGGTGCAATCGATTCTCGGTACCGTAGTACAACCGGTAGAATGCCCCACCTGCCGCGGGTTCGGTACCGTCATCAAGCACCCCTGCGCTGAGTGCTACGGTGAAGGGCGTGTGCGTGAACGGAAGACCATCATCCTGAAAATCCCCGCCGGAGTCAGTGACGGCACCCGTATCCGCCTAACAGGCCAGGGTGAAGCTGGCACCGCAGGAGGCCCCAACGGGGACCTCTACATTGATCTGCACGTCAACCCCGACCCCACCTTCCGACGCGAAGACGATGACCTCCTTGCCACCGTCGGCGTGCCCATGACAGCCGCAACCCTAGGCACCACCATCACCCTCGAAACCTTCGATGGGCCCCAAGAAGTGCAGATTCCCACCGGCACACAGTCCGGTGAGGTCATCACCCTCAAAGACCTGGGCGTCAGCCACCTGCGCGGCGGCGGACGCGGCGACTTGCGCGTCCAAATTGAAGTGCGCACCCCCACCAACCTCACCGAGGAGCAGAAGAACCTGCTCAAGCAGTTCTCCGAGCTTCGCGGCGAAGACCTGCAGGTAAGCGAAACCGTCAACCACAAGCAAGGCGGGTTCTTCTCCCGTCTGAAAGACCACCTCAAATAGGATGACCCCATGAGCAACGCTGTCTACTACATCGAACCTGAAGAGCTAGCAGCTCTCACACCAGGTTCCACAGTGCACCTTACCGGCGATGAAGGGCACCACGCCCTGGTCAAACGTCCGGAACTCGGTGAAGGGCTCGATCTAGTAGACGGCCAAGGGCACCGGGCAATTACCCAGGTCATTGAGCTACGCCAAGACGGCCCTGTGCTTGAAGTAAATAAACTTGCCCAAGATTCAGTGGGCGTAGAAATCTACCTGGTGCAAGCCCTCGCGAAGGGAGACAGGGACATCCAGGCTATCGAGATGGCCACTGAACTTGGTGCCCACGGTATTGTGCCCTGGAGTGCTGAGCGCTCAATTGTGCGATGGAAGATGGAACGGGCCGTCAAGGCCCGGGCTAAGTGGCAGAATACTGTGAAGGCAGCAGCCAAGCAGTCCCGCCGGGCCCTGCTACCCCCAGTCTATGAGCAGCATTCTACCGGTAAGTTGGCTGCCCTTGCCCAGGAACTAGGGCCAGAGGCTCTCTTCCTGGTACTGCACGAAGAGGCTGAGTATCGCCTGGTGCAGGCCCTGGACCAGCACCTGACCGATCAGGTCAAAGAAGTCTATTTTGTTGTTGGCCCAGAAGGCGGCATCAGCCCCCGCGAGCTGGAACTACTAGCAGAAGCTGGGGCCCAGACAGTACTACTTGGCCCCGAAGTCCTCCGCAGTTCCACAGCCGGGGCCGCCGCCATTTCAGTACTCAACCTTGCTCTCAAACGCTGGTAAACCCTCTTCTGCTACAGGTAAAGTAAGAAATACCGCCTACGCTTTGTATCACAAGGAGCTCTGACAGCCCGCACGGGCATCTATGACTACCTCACCTATGGCTAGCAGCCGCCCTCTCTCTGTTGCCCGCACCTTCTCTTTCCGGTCAACCGAAGAAATGGTCGCAGTACTTGGCCCCCACGACGGAAATATCACCCTCATCGAGCAAACCTTCCCCGGTCTGACAATTCGCCCCAAGGGGCTAGATGTGGTCGTTACCGGCCCATCAGAAACCGTAGCCACCACCCTACGCCTACTGGCTGAACTCACCATTCTGGTAGAAAAAGATACCCAGGTTACTGGTGAAGTGGTCAAACGCATCATGGGTATGATGACCGCCAGCCTCTCTCACCCCGCAACCGCCATCAGTCAGAACATTCTGAGTTCTCGGGGTAAGAACATTCGCCCCAAGACCATCAACCAGAAATCATACGTTGATGCTATCGATGCCAACACCGTCGTTTTTGGTATTGGCCCGGCAGGTACCGGTAAAACCTACCTGGCTATGGCTAAGGCGGTGCAGGCTCTTCAATCTAAGGAAGTCAATCGCATCATTTTGACGCGCCCCGCTGTTGAAGCTGGCGAGCGCCTAGGCTTCCTCCCTGGCTCTTTAAACGAGAAAATCGACCCCTATCTGCGTCCACTCTACGATGCCCTCCACGACATGATGGACCCTGAGACGATTCCTCGTCTCATGGAAGCTGGGACCATCGAGGTAGCCCCACTGGCCTATATGCGCGGGCGCACCCTCAACGATGCTTTCATCATTCTGGATGAAGCGCAGAACACCACGGTAGAACAGATGAAGATGTTCCTTACCCGTTTGGGCTTTGGTTCCAAGATGGTGATTACCGGGGATGTAACCCAGGTTGATCTTCCCGGTGGTCAAGCATCAGGTCTGAAGCAGATTCGTCAGATTCTAGAAGGGGTAGACGATATTCATTTCGCCCTCCTGCAGGCTGAGGACGTGGTACGCCACTCCCTGGTGTCGGATATTGTCAGCGCTTACGATAAGTGGGACGATGCCAAGAACTCGATGGAGCGCCGCCGCAACCGCAAGGTTAAGCGTCAAACTATTGAGGCTGCCGCTGAGAAATTATTGCAGCAGTCAGGTATCGAAGTTACTCCTGAAGAGAAGGCCTAGCCCGGTGAACGTAGAGTTTGAGATTGAAGAACCGGCTGCAGATACTAGCGCTTTTGTGCGCGAATCCTTTGATGCCGTCGATACAAGCACCCTTGAAAAGCTGGTAGCCCACGCCTTTGCCCACATGAAGGTTTCGCCTGAGACCGAGTTGTCAATTGCCATTGTGGGGGAGAGCGAGATGGAGCGTATCCACATGGACTGGATGGATTTGCCCGGCCCTACAGATGTGATGAGCTTCCCCATGGACGAGCTCACTCCCGGCAGTAACGAGGAGCTGGCTACCGGCGTCCTTGGTGATATTGTCTTGTGCCCCCCGGTTGCTGCCCGGCAGGGTGCGGACGCCGGCCACAGCACCCTTGATGAGCTCTGCCTGCTCACCACTCACGGCATCCTCCACTGCCTAGGTTTTGATCATGGAACAGCAGAAGAAGAAGCCGAAATGTTCAGTATTCAACGCAGCATTCTTGAAGAGTTTTTGGGGCGGCCAGCCCCTGTAGAGACGAGGCACTAACCGGTGCTCTCTTCTGCTGTGTTGGCCTGCGTCCTGCTGCTTTTGGTGTTGGTGGGCTATCTGCTTACTGCTGTTGAGTCCTCCTACACCTATCTGCCTCGGTCTGAAGCTCAGCGGTTAGGCAATGAGCCTGAAAACAAGAATATTCGAGCTATTCTTGCTGACCCTGAACCCTATTTCCGGTCCTTGCGTATGTGGCGGGTTCTAGCTGAGGTGTCCTCTGTTGTTTGTTTCTTTTTGCTGGTGCACGATCTCTTTAGCCGCGCCTGGGTCAGCGTCCTGGTGACCTTGCTGGTTATGACTGTTGTAGTCTTTGCTTTCTTTGGTGTGGCCCCTCGCTTGGTGGGGCGCACTAAGCACGCTCAGGTCTTCTCTGCTATGGCCGGGATGGTGTATGGTTTGGGTGTTTTGACCCGCCCATTTTCCTCCGCTTTGACTGCGCTCTCGCGTAAGGTCAGCCCCAAGAATTCTGAACAAGTGACCGGTATTTTTACCGAAGATGAGATTCTTGAGTTCGTTGATCGTGCCAGCACCTCTGCGGCAATTGAGGACGATGAGGCGGAGATGGTTCAGTCCATCTTTGAACTTGATGAGACCCGCATCCGCTCGATTATGGTGCCCCGTGCCGATATGGTCACCATTGATGTGACGGAGAGTTTCGATGACGCTATTTCCCTCTTTTTGAGGTCCGGTTATTCTCGTATCCCGGTCTTGGGGGAGTCTTTTGATGATGTGCGTGGCATACTTTATCTCAAGGACGCCCTGGCTACCTCCCGTGAGGCGGGGCCCGCTGCCGAGAGCATAGGCCTTGCTCCGCTGATGCGCCCGGTGCGTTATGAGCCTGAATCTAAGCGTGTCATGGATTTGCTGAAAGAGATGCAGCGTGAGTCTACCCATGTTGCCGTGGTCGTTGATGAATACGGTGGTACAGCGGGCCTGGTGACTTTAGAGGATCTCATTGAAGAGCTGGTGGGTGATATTTCGGACGAGTACGATAACGAGAAACCCGAAATTACTCTCCAAGATGACGGTACTTTCAAGATTAGCTCCCGGTTGAGTATCGTGGAGTTGGGTGAGCTCTTTGGCATTGAGCTTGATGATGAGGACGTCGATACGGTCGGTGGCCTGCTGGCTAAGCACCTAGGGCGTGTCCCAATTATTGGTAGTGAAGTTGTTGTTGAGGGTATCCATATTAAGGCTATTGGATCTCGTGGTCGCCGCAATAAGATTGGTACGCTCTCTGTTTGGGCAGACTCTGTGCCTCAACAACCTGTAGAGTAAAGCCCAGACATTACTTAATCCTGATATTGGAGTATCTGTATGGAATTTGCTTCCTTCCCCGAGGACTACACTGCGGGCTTTGCCGTTCTAGTGGGCCGCCCCAACGCCGGTAAGTCAACCCTCACCAATGCGCTGGTCGGGCAGAAGGTCGCGATTACTTCCAACCGACCTCAGACTACCCGCCATACTATTCGTGGCATTGTTCACCGTGAAGATTTCCAGCTAGTTCTGGTTGATACTCCTGGTCTGCACCGCCCGCGTACTTTGCTGGGTGAGCGTTTGAACGATATGGTGGCGCAGACTCTTTCTGAGGTTGATGTTATTGGTTTCTGTATTCCTGCTGATGAGAAAATCGGCCCTGGTGACCGTTACATCGCTCAGCAGCTAGCGGCATCGGGGAATAAGCCTATCGTCGCTATTGTGACTAAGGCCGATAAGGTGGGGCACGAACAGCTCACCGAGCAGCTTTTGGCTGTTTCGGCTCTGGGTGATGAGATTATGAGTGCTGAGCGTGGTGCTCGTAAGCAGCGCCGTGAGCGTCAGGAACGGAAGAAAAAGGGTGATGAGCTTCCTTTCCGTAAGGGGAGCGGCCCGGCTGCTAGCCGTACTCAGGGTAAAGCTACCCCTGCACCGGTTAATGACGGCCGTGGCGGCTGGGCAGATATTATCCCGGTCTCTGCGGTGAAGGATTACCAGGTAGAAGAGGTCGCCAAGCTGCTTTCCTCTTACCTGCCTGATTCGCCTCCGCTCTATCCTACCGGTGAGTTGACTGATGAGCCTGAGGCTACCCTTGTTGCTGAGCTGGTGCGAGAAGCTGCCCTCGAGGGCGTGCAGGATGAGTTGCCTCACTCGGTAGCTGTCACCATCGAAGAGATGGAGTTGCGGGAGGGGCGTAGCGCCGATAATCCTCTGCTTGATATCCATGTCAATCTTTTTGTGGAGCGTGACTCCCAAAAAGGAATTATTATTGGTAAGCGGGGCGCCCGCTTGAAAGAAATCGGCCAAACTGCTCGCAAGAACATTGAGGCTCTGCTTGGGACCAAGGTCTTCCTCTCTATTCATGTGAAGGTAGCCAAGGACTGGCAGCGTGACCCCCGTGCCCTAGGCAAACTGGGTTTCTAATTCTCTTTGTATCAGGAGTTTTTCTCAGCTTTCTTGGCTAAGCTGGGCTGAAGAATCGGTTAGAACCCCCTACCGTCGACGAATCGGAGATAGCATTTATGGCGCCACAGGGTCACCCCTCGCAGCGAGTTGTTACGCCCCTGGGGCGTCATATGAGCAACCAGCCTCTTAAGTCTCAGCGGGTCAAGTGGGTAGCGCTTTCGTGCCTTGCTCTGCTCACTATGGTGATTGCTTTTGGTGGCTTTGCTCTGATGCGTTTGCGCAGTAACGTGCAGACTGCCGAGATTAATATCGGTGAGTTGTCTTCGGATCTTGCCACTGGCCCTCTTGATATTCTCGTTATTGGTTCTGATACCCGTGCGGGCAATAATGACGTTTACGGTACGGCTGAGGATGCAGCTTCTGGTGCTCGTTCTGATGTCATGATGCTGGTTCAGGTCAGTGAGGACCGTTCAAACGTCAACGTTATCTCTTTTCCCCGCGATTTGATGGTCGATATCCCCAAGTGCACAGATGCCACGACGGGTCAGATCTACCCTGCAACTTCTGAGACTCAGATTAATGAGTCTCTTCAGCGCGGCGGGCCCGGGTGCACGGTAGCTACTATTAGCAACCTGACGGGTGTGGCTATTGACCACTTTATGCTGGTGGATTTTAACGCTGTGAAGGCTCTATCAAGTGTGGTAGGTGGCGTTGAGGTGTGCGTAACTGAACCTATTGACGATACCTATAGTGGTCTCAAGCTCTCTGCTGGTACATCAAGTGTTGAGGGTGAACAGGCTCTGGCTTTCCTTCGTTCTCGTCATGGCTTTGGTGATGGTAGCGATACTGCCCGTATTCAGGCCCAGCAGAGCTTCTTAGCTTCGCTGCTGCGTAAGGTACAGGCAGAGGGCACTCTGACTAACCCGTCGAGGTTGCTCAGTATTGCTGAGGCAATCACCCAGAATGTCACTATCGATCAGGAACTAACTCACCTAGGTAATTTGGTGAGTATAGGCTCCATTTTTGCCAGGGTCGATTTGAGCAAGGTGGTCTTTGCTACCGTCCCTAACGAGCCTTACCTCTACGATGGCAATAAGCTCCAGCTTTCGGCTGATGCTCAGGCTTTTTTCACTAAACTTCAGAATGATGAGTCCCTGGTTGAGCCAGTTTCTCCTGCACCTACCGAGGTCAGTGAGACGTCTACTCCTGCTGCGGAGCTGACCTATTCTCTGAGCGTGAGTGTTACCGATGCTAGCGGTCTTGAGAACCGAGCGGAAGAGCTGGCCCCTAAGATTGAGCAGGAAGGCTTTACCTCGGTTACTACCGTATCTTCCGATGCGGTTTACACTGCTTCAACCATTTACTACCCCTACGGGTATGAGGCTGAGGCTCAAGCTATTGCGGATATCTTTGGTATTACTTCCTTGACGCCTTCGGAGCAGTATCTTGGTATTGCCCTTATCCTGGGTTCTGATCTTGCTGAGAGCGACACTATCGCTGCACCCACTAGTGAACTTGCCACGGGTGTTACAGGCCAGACCGCCGATCAGGTGACCTGTCAGCAGTCCTTCAGTTACTAATCATCCTAGCCATATTCCCATGTGATGGACGGTTGCTAGCAGGTTCTTCACCGATGGGCCGTGTACGATACCGTGGCTGCCACTTTTCACCTCATCTAAGGTCAGTACGATGAAAAATTTCCAGAAGCCTGCACCCATGCCTGTGCACAAGTACGTGCCTTTTGATCAGCAGATTCACGTCTCCCTCCCAGACCGCACTTGGCCCGGTAAAATCATGACCGCTGCTCCACGCTGGTGCGCAGTGGATCTGCGTGATGGCAATCAGGCTCTCATCGATCCCATGGACACCGAACGTAAGCTGGCTATGTTCAAGCTCTTGGTCACCATGGGTTATAAGGAAATCGAGGTTGGCTTCCCCTCAGCCTCAGCCACCGACTTTAACTTCGTGCGCACCCTCATTGAAGATGGGCATATCCCCAACGACGTGACTATCCAGGTACTGGTGCAGTGCCGTGAGCATCTAATTCAGAAGACTTTCGAAGCTATTGATGGGGCCCCTAAGGCTATCGTGCACTTCTACAATTCGACATCGGTTCTGCAGCGTCGTGTAGTGTTTGACCAGGACCAGAACGGCGTTTTGGACCTTGCCCTCACCGGTGCCCGTCTCTGCAAGAAATACGAAGAGCAGTTGGCGGGAAACACCAAGATTACCTACGAGTATTCCCCGGAATCCTTTACTGGTACCGAACTGGAATTTGCGGTACGGGTGTGCAATGCTGTGACTGATGAACTGGGTATTGGCGAAGGTAAGGAAGTCATTATTAACCTGCCTGCCACCGTTGAGATGTCCACCCCTAATGTCTACGCTGACTCTGTAGAGTGGGTGAGCCGACATCTGACAAATCGCGAGTATGTCATTCTCTCCTTGCATCCCCACAATGATCGGGGCACAGGTGTTGCCGCAGCGGAGTTAGGCTATCTGGCAGGTGCAGATCGCATTGAGGGCTGCCTCTTTGGTAGTGGTGAGCGCACCGGCAACGTCGATTTGGTTACCTTGGGTTTGAATATGTACACCCAGGGCATTGACCCTCAAATCGATTTTTCTGATATTGATGAGATTCGTCGGACTGTAGAGTACTGTAATCAGCTACCTGTGCATGAGCGTTCGCCGTACGGTGGTGACCTGGTTTTTACGGCTTTCTCAGGTTCACATCAGGACGCCATTAAGAAGGGCTTTGAGCGTTTAGAGAAGGACGCTGCTGAGCAGGGTAAGACCGTCGATGATATGGTGTGGGCTGTTCCTTATTTGCCGATTGATCCTAAGGATTTGGGGCGTTCTTATGAGGCTGTTATTCGTGTGAATTCTCAGTCGGGTAAGGGTGGTGTGGCCTACCTTTTGAAGAAGAGCTTTGGTCTGGATTTGCCTAAGCGTGCTCAACAGGAATTTTCTGCTATCGTGCAGGCTCAGACTGATGCCCGGGGTGGCGAGGTTGAGAGTAAGGCTCTGTGGGATATTTTTGCTGATGAGTATCTGCCCACTGATAAGACTGGTTCCCGTTGGGGTAAGTACCGCATTGAGTCGCTCTCTATTGATTCTAAGGAGCATGGGGAAACTACTATGCGGGTTGGCCTGAATATTGATGGGCATACCTATAACCGTGTGGGTCAAGGTAGTGGCCCGATTGAAGCCTTGCAGTCGATTTTGGCTAAGGAGGGTGTGGACGTCCGTGTGCTGGACTATTCGGAGCACACCTTGGCTTCTGCAGCAAGTGCCCAGGCTGCCTCCTATATTGAGACAGCGGTGGGTAGCAGGGTTCTGTGGGGTGTTGGTATCGATAGTTCAACGACTCGTGCCTCACTCAAGGCTATGATTTCAGCAGTGAACCGTGCGATACGTGATGATGTCTACAACTAAGGCTATTGGTGATAGCGCTATTGTTTTGCGCACCCAGGATTTGGGGGAGCATGACCGCATTATTATTTTGGCAACTCGACAGCATGGTGTTGTGCATGCGGTAGCTAGGGGAGTACGCAAGAGCAGCTCAAAGATTGGGGCCCGGCTTGAGCCTTTTATGCTGGTTGATATCTCGGCTGTTCCGGGAAAAAATCTTGCTACGATTTCGCAGGTTGTAACTCGCAGGGCCTATCTGGGCCCTATTGTCAGCGATTACACTCGCTATACTGTAGCGACTGTTGTGGCTGAGGTTGCGGAGCAGCTACTCAATCATGAGCAGGAGCGCCTTGAAGAGCAGTTCACGCTTCTAGCTGGGGCGCTGTCAGCTTTGGCACGGGGCGTTTACCCGCCCCACCGCGTCCTTGATTCGTATCTTTTGCGTGCCTTGCATAGGGCTGGCTGGAGTATGGCTATCGGTGCTTGTGCTGTTTGCGGTGTTCTTGATGAGCTCACCTATTTTTCTCCTGCCTTGGGGGTTGTGTGTACTGGGTGCGCCCGGGGTGGTGAATTTCCTCGGTTGAGCCCTTTAGCGCCTGCAGAACCTGCCTATTTGGCGGCTTTGGCTAGAGGTGACTGGGCTAGAATTTTGGCTGAACAGTCGTCTGCTCTGTTGCAGAGGGCAGAACGGCATATTATTGATTATGTGCAGTGGCAGCTTGAGCGGCCGCTTAAAACTCTGTCTACCCTTGAGAAGGAAATCTAGTACATGACACCAGTGAAGCCTTATAGTCACCCCAGTGGTGCTTTAGCTCCTGCGATTCCGCGTAAGTTTGTTCCTCAGCATGTGGCTGTGGTGATGGATGGTAATGGGCGCTGGGCCAATGAGCGTGGCCTGCCTCGAACTGAGGGGCACCGTGCTGGTGAGGCTGCTTTACTTGATGTGGTGGCTGGCGCTATTGAGATGGGCATTCCTTTTGTTTCTGCATATGCCTTTTCAACGGAGAATTGGCGCCGTAGCCCTGATGAGGTTGCTTTTATTATGCGGTTTTCTTCTGAGGTTCTAGAACGTCAACTTGAGACTCTTAAAAGTTGGGGCGTGCGGATTCGCTGGGCTGGTCGCCGCCCTAGGCTGTGGACGTCGGTTATCAAGCTCCTTGAAAAGTGCGAAGAGGAAACCAAGCACAATACTGTGTGTACGTTAACTATGTGCGTCAATTATGGGGGGCGGGCAGAAATTGCGGACGCGGCGGCCTTGATTGCTGAGGACGTTGCAGCTGGCCGTATCAAACCTAAGCAGGTCACTGAAAAGACCTTCCAGAAATACTTGGATGAGCCTGACCTACCCGATGTTGATCTTTTCCTCCGCACTTCAGGGGAGCAGCGTTTCTCGAATTTCCTTCTGTGGCAGAGTGCTTATGCTGAGATGGTCTTTATGAACGTGTTGTGGCCCGATGTTGATCGGACTGTGCTCTGGCAGGCTGTGGAAGAATATGCCTGCCGTGACCGCCGGTATGGTGGGGCTGTTGATAAGGTGGCCACTTCCTAAGTTTCTCTCACACTAGGCGTAAGCCGCGGCAGAAAGGGGCCCTATATGCGGATCTACCCAACCCTGTTCACACTCTTTTTCAAACCCATGGATGCTGAGAAGGCCCACCACCTGGGCATGTGGGCGGTGCAGACTCTTCGCCGCACCGGTGTTTCACGCCTGGGTGAGCGCTTTTTAGCGCCCCACCCGTCATTGGCAACTGAGGTGATGGGGCTTTCTTTCCCTTCACCTTTTGGTATTGCTGCTGGCTTTGATAAGGGTGGCACGGCTATTGCGGCTTTGGGTCAGCTGGGGTTTGGCCATGTTGAAATTGGAACTATTACTGGTCAGGCCCAGCCGGGTAACCCTCAGCCTCGTCTTTTCCGTCTGGTAGATGATAAGGCCATTATTAATCGCATGGGTTTCAATAATGATGGGGCGGCGGTGGTGGGGCCGCGGGTTGCGGCAGCTCGTGCCGACCTTGAAGCGGAATACCGGGGTAAGGTTCGCCCTATCATTGGTGTTAATATCGGTAAAACTAAGGTGGTAGCTCTTGAGGATGCTATCGAGGACTACCTGGTAAGTACTAGGGTTCTTGCGCCTCAGGCTGATTATCTTGCGGTGAATGTCAGCTCACCTAATACTCCGGGTCTACGGGATCTTCAGGCCATTGAGACGCTGGAGCCTCTGCTGGAGGCTGTGCGTGCGGAGGCTGATCGTGTGGTACAGGGCCGTCGTGTGCCTTTGGTGGTAAAGATTGCCCCGGATCTTGCAGATGAGGATATTAAGGACGTCGCTGCGATGGCTCTCCGTCTTGGGTTAGACGGTATTATCGCGACTAATACCACCATTGCCCGTGAGGGGCTAGGGCTGGTGAGTTCTCAGAGTAAGATTCAAGAAATTGGGGCAGGTGGCCTATCGGGTGAGCCGCTGAAGAAGCGTTCTTTGGAGGTTCTACGTCTGCTTAAAGCTGAGGTTGGGGATCAATTATCTCTTATTTCGGTAGGTGGTGTGACGACAGCTCAGGACGTTGCTGACCGTCTGAAGGCAGGGGCCAGTCTGGTGCAGGGTTATTCAGCTTTTATCTATGAGGGGCCGCTATGGGCAGCTCACATCAATCGTGGACTACTGAAATTGGGGAAAACCCGCTAGACTGAACACGTGAGATCATGACGTAAAGGGGCGCTACCTCAATATCGAGGTAGCGCCCCTTTGAATTTAAGAGCGAAGCTCTTGTGGGGTGGGCTGCGGTGTAATTTTATTTGGGGTATTCGCCGCGCTTGACCTGAGGCTTCGGCAACCGGAAGCGGCGGAGCATCATCACGCGATTGAAAGCGTAAAAGCCGGAACGGGGCTCGATGGAGCCAAACTTTTCGATGAGTTTCTTTTTGAGCCCGCGCCACATAATCATGTAGTCGATGACCCAGAGCAGAATCATGCCCCACATGAAGAAACTGGTGTATGGCTGCATGTTGGGGGAGAAAAGCCCCACAATGAAAACAGCTAAGATGACGATAATCATGATGTCACCCAGATTGAAACGAGCATCGACATAGTCGCGAATATAACGACGCTGGGGGCCCCGATCGTTGACGGGCAGAAAGCGCTCATCGCCAGTCTGCAAGGCATGCTGCTGCTTAGCGCGTAGCTCACGCTCGGCCTCACGCTGGGCGTCCTTTGCTGCCTTACGGTCGGCAGGAACCAGGGGAGTGCGACGGGCTGCTTCACGTTCTTTGCGGGAGGGGGTAGGGCGCCCCTTGGGCGCGGTGTACCCCGGCTGGTGAGGTTCAAGGCTTTCGGCTGCTACCGGGGTAGCTTGGGCAACCACAGAACCAGTATTGTCTGATGATTTCTTATTACGACCTAACACCCCTTAAGAATAACCAAGTTCATGCGTAGATATACAGTTGAAGCGTATTCTGAGATGTATGACAACACATGATTTCGATTTTTCTGCCCGCCCATCTTTGGCCGCCTATATCGAAGAGAATTTTGAAACTCAGCTTGAGCGTTTAGCAGAGCTTGTAGCTATCCCTTCGGTTGCCTGGGAGTCTTTTGATCTTTCTGAAGTGCAGCGTAGCGCTGAAAAGGTGAAAGAACTTGCTGAAGAAGCTGGTTTTGACAGTGTTGAAATCCTCTCAGCTGAGTATGGTGGTGGCCAGCAGGGCATGCCTGCGGTCGTGGCTCATTCGCCGGCTGCACCAGGTTTCCCGACGTTTCTGCTCTATGCCCATCACGATGTTCAACCCGCCGGTGACCCTTCTTTGTGGGATACTGAGCCTTTTGTGGCAACACGTCAGGGCGATCGTCTCTATGGACGTGGCACTGCAGATGATAAGGCGGGAGTCCTTGTTCATTTAGCTGCTTTCACAGCGGCACGAGAAGTACTAGGTGATGACTTTAAGGTCGGTGTCACTCTCTTTATTGAGGGGGAGGAAGAAGCAGGTTCCCCTAGTTTCGAGAGCTTTTTGCAGACCTACCGCGATAGGCTCGCTGCGGACTACATAGTTGTAGCAGACTCAGCCAATTGGAAGAGGGGAGTACCTGCCCTAACAGCAAGCCTGCGAGGGGTCGTTAGCGGTGATATCTCAGTAGAGGTAAGTAGTCATCCTGTTCACTCCGGTATGTTCGGTGGCCCTCTTCTGGACGCCAACACGGTCTTGATTCAGTTACTTGCTACTCTTCATGATTCTCAAGGTTCAGTTGCAGTTGAAGGTTTGGTGATTGCACCTGAACCTGATGTTGAATACCCTGAAGCTGATTTCCGTGCCGATTCAGGCATCCTCGACAGCATGAACCTAGCAGGTCGTGGTTCAATCTCATCACGCCTCTGGTCTCAGCCAGCTATCTCTATCATCGGTATGGACATCACCCCGGTTGCCGAATCGTCAAACACCATCGCTGCACGAGCCAAGGCGCGCATCAGCGTCCGCCTCGCCCCTGGCCAAGACCCCACCGCAGCCCACCGTGCTCTTGCCAAACACTTCGCAGAGCACAACCAGTACGGAGCAGAGGTTACCTATCAGGCCGAAGATTCAGGACAGCCCTACCAGGCCAACCTTACTGGTAGCGGAACCCAACTAGCCTTGGCAGCCCTGGCAGAAGCCTGGGGAGTAGAGCCAGTCACTACTGGCCTAGGCGGGTCTATCCCCTTCATCGCCACCCTCACCGAGGTCTACCCAGAAGCTCATATTCTCATCACCGGCATCGAAGACCCAGACACCCGCGCTCATAGTGCTAATGAGTCCCTTTTCATCCCAGATTTTCACACAGCAATCTTGGCTGAGGCCTTGATGCTGGCCGCAGCTCATACCGCGCACTAAGGTATTCACTCGACCGCGAACATCTCGCGCCTTGCACCCAAGACGCGTAAGATTAACATCAAGATACCCCACGAAAGGATTGCTTATGTCTGAGGCAGTACTTGATGAACTTCCCACCCACGGTGTGAACCTCACCGAGGTAGCAGCGCAGAAGGTTCGCTCCTTACTCGAACAAGAAGGACGCACCGACCTACGCCTTCGTATCGCCGTACAGCCCGGTGGCTGTTCAGGTCTGATTTACCAGCTCTACTTCGATGAACGGGTACTCGATGGGGACGCAGTACGCGACTTCGACGGGGTAGAAGTGATTGTTGACCGTATGAGCGTTCCTTACCTCGATGGTTCAACTATCGATTTCGAAGACACCATCCAGAAGCAGGGCTTCTCGATTGATAACCCTAACGCCCAGGGTTCTTGCGCATGTGGAGATTCTTTCCACTAGGAAGTGCCTCAAATAGTTCCCTGAAGTGGGGGTATGCTCCGGCATGCCCCCACTTTCTTATCTCCGCTTACTCAAACGTGAAATACTTACGTAATGACACGTCAGTTCGTTGACAGGTTGTCACCAGAAACACCCGTTTGCGGGTAAGCTCGTATTGAAAGAAAAATCACTTGGATTAGGGCTGTCCACACACAGCACCAGGTGACACGCACATCGCTACAGGAAGGGCCGTCTGTGAGTTCGCAGCATCGAACCAGCAGCATGGGGCTTAAAGGCAAGGCAGTAGCCACTGCCAGCGCCGTTTCAGCGCTGCTCTTGACCGGTTGTTCAGAACAGGCATCAGTGGGCTGGCTGCCTACTCAGCGTGGTGTAACCGATAACGCCGATACCATCATGAGCCTCTGGATTGGTACATGGATCGCTGCGTTGGCTGTAGGTCTAGTGACCTGGGGCCTCATGCTCTGGTGCATCATCGCCTACCGTCGCCGCAAGTACGAAACCGGCTACCCCCGCCAGGTGAGCTACCACGCTCCGCTAGAAATTTTCTACACCGCTATCCCGATTATTCTGATCGTCAGCTTCTTCACTTTCTCAGACCAGGCCGAGCGTGAAATCACCGCTCCCAAGTCTGAGACCGCAGCCGTCACCATCGAGGTCTACGGTAAACAGTGGGCCTGGGACTTCAACTACCTGGACGAAGACGTCTACTTCGCTGGTGTGCAAGCACGCCTAGACAAAGAAGGCAAAGTCGGGGTAGAAGAGACCCTCCCAACCCTCTACCTGCCCGTCGACTCAACCATCGATCTGCAGCTTAAGTCTCGTGATGTCATCCACTCCTTCTGGGTCCCTGCTTTCCTTGAGAAACGAGACACCATCCCAGGCATGACTAACCACATGTACTTCACCACCGGTTCCGAGCCCGCACGCTACCAGGGTAAGTGTGCTGAACTCTGCGGTGAGTACCACTCCGAAATGCTCTTCAACGTTGAAGTTGTCAGCCAGGAAGACTACGACGCCTACATCCAGTCACTGCGCGATATGGAGAACACTGGCCGTCTGGGTGATGAGTACAACCGTAATCCCAACATGAACACCAAGAACTAAGAGGTAACCCCGTGACTACTCCTGAGTATTCAGATGAGACAACCGGTAGCGTTGTTCCGCGGGTGGTTCCCAAGTCCAAGGGGCGAATCATCGTCAACTGGCTGACGTCCACCGACCACAAGACCATCGGGTACATGTACCTGATCGCTTCGTTTATTTTCTTCTGCTTTGCCGGTGTCATGGCTCTGCTAATGCGCCTTGAACTCTTCTCTCCCGGTATGCAGTTCCTCGAAACCAAGGAACAGTTCAACCAGCTCTTTACCATGCACGGCACCCTCATGCTGCTCATGTTTGGCACCCCGCTGTTCACCGGTTTCGCTAACATTCTGGTGCCCCTACAGATTGGTGCCCCCGATGTTGCCTTTCCCCGCCTGAATTCCCTAGCCTTCTGGTTCTTCCTGTTCGGGTCTCTGGTAGCTATCGCTGGCTTCCTCACCCCCCAGGGTGCAGCCTCCTTTGGCTGGTTCGCCTATGCCCCCTTGAACAGTGCCACCTACAGCCCCTCTGTGGGTGGAGACCTCTGGGTCTTTGGTCTAGCTCTACAGGGCTTCGGCACCATCATGGGTGGTGTCAACTTCTTGACTACCATCCTCTGCATGCGTGCCCCTGGCATGACCATGTGGCGTATGTCGGTCTTCACCTGGACCACCCTGATTACCTCCATCCTGATCATCATGATCTTCCCGCCGCTGGCGTCCGCCCTGTTCGCCCTCGGCATGGACCGTCGTCTCGGTGGCCACATCTTCGACCCCGAAAATGGTGGGGCTGTGCTTTGGCAACACCTCTTCTGGTTCTTCGGGCACCCCGAGGTTTACGTTCTGGCGCTGCCCTTCTTCGGCATCGTCTCAGAAATCATTCCTGTCTTCTCCCGTAAACCGATTTTCGGTTACAAGGGCCTGATTTTTGCGACCATCGCTATCGCAGCACTGTCCGTTACCGTGTGGGCCCACCACATGTACGTTACCGGCGCGGTCATGCTGCCCTTCTTCTCTTTCATGACCATGCTGATTGGTATTCCTACCGGCGTGAAGTTCTTCAACTGGATTGGCACCATGTGGCAAGGCTCCATCACCTTTGAGACTCCTATGCTCTGGGTTATTGGCTTCCTGGTTACCTTCCTCTTCGGTGGTCTGACCGGTATTATCCTGGCCTCCCCGCCGCTGGACTTCCACCTGTCTGACTCCTACTTCGTAGTTGCTCACTTCCACTACGTCATCTTCGGCACTCTGGTCTTCGGCATGTTCGCTGCCCTCTACTTCTGGTGGCCTAAGTTCACCGGCAAGATGCTCAATGAGCGCCTGGGCAAGATTCATTTCTGGCTACTCTTTGTCGGCTTCCACATGACCTTCCTCATCCAGCACTGGCTGGGCGTTGACGGTATGCCCCGCCGCTACGCAGACTACATGCCTGAAGATGGCTTCACTTGGATGAACCAGCTTTCAACTGTAGGTTCTATGATTCTGGCAATCTCCATGATTCCTTGGTTCTGGAACATCTACACCACTGCCCGCAACGGCAAGCGCGTTGAGGTTGATGACCCCTGGGGCTTCGGTGGCTCACTAGAGTGGGCAACTGCCTGCCCGCCCCCGCGCCACAACTTCACCGCCCTGCCCCGTATTCGCTCAGAGCGCCCTGCACTTGATTTGCACCACCCTGAGCTGTCCACCAACAATGACATTGCCGCGGCAGCCCGCCAGGCTACCGCAGGCTAGGAGGCCACGGTGAAACTTCTTGCAAAGATTTTCGGTCTCATCGGTATCTTCTTGATTCCTGTGGGTATCGTCTACGGTTTCATGACTCACTTCACCGAATGGGCTGGTTTCCCCGCCATTCTGGCAACTGCTGTGATGTGTCTTTTCCTCTGGTACTTCCTGAGCTTCACCGATAAGAAGCACCCGGAGATGCCCTATGAGGATCTTGACGGCGAAATCGCTGACGGTGCTGGTGACTACGGTTTCTACTCACCGTGGTCATGGTGGCCCCTCTTCATCGGTCTTGCCTGCACCATCGTTGTTGTTGGGCTGGCAATTGACTGGTGGATCGTCCTTATTGCCATTCCTTTCGCAGCAGCTGCTGTGCTGGGTTGGGTTTACGAGTACAGCCGCGGCGACCACGCCCACTAAAACAGCCTTATAGGTTCAACAGGGGTGGGGCCCCTCACCCATGGGAGAGGGGCCCCACCCCATTTCGGTGTACAGCCCGCAGCTGCGACGAGATAGTGGTAGGGCACAGGACGGCACAGGACGGCACA
>JAXFPK010000087.1:0-6811 GCA_034179845.1 Rothia sp. (in: high G+C Gram-positive bacteria) | reverse complement strand
TGAGGGGCAGGTGGAATGGGTGGGGCAGGACGCCGGTGCCCGCTCTATCGCCGATTCCTCCATGACCGTTCAGGAGCTAGGCGGCAGCCTGGTCACCCCCAGTTTTGCTCTAGCAGCTGCCTCTGTGACCGGTGCGGACGCCTCCACCGTCTTGGGGGAGCTGGCGGCTGCCGGTTACGGGTATGCCCGTCTGCTGCTGACTGATTCTGTTCAGGAGCTACCGGCACCGCACCCGGCGGTGGCAGCTGATTACTATGTGAGCGTAACTGCCCTTGATGAGGCTGGTAGTCTGCCCCAGGGCGTCCGGGGTGTTTATGTCACCTCACCGGAGCAGCTCACCCCGCTCGTGCTGGGGAGCCTTGCAGAAGAGCATTTACAGCTTCTGCTAGTGGTTACTGATAATTCGCAGGTGGGGGAGTACCTGGCCCTGCTGGAGCCCCTTGATAGCCTGGCCTGCCTACGCCTGAGCCCCAGCCTTGAAGGGCTGACCATGCTCACCTCGCAAGAGCTGGACAAAGCCAAAGAGCTTCAGGTTTCCCTGGGCTTCTCAACGAACTTCGACCAAGCTGCACAGTCCTTCAGTCAGGCCCTGGCTGCTGGTGCTACTGTCACCCTGGGCTCAACTCCTGGTCAGCTTCCAGCTCTTCTGGGCTGGGAGCTGGTGAATGCGGCGGTTAACCCCACTCATGCAGAAGATGCTGTCTCAGCTCGTGCCGCTTTCGCTGCCTGCACCCGTGCAGTTTACCGCGCAGCGTCCGCACCTAACCCCTTCACCGGCCAGCTTGTGCCAGGGGCCCCGGCGCACTGCGCCTTGTGGGAAACTACCGAGCTGATAGTGCAAACTCCTGATAGCCGCATTTCGGCCTGGAGTACCGACCCGCGCGGACGCACCCCGCTGCTTCCTGTTCTCGCCCCGGATGTGCCCCGCCCCAAGCTCGTAGGCCTATACCACAGCGGGCAGAAAGTGGGCTAGGTATCACCTAGACCACCTGCTGGTGCTAGACGTTCAGACGCCACTTACCTATATAATGAAAAACTGGTTTATACGCCGTCCTATCATTCGGGCTGGCCATGACAAGGAGACCGCATGCGAGTACTAACCGTGATTCCTACCTACGATGAGAAGGAAAACCTTCCCATCGTAGTAGAGCGCCTGCGCGCAGCCGTACCCGACTGCGACATCCTGGTTGTCGACGACAACAGCCCCGACGGCACCGGCCAGCTTGCCGATTCTATGGCAGCAGAAGACAGCCACATCAACGTACTGCACCGCACCGTCAAAGACGGACTAGGCGGGGCCTACCTGGCAGGCTTCGACTGGGGCCTAGAGGCTGGCTACGATGTGCTAGTTGAGATGGATGCCGACTGCTCCCACCAGCCCGAACAGCTACCCCTGCTCCTGCAGGTCATTGAGAGCGGCGCAGATTTGGCCATTGGGTCCCGCTATGTACCCGGCGGCAAAACCAAGAACTGGCCGGCACACCGCCAGATTCTCTCCCGAGGTGCCAACCTCTATACCCGCCTGATTCTCGGCACCAAGGTCAAAGACATTACCGCAGGCTACCGCGCCTACCGCCGTGAAGCCCTGCAGAAGCTGAACCTTGAAGGTATTGACTCTAAGGGCTATGTCTTCCAAGTCGATTTAGCCTGGCGCTCAGAGCAGGCCGGTCTGAAGATCGTAGAAGTACCTATCACCTTTGTGGAACGTGAAATTGGTAGCTCAAAGATGGATGGCCACATCATCGTCGATTCCATGACTAAGGTGACCCGCTGGGGCCTTACCGCGCGAGCGCAGCGCCTACGCTCACTGCTGAAGAAATAATTCTTTGCGTCGATAGAAGACGAGGATAAAGAAGTGCCCCGCCAGGTAGCTGGTGGGGCACTTCTTATGAGAAAGGGCTTTTAGAGGGCGTGACGCTCCCGGTAGATTTCAAGACGCTGCTGTAGGGTCTCTTCAAGTTCTTCTACGCTACGACGCTCAAGGAGCATGTCCCAGTGGGTACGAACGGGCTTCTCAGTATTCTCTTCAACCTTGCCATCGCCAGAAACCAGGAAGGCTTCCTTGCCGGACTTAGCGGGCCAGGTTGCCGGAATTTCAGCTTCCTGAGCGAAGGTTACGAAGACTCGTTCACCGTCTTCGGTGCGGTATTCCACACGCTGGCGGGGAGCCGGCTCCACGCCTGATTCGGTTTCCATTGACTGTGAACCCAGGCGCATACCGCGCAAGCTGCGATCGCTCATTTTCTTCCTCCATAAACGGTGATTGAACTGCTTGCAGGCTTTTGAGCGCTCAAAGGCGAATTAAACCGTGCAGGCCAAATATCTATTATAACCATTAGGCGCCGGGGGTGTGAGGGGCTGGGCTCTGAGCAGATTCGCTGGTGGGCAGCTCGCCGTCCTGAGGGATTTCTACACCGCTATCGAGCTTATCGAGGTTGGGGTTGAGATCTTCAGGGGTGACGCGGATAACCGGGGTATCGACCAGGGTAGAGGCTGGGGGAGTTACCTGGTGAGAATCTTCTTCACCTTCGGGGGTACCGTCATCTACCTGGGGTGAGAAGGCATTGCCGATACCGCGCAGGGCATCGCCTAATTCGGTAGGGATAAACCAGAGCTTATTAGCATCGCCTTCAGCCAGCTTGGGCAGGGTCTGCAAGTACTGGTAGGTCAGTAGCTTCTGGCTGGGGTTTGAGGCGTGGATAGCGTGGAAGACCTTCTGGATAGCCTGAGCTTCACCATCTGCACGAAGGATTGCTGCTTTCGCATCACCTTCTGCGGTGAGAATCTGGGACTGTTTTTCACCTTCTGCCCGCAAAATGGCTGCGCGTGAGTCACCTTCTGCGGTGAGAATTTGAGATTGTTTCTGGCCTTCTGCGGTCAGAATGGCGGCGCGACGGTCGCGTTCTGCTCGCATCTGCTTTTCCATGGAGTCCTGGATAGAGAGGGGAGGCTGAATTTCCTTGATATCTACGCGGGAAACGCGGATGCCCCAGCGCCCGGTGGTGCTATCGAGAACACCTCGGAGCTCAGTGTTAATCTGATCGCGTGAGGTCAGGGTTTCTTCCAGGTTGAGGCCACCGACCACATTACGCAAGGTGGCGCTGGTGAGCTCATCGACAGCCTGGATGTAGTTGGTGATTTCGTAGGTGGCTGCCTTGGGGTCAGTGACCTGGAAGTAGACCACGGTGTCGATGCCAACGACCAGGTTGTCTTCGGTAATTACCGATTGTGCGGGGAACGATACGACTTGTTCACGCAGGTCAATGAGGGGTAGGACGCGGTCGATAAAGGGGACTGTTACGTGGAAGCCTGGGTTGAGGGTGGTGTGGTACTTACCCAGACGCTCGACGATGCCAGCGCGGGCTTGGGGGATGATGCGTACAGCCTTGAGCAGGGTGATGAGAACCAGCAGCACAAGGGCGGTGAGCAGGATAGTTGTTGTCAGTAATGGAGCTGTCATAGGTTACGACCTTATCTTTAAAGTTAAAGTTTAATTTCTGCTGAGGGGAGTTAGGTAAGCAGTTGCCCCGCGGATGGCTACTACGGTTGCTTTGGACCCTTCAGGTAGAACCTGCTGGCTATCTTCAGGGCGGGCCGTCCAGGTATCACCAGCAACCCGGGCTAGCCCAGTCTGGTCGGTGACTGTCTGGGTTACGAGGGCTTCTTGCCCGATGAGCCCATCAGAATTCATGGCAATATCGGGGGAACTTTGGTGGAAGCGCCTAATGAGTGGTGGCCTGAGACCCAGTAGCAGGGCAATGCTAATGACCGCAAAAAGAACAACCTGCCAGACAAATGAATCTATGAAAGGAGTGCTTGCTGCTACCGACAGCGCGGCTAGACCCATCATGAGAAAGACGAAGTCCAGTAGCAGAATTTCGATAATAGCCAGAATTAGGGCAGCGGTGAGCCAGAAGGCCCAAAGGTTCTGAGTAAACCAGTCAATCATGTCTACCTCCCACAGGTTGGTGTGCTGGTACTTTATCTATTCTCCCTGATGAACTTCTTCTCTGCTAGTTCTAGCCTGTGATGACAGGTGCCTTTGGTGGTCAAGTAAAAGAGAATTTGACCAGCTCAACTACATATCCATAAAGCCGATAATATACATTATGTAAAGTAGACATAAAAATACTCCCCTCCATACGCCAGCGCGCCCCATAGTTCGCCCCTCACGATACCTGCGACCATAGTTGGCACCTGACTGCGTTAGAGTAAAGCTATGCGCAATTCAGTTGACTCAGGCAAATATCTTTCCCAGCCAGTTCGTGCCCTTGTCGATCTGGCCCTCGTCCTCTTGTTTATTGCCCTTGGACTTGTGAGCCACGGTGAATCTCTATCACAGATACTGGTTACCGCAGCACCTTTCCTGATAGCTGCAGGTGCTGGCCATATAGGTATTTGGGTGGTGAAATCTAGGCGTCAGCTTCCCCTTCTACTAGAAGGTCTTATGATGTGGGTTAGCACCCTGGTGCTTGGGCTCGGCCTGCGCCTATCGTTTGGTGACACCGCTGCAACCGCCTTCGTGATTGTATCTGCTATCACCCTTCTACTCTTCTTGGTTGGCTGGCGTCTGATCCTGTGGGCTCTGCGTCGTAAGTCATAGAATGAACGAATCATAGTCTTTGAAGAAATAAGGTCGGCCCCAGATTCTCTGGGGCCGACCTTTGATATTTATTTACTGTTGCTATAGGAAACCCATCGTTCAAGTACAGCCTTAGCCTTGCCTGTCTCTACTGATCTGCGAGCCTCCTGCAAGGCGTCCTCAAATCGTTCTGCAAAAGGACGGTGATCAACCGGACGGTAGGCAGTAAGACCCGCCGCAGCATTCAGCAGAACCGCATTCATAATAGGGCCACTAGCTCCATCAAGTACCTCATGAAAAACCTGAGCGTTATGGCGGGCATCTCCCCCACGCAAATCATCCAGGCTAGCAAGTTCAATACCAAAATCAGTGGGGGCTAACACATGATGCTCTACTGCCCCCTCGGTGGTCTCCCACACCTGGGATGCGCCAGTAATGGTGATTTCATCCAGGCCATCATTACCTCGGAAAATCAGTGCATGGTCACCACGAGATGCAAATACTGCAGCAATCTTTTCAGCCATTGCAGGGTCAGCTACCCCAATAGCTGAGGAACGTACACGGGCTGGGTTGGTCATAGGGCCAAGATAATTAAAAGCCGTGGGAACACCAAGGGCGCGACGAACCGGCGCTACATACCGCATGGAGGGGTGAAAAACCTGGGCAAAAAGGAAGGTGATACCAGCGGCATCAACCGCTCCGGCAACGTCCTTAACGCTCAAGTCAAGGTTAATACCCAACTCAGCTAGAACATCTGCACTACCACTTGAAGACGAAGAAGCCCTGTTACCGTGCTTAATGACGGGTACCCCAGCACCGGCAATGACGAGAGAGGCCATGGTCGAAATATTGACAGTATTCTGCTGGTCTCCCCCAGTTCCCACAATATCTACAGCATCCCGGGTTACCTCAATAGGCTCTGCCTTATCAAGCATTCCCTGAGCTAAGGCTGCTAGTTCTGCAGGAGTCTCACCTTTAACATGAAGCCCAAGAAGGAAAGCGCCTAAAATCGCTTCCGGAGTAGAACCCGACATAATATCTTGCATAGCCCAGGTGATCTGATCTGGAGAGAGCTCCTGCTGAGCTACGAGCTGGTTAAGAATACGTTTCCATGTAATGGTGCCTGTCATAGCTCACATTCTACGGTTCTTTAAGCCTTCGAGCGAGTTCACAAGACACATAGGCTTCAAGCCGTCATAACCAGCCCGGCAAAGCTTTGAGTTACGCAAGTTTTACATACAACGTGTCGGCAATACCCTATCAAAACCCGCAGAATAATAGGGTAAACGTCCACAATTTACAACACACCTGCTAGTAAACCCCCTTACCTCTTGGTTCACGGGCAGTTTTACAGACATAATGTCTATGTGACAACTGCAACCCATACCCCCAGTAAGTCGGCGCATACCGCCCTAAATCGACCCAATCAGGTGTCTGTTGGCACCGTTGTTTGGCTCGCCTCCGAGCTCATGTTCTTCGCCGGCCTGTTCGCAATGTACTTCACACTGCGCGCCTCTCGCCCCGATATCTGGGCTGAGAACACGCCGCTGCTTGAAGTCCCTCTCGCTCTGGCCAACACCATCGTGCTGGTACTGAGTTCTGTTACCTGCCAGTTCGGTGTTTTCAAAGCTGAGCAGCTCAAGCCCCGCCGCACCGGTTCCATCTTCAATGTCCGCGAATGGGGCATGGTCGAATGGTTCCTTCTCACCTTCATCATGGGTGCGTTCTTCGTCTCCGTCCAGGCCTACGAATACGCCAACCTTGTCGCTGAAGGTATGACTATCGCATCAAGTGCTTACGGCTCAGCCTTCTACATCACCACCGGTTTCCACGCCCTGCACGTAACCGGCGGCCTCATCGCCTTCTTGCTAATCATCGGCCGTGCCTATGTCGCTAAGCGTTTTGGTCACTACGAAGCAACCTCAGCAATTGTTGTTTCCTACTACTGGCATTTCGTAGACATCGTGTGGATCGCCCTGTTCATCATCGTCTACTTCCTTAAGTAACCGGTAACCGCTAAAAGTAAACCAACTAGCACACACAAAGGAACAACGACGTGAAAGCACTTTCTCACAAGCGACGTCATCCGCTCGCAGCTCTCGTGTTGCTTGCCCTTGCCCTCCTCCTATCTGGTGGCCTCTACGCAGTTGCCACGGCTACTAACGAGGCTCAAGCCGCTACAAGCACCACCTACACTGCAGAAGACATCTCAGAAGGCCAGAAACTCTT
>JAXFPK010000140.1:0-11842 GCA_034179845.1 Rothia sp. (in: high G+C Gram-positive bacteria) | reverse complement strand
CCAGGCCAACCAGGAGCTGGTACTGACCACCTACGCCGATGATGGTCTCGCTATCTACGTCAACGGTCGCGAGGTCAACCGCACCAACCTGATGGCTAACGCAGCTCCCAACACCCCGGCGCGGAAGGCTGTTCCCTACTCACTGGCCAAGGCAACCCCGATTACTGTGGTTGTGCCTGCTAGCCAGCTGAACCAGGGTAAGAATGTGATTGCTGTTGAGGTTCACTCTTACCGCCGTTCTCACAGTGCCACTTTCGATATGGAAGCGGTTCTGAGGACCAAGTAAGGTTGCTGCCCTGCCTGGTGAGGTAAGCCTGTGGCCCGTGTTCTTAGAACACGGGCCACAGGCCCTATGAAATAGCAGAGGCGTACGAGGCTCTTGCTCTTTATTTGGTGGGCTGGTTAGGGGTAATCCCCCGATGTGGAGGGCACATTTTGTGGGCTGGTTTTCGCCTTTTGCTAGTTCAGCTGTTCACCTAAGATTAGGTAGTTGGGCTGGCTGCTGCTGTGAAGCTACCTGGCTTACCGCAGGTACTGGTAGCACTAGCCGCGGGGGCTTTCTTGGTCTCTCACACACACGTTCAAGGATTATCTAGGGTTTATGACAAGCACTCACACTTTGCCCCCTCGCGGGTTCAGGGAAACATTGGCACAGCTTAACTCCGCCCAAAAATCTGGTGCCGGGGTGCCAGCTTATACCCGGTGGGTTAATCGCCGTATTGCACGCGTTTTTGCTGCAGCTGCGGTCAAGATTGGTCTTGGCCCCAATGGGGTGACAGCCTTGAGCACCAGTGTCTCGGTGGCAGGTATGCTGCTGATGGTTCTCTTCCCACCCACAGTTTTTCTAGGTTTAGGTGTAGCTCTGCTCTTTGCGCTGGGCTATGCCCTGGACTCGGCAGATGGTCAGGTAGCTCGAGTGACCGGTACGTCCTCCCCCGCTGGTGAGTGGCTTGACCATGTGGTGGATGCTATGCGCACTCCTGCTATGCACCTGACCATTCTGGTGGGTTTCATCAAGTACCCGGCGGCTTTTCCTCTTACTGGCTGGCAACTGTGGTGGTTGCCTTTGGCCTTTACCGTGCTGGTTGCAGGGCATTTTATGAGCCAGATTTTAGCTGAGCAGTTACGCAATCATCGGGGCACTGCGGCCCCTGCTACCGGGGGTACACTTCGATCTTTTGTCAACCTGCACATGGATGCTGGCACCTTCTGCTGGATTTTTATCTTCTGGGGTACCGGTCTGGGCTTTGTGCTAGTCTATGGCCTACTCTTTGTGGCCAATGCTGCCACCGTGCTGCTGTCGATGCGCCGTAAGTTTCTTACTCTTTCTCAGCCGGCAGGTGTCTAAAGCATGCAGAAGGTTTCTGTCGTTATTGCCACCAACGGCAAGCGTCCTGAGCTGCTGCGTACTGCCGTAGTTGCTCTTTTTGAGCAGACTTACGCTGGCCCGGTTGAGGTTCTGGTGGTTTTTGACCATGTTGACATTGATTCTTTGAACGATGTCTCGGTCCCTGAGAACCGCTCCTTGCGGGCTCTTGCTAATACCCGCCCCCAGGGGTTAGCTGGTGGCCGTAACACAGGCATTGAGGCAGCTTCGGGTGAGATTTTAGGGTTCTGTGACGACGATGATTATTGGCTGCCCACCAAGCTTATTGACCAGTTAGAGCTCTGGCAGCAGGTTCCGCAGGCGGTTGCGATTTCATCGGGTATTCGTGTGCGCTCTGGCGGTAAGGACATTGACCGGCTAGCCCCTGCCCGCGCTACTTTTAAGGATTTTCTGCGTTCTCGTATCACTGAGATTCACCCTTCAGCCATGCTCTACCGCAGGTCAGATTTGTTAGGACGCGTGGGGCTGGTAGATGAGGACCTTCCAGCTGCCTACGGCGAGGACTATGATTTGCTGCTGCGTGCCACAAAGTTCGGCGATATTTATTCGGTAGAGAAGCCGCTGGTGCTGGTGCTCTGGGATCGGCCGTCCTTCTTTGCCGGGAAGTGGGAGAACATGGCTGCGGGCCTGACCTATCTCTTGCGTAAGTTCCCCGAGTTTGAGACTGACCCTCAGGGGTTGGCCCGTATCTCGGGTCAGATTGCTTTTATTTATGCGGCTTTGGGCCAGAAGAAGCTGGCCCTGGCTTATGTGCGTGCTACCTTGCGCCGGGACCTCACCCAGTTGCGGGCTTGGGCTGCACTGCCCGTTGCGCTGGGTCTTATGAGCCCTTCTGCCTTGCTGGCTGCTGTGAATAAGACCGGCCGAGGTCTCTAAATACTCATGACTGTCTTGACTCCTACTCACCGCCACAACCGGTTTTTAACCGCTGTTGCGCCAACTGCCGGTGCCCCCTTACCGGCTTGGCCTATTCTGGTTCTGCTCTATGGGTTCCCGCTGGTGTGGGCTATGGGTCTGA
The DNA here is from genome assembly GCA_034179845.1 of Rothia sp. (in: high G+C Gram-positive bacteria). Lineage (GTDB taxonomy): Bacteria > Actinomycetota > Actinomycetes > Actinomycetales > Micrococcaceae > Rothia. The sequence continues at coordinate 9,437 of JAXFPK010000140.1, read as the reverse complement.
TGCAGTTTGCCCCTACTCTGCTGGCAGCGGTAATGATTGTGCTGATGGTGATGCGCCGTCATGTGCTGGTGCACTCCACCCTATGGGTTTGGTTTGCGCTCATGTTCTGGGGTCTTGTTTGTGTGGTGTCGGTTGATACTGCCTCGGAGTTCTTGGGCTGGTTCCAGCGTTATATGAACCTCTTTAACGTGGGCATCTATACCCTCTATTTTTTCAATGCCCGCGAGCGCGTCCCTAACCATGTTCTGCTCGGCGGTCTTTTGACCGTTTGGTTTACGGTGGTGGTTTTGGGGTATGTGGCCTTGGTTTTCCCGGAGTTTCGTCTGCCGACCCCTATGAGTTTTATTCTGCCGGGGGCCTTGCTCAATAATGAGTTGGTGAGGGATTATGTGCTTCCGCCGATGGCTGAGGTGCAGTGGCCGTGGGGTGCTGCGGTGGCTTATATTCGCCCGTCTGCGCCTTTTCCTTACGCTAATTCTTGGGGCCTGGCTTATGCTCTGCTGACTCCTGTGGTGTTTGCGGTGATGACTGGTGTGCGGTCGAAGAAGGTTCAGTGGGGTTTGGGCTTTGCGGTGGCTTTGTCGCTGGTTCCTGCTGTGGCGACCTCTAACCGGGGTATGTTTATTGGGCTTGGGTCTGCCTTTGCTTATGTGCTGTTGCGGCTCTTGCTCAAGGGTGACTGGAGGGCGCTGGGTATTGGTGCTGTGCTGGGTGTGGGTGTGGTGACCTATCTGTTGGTGTCTGGGGCTGTCGGTGATATTTTGGGCCGTCAGGAGTATTCTGACTCTACTGGTGGGCGGGCTTCGCTCTATGAGTTGACCTTTGAATACACTTTGCGGTCGCCGCTGGTGGGGTATGGTACGTCGAAGATGGCCGATAGTGTGGGTGTCTCGATGGGTACTCAGGGGCAGGTGTGGGCGATGATGTTTTGCTTTGGTTTTGTGGGGCTGGGGCTTTTCTTGCTCTATCTGGTGTCGGTTTTGGTTAATACCTGGAATATTGCGTCGATGACCGGTATATGGGTTCATTCGGTGATTGTTTCGGCGCTGGCTGTTGTTTTTTTCTATTCTTTTGACGTGATTCAGTTGACTGTGCTGATGTTGTCGGTGGCTTTGATGATGCGTTCTCGCATGTACGGGGAGGGTCTGTAGTGGCTAGGTCACTTGCCCGCAGTGGGGCTTTTTCTTCTCTCTATGTGATGTATGGTTCTGCCGCAGCTTTTGTGGCGACCCTGATTGTTTCTAACGGGGTGGGAGAGGCCGGTGCTGGTGCTTTTTTCCAGGTGATGGCTTTCTTTGCGGTTGCCACCTCGCTGTGTGTTTTTGGTGCCGATACTGGGCTGGTGCGTACCATGAGTGCGCAGCGGGCGGTGGGCCGTTATTCGACTTTGCCGCAGTTGATGCGTTTTGCTTTCGGGCCAGCTACTCTTGTCGCGGTGGTCTTGGCTCTTGCTGCCTTGGTGTGTGCTTTACCGGCTGTGACTGCGGGTCTGGGGGCGGACGTCCGTGCGGCTATTCTTGTGGCGGCCCCCTTTGTGGTGGTTTCGGCCTGGATGACCTTGTGTTTTGGTGCCCTGCGTGGGTTGGGGCATACGGTGGAGTTTACTTTTTTGCAGTCGGCTCTGCTGCCTACTTTGCGCATTGGGGCTGTTATGCTGGCGGTTACTTTTTCGGGGGCTATCGCTTATCTGGCTTTGGCTTGGGCTGTGCCGCTGGTGCTGGTTTGTGGGCTGGCTGTTCTTTGGGTGCGCAGGTATATGCCGAACCAGGGGGACGTCCCCGATTACCAGGCCCGCCATCTTGCGGTGGGGCAGGTGCTGGCTTCTGCTGTGGCGCCGCCTGAGTCGGCTCGTTCTTTCTGGGCTTTTAGCTCTGCTCGTGGAGTATCGGCTATGGTGGAGGTCGTGCTGGAGTGGGTTGATGTGGTTCTGATTGGTCTTTTCTTGGGCCCTGCCGCTAGTGGTGTTTATGGCGCTGTGAACCGTTGTGTGCGGGTGGGTGCCATGGTTGAGCATACTGCCCGTGTGGTGACGGGGCCTGATATTTCAGCGGCTATTGCCCGGGGGGATCAGGGGCGGGCCCGTGAGATTTTTGTTTCTGCTACCCGTATTCTTGTTGCCGTGGGTTGGCCTTTTTTCATTACTCTTGCAGCTTTTGGCCCGGTCCTTTTGGGTTTCTTTGGTGAGGGTTTTACTGCTGGTGCTCCCCTTTTCTTTATTATTGGTGTCGCCATGTTGGTGCAGATGGCAGCTGGTGGGGTGCAGTCGGTTCTCTTGATGAGCGGACGCGCCCGCTGGCAGCTTTATAACAAGCTGTCGGCTTTGGTGGTGGCGCTGGTTTTGAACCTGGTCTTGATTCCGCTGTGGGGTCTTGCCGGGGCTGCGGTAGCGTGGGCGGCGGCCGTCCTAACTGACTGCGCTTTAGCTACGGTCCAGGTTTATGGCAAGCTGGGTATCCGCCCGCGGCTGGGTGAGGTGCTGCCGGTCATGGCTTTAGCCTTTTTGACGCCGGGGCTGGGTGCGGCTCTTATTCTCATGGTGTGGGGGCAGAGTCTGTTAGCTGTGGCTATCTATGTGCTGCTTCTTATTCCTCTTTATCTGGCGCTTATTTATCGCTTCCGTCAGGCAGTTGGTCTGGAAGCTCTCGTCAGTTCAATCACTCGTAAACTTCGCCGCTAGGCCCATACACTCCTAGGGAAGGAACATCTATGGAACGCTCTTCACGAGTTAGAGCCACCGGTCAGCAGACCACCCCCGTTTCGTTGGGGGCTGCTGCCCGCCGCATCCTACGACACAAGCTTGTTGTGGTGATGACGACTCTCATCTTTGCAGCTTTGGGGGCGGTAGCGGGTCTAGCTTTGCCCCAATCGTATGAGGCGAAGGCCGTTGTGAACGTCACTCAGCCTAGTGCCGGTGCCAGTGGCCTGCGCGCTGCTCTCAGTTCTATCGATATGGATACGGAAGAAGCTATCGCCTCATCTCGTGTGGTCTTGCAGGCAGCGGCGGATGAGCTGGGTATGGATGTGGCAGATTTGAAAGAGCAGGTTACTGCTGCCGGTCACTCAAATAGCACCATTCTTGATGTTATCGTCAATGCCAAGAACCCTGATGAAGCTGCAGATATCGCTAACACTGTTGCTCGTGCCTACCTGAATCACCGTTCACATACCCTGCGTGCTAGCCGTGAAGAGACCCGAGAAAACATTGACGCTGTCTCACAGGGCATGGATAAGTCCCTCGTTGATCAGGCGATTCTTACCCTCGAAGCGACTTCCACTGAGAGTGGCACTATCATCTCAGAGGCCCAGGTGCCCAGTGAACCCTCAAACTTCAGTCTGGCCCAGACCATCTTTATCGGCGCGGCTATGGGCCTGCTGCTCGGTCTTTTCCTGGCCTATCTGGTAGACCGGGCCAACCCTACCCTGGGCTATTCCGAACGCCTGGCAGAAATTTCAGGCTCCCCTGTTTCCGTTATCAGCCGCGAGGCTGAACATGAATCAGCTGCCCACCTCTTACGCCGCATCGGCCTAGCAGATGGGCGCCTCACCCAGGCAGAGTTGCAGGGGGTGACGATTTTCTCCCCCACCCCCCATGTAGCAGCCTCGCTGACTTCCCTGCTGACCGACCTCCTTACCGATAACAGCTACGTGCTGACAGATACTGCTACTTTCAACGCCCTGGGGTTAGGCAACCTTCAGGACTACATCGACCAGAATGCCCCGGTGCTCATTGAAGCACCTGAATCAGCATCAGTTGCCAAGGTACTGCTTGCTGCCGATCACACCCGAGTGCTGCTCTTACCCTTCACGTCTCAGAGCAGGCTCAAGAGCGTCCAAAGGCTCTTTGATGAGATGACGCCAGCTAGCACAACTCAGGTCATTCCCGTCTACTTCGATACTCCCACCCAGAAATAAATAGCCATGAAAGTACTTCTCACTGCAAGCGCGGGCGGCCACCTAGCCCAGCTCATAGCCCTCGATAAATTCTGGAAAGAACACGACCGTGCCTGGGCAACCTTCGAGCTACCGGAAGTCAAAGCAGCCCTGGACGGCGAGCGCACCTACTGGGTGCATTTCCCCACCACCCGTAATATCCCTAATGCGATTCGCAATGTGAGGGTAGCCTGGCGGGTGCTGCGCAAAGAGCGGCCCGATGCGGTGATTTCTACCGGGGCTGCGGTAGCTGTTCCCTTCTTCATCATTGCCAAGCTACTGGGCATCAAAACCGTTTTTATTGAGGCCTACGACCGTATCACCATGCCCACTCTCACCGGGCGCATGTGCTACCCCATGAGCGACCTTTTTGTGGTGCAGTGGGAGGAGCAGAAGAAGACCTTCCCCGAAGCCGTCAATATTGGCCATATTCTTTAGGAGGCTCCTGTGACAGACGCTTTTGAACCTGCCCTAAACCCGGCTAAAGCCTACGACCTAGTTGTCTCTTTGGGCACCGACCACCACCACTTTGATCGTCTCATCACCTGGGTTGATACCTACCTGGCGGACCGACCCCAGGTAAGAGCTTTGGTGCAGCACGGTTTTACGGCCCCGCCCCAGCATGCGGAGGCTGTGGAGCGTATGCCGCGCGCTGAGCTACTTGATCTCTACCGGTCCGCTAAGGTGGTGCTGGTCCAGGGTGGCCCTGGTTCCATTCTTGATGCCCGTGAGGTTGGAGCTATTCCTTTGGCTGTACCCCGGGTGGCTGATCTCGATGAGGTCGTTGATAACCACCAGGTAGAGTTCTCCCGGGTGATGGAAAGTCACGGTGAAACTATCGTGGTCACCAGCCCTGAAGATCTCTGCAATAAGCTGGACGCGGCCTTTGCCGACCCCGGTTCGCTGCGGGGCACCTACCGGGTTCCCGGTAGTGATCAGGCTTCAGATAACCTCTCAGCGAAGTTAGAAGACTTAGGTTCTGCCGACAACAGCGGTTTTTTGCGCCGGGCCGGGCAGATTATCGCCGGATTCCGCTCTCAGTAAGCAAGGCCGCCCCACGCTTTCACGCCCTCAAGCCGACCCCGTAGAATAGGGTACGACCCTTTTATCACCGCCCCTGAAAGAGAGAGCCCATGGCTGTTCAGAGTTCAACCACTATCAACGCTTCTATCGACGATGTAGTTCGCGCTTTTGCAGATGAGAACTTCGCTCGTTTCGCCAGCGAAAAGGTCCGCATCTCCTTCGAGTCCTTCTCTCTTGATGGGGATCCCGCTGGTGCTTTCACTGCTACCACTGTGCGCGCTATCCCCGCAGACCGTATCCCTGATATGGCCAAGAAAATCCCTGGTGTATCAAACGGTGTCGCTGTTTCACAGGTTGACCGTGTCTCAGCCCCTGCAGCCGATGGTTCTCGCACCGTAGATTCTGAGGTATCTGTTAAGGGTATTCCCGTTACCGGTAAGGCAACCCAGACCCTCACCCCTGCCGGTGAGACCACCGAGGTTAAGGTCGATGGTGAGGTCAAGTGCTCTATTCCTCTGGTGGGCAAGAAGATTGCTGCTGCCGCTGAGCCTCAGATTGGCCGTGTCTTCTCAACTCTGGGCACCAGCGCAGAAGAGTACATTAAGGCTAACTACTAGGAGCCTCTAGATACCCAGGACGCCCCGCGCTCCACTCCCCTAACGAATAGAGGAAGGAGGGCGGGGCGTCCTTGTCTTTTGTGTGGTCTTTGACCCTTTTAGGCTGCGGCTGCTATGGGGGTGTTGAGAGCTTCCAGGGCTTGCCGTAGCTGGGTGCTAGATGTGTGGGAGGTATAGGGGAAGTAGACAACCTGCACACCGACCTGGGCGAAGCGCTTTTCCAGGTCGATGCCGCGAGGGGTTCCCTTCCAGTCATCTCCCTTGAAGAAGGTGTTGAAGCCTACTTGCTCCCAGGTTTCGAGTTTGTCGACTACCGTTTCGGCGCGTACTTCGTCCACAAAGTCGATGTGGGCAACGATTTCCATGCGCTCGGCTAGGGGCACCATGGGCCTGCGCCCTTTGGTGAGTTCTAGCATCTCGTCAGAGACTACCCCAGCGATGAGGTAGTCGCAGTTTTTCTTGGCCTGGCGCAGAATATTGAGGTGGCCTACGTGAAATAGGTCGAAGGCTCCAGCAGCGTAACCGATGTTCATATTTTCCCCTAAGAATGTATGAGAGCGGGCGCGGTGCGAACGCGCAACTCTTTAGCACAGGTGTGTTTCGCTTTTAACCCTACGTTAAGGTGCGCGGCAGGGTAAGGACACTTGCGGGGTCACTTTGGGGGACAGTACCGGTTAGGGTTTGCTGGCTTCCTTGGTGGCTTCTTCAGCAGCCACCCAGGAGAGCATGGCGCATTTGACGCGGGCAACAAACTTGGAGACACCGGCGAAGGCTGCAGCATCGCCCAGGGTTTCTTCGTCGGGTTCGATTTGGCCGCGGGAACGGAGCATTTCGCGGAAGTCATCGATGAGCTTTTGAAATTCTTGGGTACTCATGCCAGGGGCCATCTCTGAGAGGACGGAGGCAGCGGCCATGGAGATGGAACAGCCGTCACCTTCCCAGGAGATGGAGTCGATAGTTTTCTGGTCGTCTTTGAGGATGACACGCAGGTTGATCTCGTCGCCACAAGTGGGGTTGTATTGGTGGTTGGTGGCGGTGCAGGTTCCAGCTGCCGGGTCGATGAGGCCTTCTCCGGAGCGCTGCTTGGAGTGTTCGAGAATGATCTGCTGGTAGAGCTGTTCAAGGCCGCTCATGCTGTTTCTTCTTTCTGTGGCTGGTTGGTGTTAGTCGGTGTAGCCGAAGTAGCGGCGTACCTTTGAGAGTTCTTCGATGAAGCGTTCTACATCGTGGGTGGTGTTGTAGATGTAGGCTGAGGCGCGGGTGGAGGCTGTGATGCCCAGGGCCCGGTGGAGGGGTTGGGCGCAGTGGTGGCCTACGCGCACGGCGATGCCTTGTTCGTCAAGGAGCTGACCGACGTCGTGGGGGTGCACTCCATCAAGGTGGAGGGAGGTGAGCCCTGCGCGGGGCTGGTCGGCTGCTGGCCCTATGAGGCGGACGCCGGGAATGGAACTGACGCCTTCAGCTAGGAGCTGCCCCAGTTTGGTTTCCCAGGCGTGGACTTGTTCCATGCCTAGGTGCTGGAGGTAGCGGATGGCTTCGGCCCAGGCGACGGCTTGGGAGACGCGTTGGGTTCCTGCCTCGAATTTGATGGGGGCGGGCATCCATTTGGCTTCGGTCATGGTGACCTTGGTGATCATGGACCCGCCGGTGAGGAAGGGGGGCATGGCCTCTAGTAGCTCGTTACGGCCGTAGAGGGCACCGATTCCGGTGGGGGCGAGCATTTTGTGGGCGGAGAAGGCTGCGAAGTCTACGCCGAGTTTTTTGACGTCTACGGGCATATGCGGCACTGACTGGCAAGCATCCAGTACGGTGAGCGCCCCAACTTTTTTGGCCAGGGAGACCATGAAGTTTACATCGGTGATGGACCCTGCCACGTTAGAGACGTGGGTGAAAGTAAGGACGCGGGTGCGTTCGGTGACGATTTTCTCGGCAGCTTCGTAGTCAATGAGCCCTTCATCGGTGACGGGGATGTAGCGCAGGCTCGCCCCGGTGCGGGCAGCCAGGATCTGCCAGGGGATGAGGTTGGCGTGGTGTTCTTGCTCGGTGGTGACGATCTCGTCACCCTCCCCTAGGGCAAAGCGGGTAGCGGCCTGCCCACCTATCCCAGCGGATGCGTTGCCGAAGGAGTAGGTGAGCAGGTTGATAGCTTCGGTGGCGTTGGAGGTCCAGACGAGTTCGTTTTCTGCTGCGCCTATGAAGGAGGCTACGGTGCGGCGGGCGTCCTCGAAGGCGTCAGTGGCATCAACGGCCAGGGTGTGGGCACCGCGGTGGACGGCTGAGTTGACGCCGAGGTAGTAGTTACGTTCGGCATCCAGTACCTGCAGGGGGTTTTGACTGGTGGCTCCGGTATCGAGGTAGGCCAGGGGACGGCCGTTGACCTCACGACTGAGGATGGGGTAGTCCTTGCGTAGTTCGGTAACGAGCTCATTGGTGAGCTCTGCCCCGGCTGGGGTGCGGTATTGGCTAGCCACTGTGTTTACCTTTCCATTGGGTACGCCTGATATAACGGCACATTTTTCTAGCCTATTCCCTGCGGGGCGGAATTGGTAGTAAGGCTACGCTATAGGGCTTAGCTCTCGGCTAGAAACGTGCTGGCTGATGCTATGACGCTGCGTGGTAGCGCTGTTGAGCGCCCAAGAGGCCCTCTTTAATCAGCATCTCTGCAGCATGAGCCGCATTAGAGATGAGGAAAAGTAAATCTTTCTTCTCTGCTGTAGTGAAAGGCTTCAGCACAAAATCGGCTGTCTGCATCTGCCCCGGAGGGCGACCAATACCCGTACGCACCCGGTAATAGTTCTTAGTCCCCAGGGCCTTGCTAATATCACGCAGGCCGTTATGGCCGCCCTCTCCCCCACCGATTTTCAGTTTGATGGAGTCAAAAGGTATATCCAGCTCATCGTGCACCACGATGATTTTTTCGGGGTCGATGCCGTAAAACTGGGCTAGGGCAGAGACAGGTCCGCCCGATACGTTCATGTAGGTGAGAGGCTTTGCCAGCACAACTTTCGCGCCGCCCACACCCAGGCGTCCTTCTAAAACCTGGGCACGAGCCTTGCCATGCTTCTTGAACTTACCGCCAACGGTGTTTGCCAATTCATCGAGCACCATCTGCCCGATATTGTGACGGGTTACAGCGTACTCTGGGCCAGGGTTCCCCAGACCAACGATGAGCCAAGCATCTGACATATTTTCGCCCTTCCTACGGCGCAAGAATCCGGTAAGCATGTAAAGAGTCTATCGAGTGAAGAAGACCCGCACCGTTTTAACTACGGTACGGGCCTTACAAGATGTGCGAGGTAGCTACGGGGCTTACTTAGCTTCGTCTACCTTAGCGTCTGCTTCAGCACCTTCGGGTGCGTTTTCGCCTTCTTCGCCGACCTCGGGGACGTCGAGTTCAGCGGGCTCGGAGATGTTAACAACCAGCAGTTCTGCATCTGCTACGAGGGTGACGTCAGCGGGCAGTTCAACGTCGAAAGCCAGAACGTGTGCGCCTGCTTCGCGGCCTTCGATGTTAACAACGAGAGCTTCAGGTGCCTTCAGGGCGTCTGCTTCAACCAGCAGCACGGTTTCTTCCTGGTTTGCAACGGCACCAACGGCGGGTTCACCTTCAACGTGTACGGGAACCTCGATCTCAACACGCTCGCCGCGCTTAACGGTCAGCAGGTCGATGTGCTGCAGTTCGGGGCGGATGGGGTGACGCTGGATGTCCTTGATCATGGCCAGGTGTGAGTCACCTTCGATGTCAAGTTCGAGGATTGCGTTGGGGACGCGGGCTGCCATGGTGGTTGCGTGACCGGGCAGGACTACGTGCTTGGGCTCTTCGCCGTGGCCGTAGATAACTGCGGGGATGTCGCCTGCCATGCGGAT
>JAXFPK010000061.1:0-2869 GCA_034179845.1 Rothia sp. (in: high G+C Gram-positive bacteria) | reverse complement strand
TTCTGAGGCGACGTAGGGGTTAGAGAAGTCGTACTTGAGCTTGCGCTCTTCGGTGGGTGAGACGTTGTTGATCACAATGTCGTAGCGGTCTGCATCCACACCGGCGATCAGGGAGTCCCAGGGGGTTTCGGTGTATTCGGCAGTAACACCCAGGTCGGCGGCGATCAGGTCGCCGATTTCCTTTTCCATGCCGACGAGTTCGCCGGCTTCGTTGTGGTAGTTCCAGGGGGCGAAGGTGCCTTCGAAGCCGATACGGATCTTGCCGGCGTCCTTGATGGCCTGCAGCTTGTCGGCAGCTGCGGAGGAGCCGGAGGTGGAGGAGGATGAGGAGCCGCAGGCGGCCAGGGCAAGGGCAAGGGCGGACGCGCCAGCTGCGGAGAGCGCGGTACGGCGAGTGATGTTCTGCATGGGTTTACCTTTCGGTGATTGTGTTGTGGAAAAGGAAGGCTAGGCGGCGTCGAGGGCGCCGATGATATCGGCACGCAGGTCCTCAACGTCCTCGATGCCGACGGCTACGCGCACCAGGCGGGTGGTGAGGCCGGCGTCGTCGCGGTCTTCTTGGGAGTAGGCGCCCTGGGTCATGGTGGTAGGTAGGCAGACCAGGGACTCAATGCCGCCGAGGGAGACGGCGAAGGTGAAGACCTGCAGGGCATCGAGGAAGGCCTTGATGTCGCGGCCTTCTTTGAGGGTGAAGGAGAAGAGGGCGCCCTTGCCGGTGGCCTGTTCGGCCTGAATTTCAGCTTCTTCGGCGCTGTAGGAGCCGGGGAAATAGACGGTGTCAACGGCGGGGTGAGCAGCGACAGCCTCAATCAGGGTGGCGGCGTTGGCCTGCTGGCGCTCCATGCGCAGGGCCAGGGTTTTGACGTTCTGCAGCAGACGGTAGGAGTCGATGGGTGAGAGCACACCGCCAGAGATCAGCTGGGCCTTAAAAAGCTTGTCAGCTAACTCTGCCTTATTGGTGCTGGCGACGCCCGCGAGCAGGTCACCGTGCCCGGCCAGGTACTTGGTGGCGGACTGCACCACGATGTCTGCGCCCAGGTCGAGGGGTTTTTGTAGGTAAGGGGTCATGAGGGTGTTGTCGACAACTAGCAGGGCCCCGTGGCGGTGGGCTAGGTCGGCCACTTTTTTGATGTCGGTGACGCGCAGGGTGGGGTTGGAGGGCGTCTCAATGAAGACCATGCCCACGTTTTTCCCTTCAAAGTGAGCGTCGCAGAGGGCGGAGGGGTCGTAGATTAGTTCATGGTTGACGCCGCGCTTGGGCAGTTCGATGGTGGCAAAACGGTAGTTGCCGCCGTAGACGGGCATGCCCATGATAAGGGTTTGGCCGTGTTCGAGGATTCCCATGGCTGCGGCGGTGGCACCCATACCGGAGGCGTAGAGGTAGGCGTATTGGGCACCCTCAATGGCGGCGAGGGTGGTTTCTGTCTTGGAGCGGGTGGGGTTGCCACCGCGCTGGTATTCGAAGGGGCCTTCGGTGCCGTCTGTGGGTTGGCCGAAAGTGGTGGCTGTGTAGACGGGGGGCACCACGGCTTGCTCTTCGTTGGTGTGCACGGCGTGGATTGCGCGGGTGGTGAAGCCTGCCACGGTGATTCCCTTCAATATCAAAAATCCTACCTATAGAGCCTATACCTCTTATCTGCGAGGCAGGGAATTAAGGTTACGCCTTTATGACATTCTGCTGGGGTGTTCACCGGGGTACAGGCCAGGGGTGTAGGAAGGCCTGCTCGTCATGTTTGTTGCAGGTTAGTTAGGTAGCAGAAAACCCCCGATCCCTAGTGGGTTCGAGGGTTTTCTTACGTAAAGACGCGCGAGGCGGCTGGTTTAGTTGTTGTAACCAGCAGGTGATACGAAGATCGGTGCGGACGCGGTGGGCAGGTTGACCGAGAAGACGGTGGTGCCGATGCCGTTCCAGCCACCGTGTACGGCCTGGCCGTTGCCGATATAAACGGCGATGTGCTGCTGACCGAAGCCGTTGGACTGGTAGAGGACCAGGTCGCCGGGCTGGGGGTTGGCGGTAACGGTGCCGAGTGACATGTAGTCCATGGGCCAGCCGTGGAAGTTGATGCCTGCGGCGCGCAGTGAGTTGGTTGCCAGCATGGTGCAGTCGGTCTGTGCGTTGACTGCGGCAGCGCCGAGGGCGGCTGCTACAACAGCGTCACGCTTGGCCTGGTTGGTGGCGGTGGAAAGAGTGGGGGTTGCAGCGGGTGCGGCGGGTGCCTGGGCTGCTACGGGAGCTACAGTCTCAACGGGTGCGGGGGCTGCAACTTCTTCAACGGGGGCAGGAGCGGGAGCTGCTTCTACAACCTCGATGGTTTCTGCCTGAACAGTGACGAGGGTTTCTACAACGGGAGCTTCTTCAACAACCGGTGCTTCTTCAACAGCGGGGGCTTCCTCTACGGGTGCCTCTTCAGCTGCGGGAGCTTCTTCGATGACGGGGGTTGCTTCAACGGGCTTTTCGGGGGCCACGACGTATTCGGGTACGCCCCAGTCAACGACCTTGCCTTCACCGGCAACGGCGAATGACTTGAGTAGGGGGGTTGAAACGGTTGCACCGTTGTCTACGGTGGTCTGCGGTGCTTCATTATCTGATGCGTTTGCTGCTGCTAGAACAGCACCGGACAGGATGATGCCTACCGCACCTACGGAGAGTGAACGACGCAATGTTGTACCTTTCGTCTCTTCTTGAGATTTCGCAGCCGGGTTGCTGCTACTGCTGGGTGGCCCAGGTGTGGGGTTGTGGGCTCCCATGCTTCCCTCGGAAGCTGATTGGACTCTGAACAGCCTATAACGGTTTGGTAACGATGTATACCGAATCGTTATAGAAAGTTGGTTTTTCGGGCATATATCACCCTCTTGCGGGGGTGTGAGA
>JAXFPK010000042.1:0-12139 GCA_034179845.1 Rothia sp. (in: high G+C Gram-positive bacteria) | reverse complement strand
GCTCTTGGGCTTTTTCAGCCAGCCAGTCAGCACGGCTACGAGAAGTCCAACGTTGTGCAGTGCGTTCAGAAACACCTACACGTTGTGCAGCTTGTTTAGCCGTCTGACTTCCCCGCGAATAGCGAGCGTAGACACGGGGGGTGCTTCTATAGTTTTCGTCAAACCCCCACCGACACACGAGACTCATAAAAACACCCATCCCTAAGCATCGCAAACAAAACATTCAACCGCTTACGAGCCAACGCCATCACCGCCTGATTATGCCGCTTACCCTCCGCACACTTGCGATCGTAATAAGCACGCGAAGCCTGATCAGCCTTCAACGAAGCAAAAGCAGATAAGAAAAGCACTCTCTTAAGGGCTCAGTAGATTAAAAACTTACTAAGAGGGATATCTTAATAATTCTTAACTCATGCACTGTTAGAATTTATAAGCTGCTACAATACATGTTGGCGCTAGCATGGTGCTACTTATTATTTATTGAGAAATTACAAAGGAGTTAATTTAGATGAGGAATAAAGTTCTAAAAGTAGTAGCAGGAGTTTCTTTAGCACTTGCAGCCACTTCAGGTATCGGAACGGCTGCTGAAGCCGCAACTGTATATTATAAGGGCAGTGCAGTGAGCTGGGATTATGGGCGCAGCTATGGTGTCAACAGCTACTCTAGCGTCCAAAGCGGTGCATATGAACACTCCGCAACTGCAAATACCACCTTTTCGGGATGGAAGCGGCCAGGTGTTCAGGCAACAGCTGTTCAATATGTTGGTTGGAATCTGGCAACCGCCTACTGGAACTGCCGCGGTTAATTAAACAAAACAAAAGGAAACAAGTAGTACCATGCCCCATGCTCTTAAATATTGTGTCAGCGCCTTACTGCTGTTGCTAGCTATTGTGAATGTAGCTCTTTTCTCCGTCATACGAGCAGACGGTTATGAGAAAGCAATCACCAACTATCTGGATCAGGGGAGGAGCTTTACAATCTCAGATTTAAGCTCCGACCAAGTTGCTCAGGTTGAGAGGTATTTAAACGAAAAAATTCTTCAAGAGCAGGCAGCTCTCATAAGAGCAGATAAAAAACTATCCGCTGCCGATGGGTCAGCTGACGGAACCCATCTCGGCCTACTCGCCGACCCCAACAATCTTAGTAAGTTGCCAGAGCTAAACTATTTGGGTGTAAGTATTCTGAATACTGAAAATATGGCGTCTCTCCTAGTATCTAATCAAGGGAAAACTCTTGGACTCTACACAGTAGAAGAAAATACCCTGCAGGAACTACCTGAGGTTATCTTCGGGCCAAATCTGAGCGTAGGAAAACTTTCAGACATGGTGGAGGAAACGGATACAATTAATGGGCAATACTTCCTGTACGGTTTTAGTGAAGATGATTTTCATGTTTTCCTTCAAGAACTCTCAGCGATAAGTGGCATCAGCCAAGATAAACTTTTAAATCCCCTCTCCGGGAGCAATCAGAGTACTAGCTTATTGCCTATATTTATTCTCATCTCGCTACTTTCAGTATCCGCCCTATTTACTTTAGTTCTCTTTGTCTATATTACTCAGGGTACAAAAGAGCTTGGAGCCTATCTCATTTTAGGCTGGTCAAAAACTAACTACTTAATTAACCTCGCCAAGCCTATAGTCTACACTTTTATACCAGCCTCACTGCTAACGGCTCTCGGCAACTGGTTTACCGTAAAAGATTTCGGAGTAAATCTTGCGATGCTTCCCGGCATGATTTACCCTCTCATGCTTACTATTGGTATTACTATTACTAGTTTTTTTCTGTCATCGCTGCCTGTATTAGGCGTAAAGCCTATTCATGCGGTTCGCGGTTATAAGCCACAAAAGGTCTTTGCAGTTCTCTTAGCCTTAGGGTTTATGACAACCACAGTAGGGCTTTACGCTACCGCATCATTTCTTGATGCTCCGCTCAAAGAAGTAAATAAAATAGCTACAGTGCAAAAAGAATGGGACAGCGTTGCCGACCAATATATTCTTTACTCTCAAGCTACCGGTTCAGATAGCGTGAGTTTCACTGGCCAATCCACAGATTTAGCTGAAGATTTCTACGAGTGGTATACCTCAATTGAGAAAGAAAACGGTGTGTCGCTGGTCAATACCTATTACATAGACCAGGAACTCCTACAACAATGGAAGGCCCTCGGTGAAGAAACCCCGAATCGGGAGTTCTGGTATATGGCAGCTTCTCCTAGCTACCTGTACAAAATTGGTATAGAAATTCCACCAGCTACTCTTCAGCGGGCTGAAACCGGGGAACAAGTATTCTTGCTACCCAAACATTTTAGCTCTCAGGATAAGTCCTCATTGACTAACTGGCTGGAACAAGAAGCCCAGCGGAAGGGGAATGCAGAGCAAAATATAACCACAGCTTTTACACAGAATCCGAGGACCTATGTTGAAGACTATTCTCTCGATAGTGAGATTTTTACTTGGAGTACTGACCCAGAAAAAGAGTTCCTTAGCTCTGATGTAGTTATTTACGTTGCAACAGCTGCTAACATGACCTACTTTGAGACAGAGAGCTTAGTTGCCTCTGGACTAGCAGATAGTTATATAAAACTTTCAGACGAAGCAGTTCAGAAATATACTTCTCAGTCTTATTTGGAGCGTTTCGACCTAGATGATAACCAGCCTATCTTCATTTCGTCTAAAAGCTTTGTGGCTGGTCTGCAGAAGAGCATATACCAGTACCTCCAATTTTTCGGTACAATAACGTTGCTCCTTGGGCTTATCGTCATTTTTGCACTAATAGCATTTGCTATGCTTTATTCACTTATTTTTCGAAATTATATAGCCGTTTCCAGGTTGTTAGGCCACTCCCTTTGGTCTTCTTTCAGATTGACTTTCTTACTCGTTATTTTGATAAATATGCTTGGTCTGGTGGCTATGATTGTTATCGGATCGCGAGTAGGATCGCTCGTTTCTCTTTTGATGCTAGCTGGGCAGCCCGCGCTACTGTACATGCTTTCTAGGAAATTTGCTTACTCACATATGGTGAGTCTTATCAAGGAATCGTAGGTAGATAATATGAAAAATTTTCTTGAATTTTCGAATATTTCAAAAAGTTTTGCTGGAAGGACAGTACTTAATAAAATTTCATTGCAGGTTCCAGAAGGTGGCTCTTTAGCAATCATCGGTAAGTCTGGGTCAGGAAAATCAACGTTGCTTAACATTATCGGCCTACTCGAGTCAGCAGATTCAGGTACCTTGCATCTGGGAGGCGAAGCAGCACCTGGAGTCCATTCTCGCAAAGCAATGCTACTCCGCCGCAACACTATCAACTATCTTTTTCAGAGCTTTGCTCTTATTCCTTCTCAGACTGTAATGCAAAATATTTTGATGGGTATGAATTATGTAAACCAATCGAAAATTTGGAAAAATAATCGAATCATGGAAGTGCTTCAACAGCTTTCTATAGAACATCTTGTTCATCAAAAGGTAGCTACTTTATCAGGTGGAGAACAACAGCGAGTAGCTATGGCTAGGTGCCTTCTAAAGCCTGGAAAATTGATACTGGCTGATGAACCAACCGGCTCTCTAGATAAGGAACTTGCTATGGTAGCTATGAATGAGATGCTTCACCTCCATCGTGCATATGGTAAAACTCTTGTAATCGTTACCCATGACCCCGAGGTAGCGCACATGTGCGATCGAGTTTTTGAGCTTAAGGCCTCATAACCTGAGGCCCCTAGTAAAAGTGCACGTGCCCTGCTATCAGCGGAGGGCACGTGCACTTTTAAATGTAAGCGTGAGAAGGTATCTAGGCTGAAAGCAACTTGGCCAGCTTACCGAAGGAGCCCTGCCAGGAGGCCAGGGTCTGCTCGTGCGCACCGGCAGGTAGGGGCCCCTGGGTGAGCTTGAGAATTGTACCCTCGCCGACGCCGTCCTCGGTTACGGCGGTACCTGCCTCCAGCTCAAGGCGCAAACCAATCAGAGTATCTGAGGGCTGGCCGGACGGGGTAGGCAAAGCCTCCCGGTACTCGATAGTGTGGGGCTCAGCTAAGGTCACAAACCGCATGTACATGGGGGCCTGGAACTTAGCCTGATCCTTATGACGCATGACGAACTGCTTGCGGCCACCAATCACCGGCTCCAGGGTCAGGGTGTTGGGAATGATCTTCCAATCAGCAGGCCCAAACCACTTAATAAAAAGTGCCGGGTTAGTAAAAGCCTCAAAGACCTGCTGCGGGGTAGCAGCGAACTCGTGGCGGTAGGTGATGGTCTCCTCAGGTGTGAGGTCTTCAATCTTAAAGTCGTTCATACTCTACTTTTCCTTGCTGGTGCTCTTGGTCGTATCGGCCTGGTCGGTTTCATGTGGGTCGTTCTTAGCCTGCGCGGACGCGTCCGCCCCAGCATCCTGCTCCTGGGCTGCCCTCTCAGCTGCCCGGCGGGCCTCAGCCTCAGCCTTGGCCTTCATGTTAGCCTCCCAGCGGGCCTGGGCAGCGGCAGCCCGCTCAGCCTCCTTAGCGGCCTTACGGGCAACTGCCTCCTCCTGGGCCTTAACCTGGGCGGCCTTCTTAGCGTAATACTTACCTAAGAACTCATCGCGGTAGTCAAAATATTCCCCCGAATCAATGGCTGCGCGGGCATCATCGACCATCTTCACAATAAACCGCTCATTATGAATCGAGGCCAAAGTAGCGGAGAGACGCTCGTCGGCCTTAAAGAGGTGGTGCAGGTAGGCGCGGGTGTAATGAGTGCAGGTGTAGCAGTCACAGCCCTCAAAAATGGGGGAGAAATCAGTGCGGTAGCGGGCATTCGTCAGGTTGACCCGCCCGCCAAGGGTATAGACAGCCGCGTTACGGGCCACACGGGTGGGAGAGACACAGTCGAACGTATCCACACCGTTTTCAATGCCGGTGAAGATATCGTCAGGTTCCGAAATGCCCAGCAGGTGGCGGGGCTTGTTCTCAGGTAGCTCCTCGTTGCACCAGCGCACAATGGTGCCCAGGTTTTCTTTCTCTAGCGCCCCGCCCAGGCCAAAGCCGTCAAAAGGCATGGCACCCAGATCACGGCAGGCCTTACGGCGTAAATCTTCGTACTGGGCACCTTGAATCACACCAAAGAGAGCCTGGTAGGGTTTCCCCACTCGCTCCGCGGTCAGGCGCTGATGCTCAGCAATACAGCGCAGGGCCCACAGGCGGGTACGTTCCAGGGCCTCTTCCTGGTAAGGGCGGGAATTATAGAGAGTGGTCAGCTCATCAAAAGCAAACATAATGTCAGCACCAATCTGGTGCTGAACCTGCATGGACACCTCAGGGGTGAAGCGGTGAATATCGCCGTTAATATGGGACTTAAAGTTCACCCCATCATCATCCACATGGGCCATGCGCTCTTTACCCGCCGCCACATCATCATCACCGATGGGGCGGCCGTCCGCGCCGGTAGCACCGGCCACGGTACCCATATCAATCACCTTTTTGAAACCAGAGCCCAGGCTCATGACCTGAAAACCCCCAGAGTCGGTGAAGGTAGGCCCATCCCAGTTCATGAACTTACCCAGGCCCCCTGCAGCATCAAGGACGTCCGTGCCCGGCTGCAGGTAAAGATGATAGGCGTTAGCCAAGAGGGCTTGGGCACCTAAATCTTTCATGGCCTCAGGCAGCACAGCCTTGACTGTTGCCTTAGTGCCGACCGGGGTGAAGGCAGGGGTGGCAATATCGCCGTGCGGGGTGTGAATGAGACCGGTGCGGCCCAGAAAAGCTCCACCGTTAGCGTCAATCTGTTGGCCGGTGGGCTGGGCTGTATCAGCCAGACGGTTGCCTAGTTCAAAAGAAAAAGTGGGGTCAGAAAATTCGGTATTGAGCACGGGCACAAGTCTACCGGGTGAGTGCGGAAGGAGGCTGTGGTCCCGCTTCTTGAGGGTAAGCGAAAGCTTCATAGGTATGCAGGAAGAACATACCTATGAAGCTTTTGGAGACATTCGGTGGTGTGGGGTGCGAGCTTAGCGTCAGGGATTGTGGGTATCTTAATGGTGCAGAGGTGCAACAGGTAAGGCAGGCCTTGATTGCCCCTGCTTCGCTTCTGGTTACATCATCCTAAAAATTTTCATATCATATTAAAAAATGTTTGAGGAAGATAATTTTAGGATGATGTTATGTCGGTCAACACTGCGGCAATAATCCAAGGCCTACGTGCTCGAAGGTATGAAGGTCCAAAAATTGAGGTCAAAGAGGCTGTAGGTGGGGCCCCTAAGTCTATTCTTGAGACGCTCTCTGCCTTTGCAAATGATTCCGGAGGGACCGTTCTTCTAGGTCTTACTGACCCAGAGAAAGGGGTTCTTCCTGCCCCTAATTTTTCACCTGAGAGAGTCATGAGTCAGGTGGAAGACATGGTCAGAAGTGGTATAACCCCTCCTGTTAGCGCGGAAATTACCGTTGAGACCCTGCAAGACGGAGAGAGAATCGTTCGTATTGATGTTGAGGAAGGTAATTTAGCTGAGAAGCCTTATTACATTACAACAAAAGGCAGGTATGCGGGCTCGTATACCCGTCCAGGTGAGGGCGACCGAAAGCTTACCTCATACGAAATAGACAGATTGCTTGAGAACCGGCGTCAACCTTTACATGACCGTGAGCCAGTACTTGGGGCTAGCATCGAAGACCTTGATCCGGATTTAGTGAAAGGCTATCTTAGGGTAATTCGTGAGCGTGAGATGAGAGCCTTTGAGGGGCTGACCGATGAAGAAGCCTTGTTGAGGTCAAACGTTCTCGTTCGTTGCGGAGAATCCAAGAGAGTCGTTCCTACTCTTGCTGGTCTTTTAGCTCTAGGTTCATATCCACAAAGCTTCTTTCCGCAGCTGGATCTAACTGTAGTTGTACTTCCTACTCCCAATATTGGTGAAACAGCTCAGGACGGTTCGCGCTTTCTAGATAACCAACAGTGCTCAGGCGCCATTCCCTATATGGTAAGTGATGCAATCCGTGTACTAATTCGCAATATGAGGAGTAGATCTGTTATCAGTTCTGATGGAATTGGACGAGAAAACAGATATGAATATCCGATTGAGGTAATTAGAGAGCTTTTAGCAAATGCTCTGATGCATCGAGACTATTCTGAGCAGGCCAGGGGTGCGCAGGTTCAAGTTGAACTCTACCCTGACAGATTGGTTATTCGTAATGCGGGCGGTATCTATGGCGCTGTGAATCCTGCTGACTTTGGAGAGTATGGGGTTTCATCCTCAAGAAATTCTGTACTAACCCGGATTTTATCGACAACGCCCTTACCAGACGCTGGGTATATGGTCGCTGAAAACCGAGGGTCTGGAATACCTAGTATTTTCCACTCCCTTAAGAACGCTGGAATGCAGATGCCTGCTTTTCGCGTGACTTTGAACGAAGTTGAGGTTACCGTCCCTCACTCTGCTTTGATGGGAGATGAAATCAAACAGTGGCTAAAACGCTTTGATGTATATAACCTTTCAGCAAATCAGACTCAGGTATTGGCTCTGATGCATTCGGGGCGGTCTGTCAGTAACCAGAACTTACAGGCATGGGGGATACATCCTGCTGATGCGACGAAAGAGCTATCTGATTTGGTAGATAAGGGGCTAATCGTAAAACACAGTGATCGGCGTTGGTCTACCTATTCGCTTCTGCCTGAGTATGAGCCTTCTTCATCGCCTGTTGATATCTCTCAAGAGAGAGACAAAACAGTTATTGAGCAACCAAAATCCGGTAAATCCAGCAGTATTGTGGCTCGTAGAACCGTTATCCTGGGTTTAGTTCTAAACAGTGAAGATGGCTTGTCGTCACAAGAAATTGTAGAAGGTCTCTCTGCCCAAAATATTAGTGTTTCTAGAGCTACTATCAATAACGATATTAACTACCTTATCAAAGCTGGCAATTTAGCCCCTACAGCGGCTGTACGAAGCAAGAATCGGAAATATACTGTGGGAGAAAGAATTACCGTAGCTGACTAAAACCTAAGATCTTGTCTATTCTAGAAAACCCGTGCCGCCGCTTCTAGCGCCATCCAGGCCTGCAACTGGGTTGATAAATCCACCGGCTGGGCAGGCTTGAGCACCTGAGAAATATGCCGGGTCACATCGGGTGAAAAGAGAGCCACTGCCTCCCCACGAATCTCAGTGGGATCAATACCCGGCTCATTCAAGGGCAGGTCGGGGTCGAACTCACGCCGACCATCCCAGAAAAGCTCGGCGGTGGCAAGGACGAGATCTCGCGCCTGATCACGCACACTCTGCGGCAAGGCGGGGTGGGTGGCAACCTCCGCAAGGTAACGCACCAGAATACCGGTAAAGAGCCCACCGTCCCCGGCACCCTGGGTTGCTAGAACCCGCAGAGTCTCTGCCTCAGAAATCTCAAAGTCACGGCCAAACTCCCGGTCAATGCCGGCAAGAACCTCAGCGATATGCTCAACCGGGTCAACCGCCAGCAGCTCAGCCCGCCCAGCATCAAGCACCGCCAGATAAGCCCCCAGCACCGGCCCCTGGTTATAGGTGTACAAGGCACCCTCTACCGAGGTGATCTCAGCCTGCTCACCCCGCCCAGTAACCCTAACCCCATCGAGGTAGAGCTTACGCTCTGCATCAAAGAGAGTGGCGTGCAACCAATTCAATAGGGCAGCTGCCTGCTCATACCGGTGAGCCCGCGCCAGAGCCAGAGCAATCGGGGCAGTAGCCGGGGTGTTCTTAAAATCGTGATCCTTGGACCAGAAAGCACCTCCACCCACCTCAGGGGTGCAGGCGGCTGCCAGCTCCCGGTAGAGCCGGGTAGCGGCGTCCTGAGCAGCAGAATCACCATCACCTTCTACCGCCAGTGCCAGCCGGTTGAGGCGCTCGCAGGCCAGGGTCAGCCAGGCCATGTCGTCGTAGTAGTGGTTGGGGTAGGAACCGAAGTTGCGGACCTGAATACCGCGTAGCACTGACCGGGCTTCTTGTAAGGAGGCCTGCGCCTGCTGCTGCCCGCCGGGGGCCCTGAGCTGGCGGAAACCAGCGTCAAGGAGGTTATCTAGCAGGTGAGCCTGCCACCAGTAGTGCCATTCGCTGTTGAGCCGGGTGCGGCGGTTGGTGCTGGGGTGGCTAGTGCGCCCCAAGAGGGTGCCAGGTAGCCCTGCGACCCGGTGGCCGAAGAGGCGGGTGACGGAGTGGGCTGCGGTGTGTGCCCGTTGCCCCAGGGCCTGACGGTGCTCGGCGGTTAGTGCTGCGAGCTGGTCGGGTGCGTGCTGCAGGTGCTTGGGGTGCATGGCGTCTCTTTCTGTGGCGCGTCGGCGGGCCGGGGCATGGTTGGTTTTAGTCTACCGTCTAGGGTGCCTAGTTGTGTCTGATGCGGGAGCGGGTGGTGAGGTGCTAGAGTATGGTGAATGCGCACCTCTTCTACTGGGCAGGTTTCTGCCGTCTGGATTTACCTCTCGTCTGCTGCCCTGTCTATGTTGGGCAACTCTATTGCCGGTATTGTGTGGCCCTGGCTGGTGCTAGAGCGCACCGGCAACCCGGCTGCTGCCGGTATTGTGGCTGCTGCCATTGCTGTTCCTTCGCTCATCTTTGCCTATTTGGGGGGCAACCTGGTCGATAGCCTGGGGCGTAAGCCGGTCTCGGTGATATCGGATATCATCTCAGGGCTGTCGGTGATGGCTGTGATTGCGGTTGATATGGTCTTTGGGCTGACGTTGAGCTGGTTCATCATTATCGGCATTGTGGGTGCGGTCGGCGATATTCCGGGTATGAGTGCCCGCGCCGCCCTCGTTGGTGATGTTGCTGCGACCTCGGGTAAGAAAATCGCCCACATCTCTGGCTGGAACCAGGCTTTGAGTGGGGTGAGCTTCCTGGTCGGCCCAGCCCTGGCTGGTGTGCTCATGACAGCCCTACCCATTGAGCAGGTCCTATGGATTACGGCCGGTTGCTCCCTGGCAGCCGCTGCCCTCACTGCTTGTTTGCGTTTGCAGAAGGCGGGTGCGAGCGTCCTTACTGATAGTACTCAGGACGCCACTACCAACCCCGGCGTGCAGGGCCAGCCCCAGGGCCCCGCCGCTAGCCCCACAGACGATTCTTTCAAGGGGCTTGCCGGGTGGAAGAAAGCCCTGGGCTACCCGGTTATTCGCCTGCTGGCCATGAACGCTTTACTGGCCATGGCCCTGGTCATGCCCTACCTGATGGTGCTGCTACCGGCACATTTTCAGGGGATTGACCAGCCAGGTTTGTATGGGGCCTCCATGTCTGCCTTCGCCGTGGGCATGATGGTCACCAGCATTATTGCCGGGAAAGTTGTTCCTTTCCCCCGCCGGGCCTGGGTTGTGGGCATGGTCTTCTATACCCTGGGCTTCTTCTGCATGGCCCTACTAGAAACTTCTTGGATGGCTATTGTAGGCATGGGCGTTGCCGGTCTGGGCGGGGGTATTATGAACCCCCTCCAGACCCTGCTGGTCACTGAGGGGGTGCCCGATCAGATTCGTGGCCGCTCTTTCTCTATCTTCATGGCTATTAGCCAGGTGGCCGGGCCCATTGGTCTGGTAGCAACCGCAGCAATCCTGCCCTTTGTGACCATTTATCAGGTGGCCTGGGCCCTGGCGGCATTATGGCTACTGGTAGCTATCTACCTGGTTATTCGTGGGTTGCAGCTGCTCCCGGCTAGGAGCACTGAGCAGATAGTAGAGGCCGAACCTACAAGTCACTAGGAACCTGTAGGCCGCTATGATGCAGGCCCCACCGCTAGGGTGCGCCTGCTTCTGACCGTCACCACCTCACCAGTAAAAGGGTGGGGGAAAGTCAGCGACCTGGCCAGAAGCTGTAGGGGCAGGGCCGGCTCGTCCTCAGCAATGGGCAAAACGGACGGGTAGACTACATCCCCCAGGATGGGGGCCCCAGCCGCCGCCAGGTGCACTCGCAACTGGTGGGTCTTACCGGTATGCGGTTCCAAAAGATAGTGGGCCAAGGCAGTACCCGCCGCCGGAAGATCCAGGGCCGGGTTAGCCTCAGACACCGCAGGTAAGGTACCCTCAGCCACCTCAAAAACCTTCAGACAGGTAATACGCGACTGGGCGTTCAAGCCCTCAAAGGGCGCCCCCGATCTGCGGCGCTCACGCCTCTGAGCCTTAGTTTCTACCGGCAGGGGGCCCGTGTCACCGGGTAGAAGCTCAATACCGGTATGAGCTACCTGGAGGGCCCCATGCTGGTTATCAATACGCGAGCGCACCGTCAGGCTCTCACCCACCCCCAGGCCGGGGATAGGGGCTGCAATCGCCTCATAGGTTTTGGTGAGTTCGCGGCGTTGGAACATGGTTTGAAAGGGGGCGCGGGCCTCAGGTGTCTTGGCGAAAAGTACCACCCCGGCTGTTGCCCTATCTAGGCGGTGAATGGGGATCAGGTCGGGGTTGTTCTCTCGTACCCGCAACTGGGTGAGGGCCGTGTGGGCTACAAAGGATCCGTTGGGGGTGGTGGGTAGGAAGTGGGGCTTGTCAATGGCTAGGACCCATTCATCCTCATAGAGCACCGGCATGTCAAAGGGTACGAATTTCTCTACACCCAGTTCCCGGTAGTACCAAATCTTTTGCCCCGCCAAGGGGGCATCGGGGGCAACTGACTGCCCGTCGGCGTCCTTGACTTCTTTGCGGTCGAAGCGGGAGGTGAAAAGGGCTCGTTCGTGGGGGTAGAAGCGGGCCACCAGGTAATCCAGCACCGTGCTTGCGCCCAGGGTATCGTCCTCGGGATTGCCCGCGTCGGGTAGCACAAAAGAGACGGCGTCAATCCCGTTGCGCTGGGGCAGGGGCTTGGGGGCAAGGTGACGGTTGATTCGGCGCATGGGCTCTATTATCGCAGGTAGACCCCAAGGCCTGCTTGATAGAGTTGAACTGCCTCTCTCGTGGACTCCACGCGGTACATCCATCCTTAAGAAAAATCTCCGCGAGTGTGAGACCAGAGAGGAGGTAATGGCTGTGGCTAAAAGCAAGGCTAAGAAAAACAGCCCCGACAAGATTGCAGTCAGAATCGTCGCTACTGCAATACTCATCGGAGCTGTAGCAAAGCTTTTGGAAGCTATCGAACCGTTCATTCGAGAGGTCCTACAGCAAGGGGCGACTCTGGTAGTAAGCGGCTACCGGGGTTGCCCCGCCTTGTTTGCTGTCATCCTTAAGATAAAACCAGTTTATCTGCTTTGTATTGTGCG
>JAXFPK010000030.1:0-10433 GCA_034179845.1 Rothia sp. (in: high G+C Gram-positive bacteria) | reverse complement strand
CTGGCAGCGGGCAGGTGGCAAGAGCCTGCATGAGGGTCAGCATGGTGCCATCTGCTGGCTGGCTGAGGGCAGCGGACGCCTGCTGGGCTCCGCGTTCCCAGGCGGCGGCGAGCGCCTGTGGGGTCAGGGGGTGGACGGTGGAGGGCGGCAGTTGCCCGGCCTCCCCCAGCTCTTCTGCCAGTCCCAGCAGCCACACAGCGAGCAGGGTTCCAGAGTTGCCTCTGGCCCCGCGCAGGGCTGCACGCGCGGCAAGGGCGAGGGTGGGTTCGTCCGCCATTCCAGCGGTGTCAGCTGCCCGCCCCAGGGTGGCGACCATGTTCGCCCCGGTGTCGGCATCAGCTACGGGAAAGACGTTGATGCGGTTGAGAAGGGAACGGTGTTCCATGAGCTGGGTGCGCGCGCGCAGTAGCCAGTTCAGCCACCAGTCAGCGGGAACCTGCCTCAAAGTGATCCCATCCTTTCGCGGTGTAGGTGCGGCCATCAAGGGTGATACCGTCACCTGTCTGTACCGTACCAATTCTAGTAAATCCCGGCGGTATCTGCTCTGGGGGGCAGGTGCCTAGCAGGCCGTGGTCTTCCCCGCCGGTCAGCACCCAGCGCAGGGCTTGGGCCTCTGCGCGCTCTGGTTGGCCGCCAGTTAGTAGGGCAGCTGCCGGGTGCACTTTCTGCGCCCAGGGGGCCAGGGCTGCTGAGTTAAGGTCAAGGGCTACCCCTGAGGCGGCAGCAATTCGTCCGCTGTCGCGCACCAGGCCGTCAGAGACGTCCATGAGGGAGGTCAGGTAGGGTGCCGCACTGGCTCCCAGGGCTAGGGGTGAGCGGGGGCGCTGCTGGGCCAGGACGCAGGTACTTAGCTCCTGAGTGGCAGTAAAGGGCTGTGAGTCTAGTAGGGCCAGGCCGGCTGCGGCTATGCCCAGGGCACCGGCAAAGACGATGGCCTCCCCTGGCTGGGCGCCGCTTCGGGTGATGGGCCGGTCAGTGAGGCCCACGGCGGTCACTGTCACCGAGATTTCGCTGCCTGAGCCCATGTCTCCCCCGGCGATGGTGCAGGTGCTAGCCCCCTGGGCTGTGCAGGATTCGGTGATTCCGCGGGCAAAGTCCTGCACCCAGCTTGTAGGGGTATCAGGGGTGAGGGTCAGCGAAACCAGTAGGGTGATGGGGGTGGCGCCCATGGCTGCGATGTCGGCGAGGTTTTGGGTGGCGGCTTTCCAGCCCACCTCGTACCCGCCGGTGCTGTACCCTGAGGGCCAGTGCTGGCGGAAGTCCTGGTTTTCTGTTTGGGTGTCGGTGCTCATGACGGTCAGCCCACCTCGCAAGTCTAGGACTGCTGAGTCGTCCCCTGGCCCCAGCACGAGGGCACCGGGTACATCTTTTTTGGCGCGGACGTCTGCCACCTGCTGGTTGTGGGCAGCAAGAATGGGTAAAAAGAGGGCAAGAAGTTGCCCTTCGCTCATCTGGGCTACCGTCGTCATCG
Source organism: Rothia sp. (in: high G+C Gram-positive bacteria) (assembly GCA_034179845.1). Classification (GTDB taxonomy): domain Bacteria; phylum Actinomycetota; class Actinomycetes; order Actinomycetales; family Micrococcaceae; genus Rothia. Next base: position 8,962 of record JAXFPK010000030.1, on the reverse strand, counting down.
GGGGCTCCTAGTTCTTGGGCGCACGGTTACGCCACACAAAGTTAAAGACCACCAGCATGAGGCCCGCTGTGGCAATGCCGGTAAAAATGAGCAGGGGGCGGGCGCCGTTCACAATGGTGCCTCCGCGTTGGAAGATGCTGCCCCCGGTACCGGCCCCCATGTGGTGCCCCTGGGCTTGTGCCCCGGCCACGCCCACGGCTTGGTTGGGGTCCGCGGATGATGAGCTACCTGCGGGGGCAGCCGAAATGTTCAAGAACCCTTCCATCCATTCAGGTGCCCCCTCATAGGCTAGGTTTTGCTGGCTACTAGAGAAAATACCCAGGACTGTTGCCTCCGCTGGTAGGGTCTCTGCCAGGTTATTCTCGGTTTCTCTAAGGTTCGGGGCTTGGGCGCCGGTAACACCGTTAGCTATGATGTCTGGCCCGCGTGGCGCTGGGGCAGGTGCCAGCTCTGGGGTGTTGCCTGTTAGTCCTCTTGCCTCAGGCCCCTGGGGCCACGAGCCTTCTGCTGGTGGGGCAGGTGGGTAGGCCGCTGCTGGGTTCGAGGGAGTAGCTAGAAGTGCTGGCTGGGTAGCAGCTGGGGTAGCTGAGGAAGGGGCAGACGAATCAACAGGGGCATCTGTGGTGGGGTTAGCTGTGGGAGATTGAGCTGGCAGGGAAGTTGTTGTACCTGCATCCGGCAGGCTAGCAACCCCATCTGTCACAATGAGGTTAGCTGTCTGATCAGGTGAAGGAGACACCACCGCCTCTGCCGATTCACTGGGTGTCGGGGCTGGGGCAGGATCCGCCGAAGGGAGAAGGCTGGGGCTGGTGCTGGGACTGGTGCTGGGGTTGGGGGCTACCGTCCCCTGTGCACCAGGGCTTTGAGAGGGCAGAACCGGCGCAGTCGGTGAAGAATCAGTGGCCGACTCAGCGGCAAAAGCGCTCTGAGGGCCAGTAAGAACCTGCCCCACCAGCAAAGAGAAAGGGGTCAGAGTAAGGGCAAGAGCCGAACCCACCGCACAGCAAGCCTTCTTCTTCACAGCCCCTCCTTCCACCACTCATATAGGGTCATTCCCCTGGCGGGCAACGCTACCCCCTACCCTACCGAATCTCTTCCCCACCTGCTAGCGCCTCTTCTTCCTCTCAGCAAGCAGACCGCCCCATCGGCACACCGGTGCAAGGAAAAACCCGGTCAAAGGAAAGATATACAATAGCCAGGTGAGAATACCGCGCAAACCCTTCGTCCTCTTCCTAACCGTCTTAGGTCTAACTGCCTGCGGGGCTGGGGCTGTCCAGCTAGAACCCGCCCCTGATGCCGCTAACCCCACCTGTGCCTATGCCCTGGTCGCGATGCCCAAAACCGTCAGTGGCCTAGCCCAACGCGAGACCACCGCCCAGGCCACTACAGCCTGGGGTGAGCCCAGCGCCATTATCCTCAAGTGCGGAGTTCAGCAGAGCACCGCCCCCGTCTCAGACCCCTGCGTCTCAGTCAACGGCATTGACTGGATTATTAAACCCACCGACGATGAGCTAGCTGCGGCCACCGAGCACACAGCCACCGGCACCTGGGTTGCCGAAACCTTCGGACGAGACCCCGCCCTGCAGGTCACTTTCGACACGGATCAAGTCTCATCATCTACCGTCCTTGCAGAACTATCATCGGCAGTAGCCCAGATACCCCAGCAGAAGCAGTGTACCAACGTCGATGACACCATCACCGACCCCCATAAAGGCAAGGGCTACTAGCGCAGGCCCAAGGGGCGTTCCAAGGCCAAAGAAATCAGCTCATCGATGAGCTGCTCGTAGGCCAGGCCAGTGTTCTCCCACATGGTCTTGTACATAGAAATCGGGGTGAAACCAGGCATAGTATTCACCTCATTAATGACCAGGCGGCCGTCCTCCGTATAGAAGAAGTCAGCCCGGCACAGGCCCTCACCATCAACTGCCAAGAAAGCCTCCACAGCAAGCTGGCGCATACGCTCAGACACCTCAGCCGGAAGATCAGCAGGGCAGCGAGTCTCAGCAGAGGTCTTAGAAACGTACTTAGCCTCAAAATCGTAGAAATCATGCTGCTCATCTAGCACCACGATCTCACCGGGGTAGGAGGCACGCGGCAGCTGAGCATGGGGCGCATCAAGCACCGCACACTCAATCTCACGGCCCACGATACCGGCCTCAATCACCAGCTTAGGGTCATGAGCCTGTGCCTCAGCAATAGCAGCATCAAGCTGGTCAGCAGAATCAACCTTAGTAATACCGAAGGAAGACCCCGCACGAGCAGGCTTAACAAAGAGCGGGTAGCCCAGCTTCTCAATACGCTGGCGGGCACCGGCCTGATCGAGTGCCCACTGGCGGCGGGTCACTACCTCGTAGGGGCCGACCTCTAGGCCAGCAGCCTCAAAGGCCACCTTCATAAAGTGCTTATCCATGCCGATAGCAGATGAGGCTACACCGCAGCCCACATACTTCAAATCTGCCATTTCTAGCAGGCCCTGCACGGTGCCGTCCTCACCAAAGGGGCCATGTAGTAGGGGGAAGACAACATCGATAGCCGGGCCGATCTCAACAGTGGTGGAATCGGCAGTATCAATCAGGCGCAGGCGGTTATCTCCACCGCCTAGAGGCAAGAAAACCTGCTGACCTTGGGCAGGGAACTCTGCCAGGGCGGTAGCCTCGGTGAGGCTGCTCAGGCTTGCTTCATCGGTCAGGTACCAGCGGCCGTCCTTGGTGATGCCGATGGTGACCACATCGTACTTTTCACGGTCGAGGGCCCCGAGAACACCGCAGGCGGTAATCAGTGAGATGGAGTGCTCCGATGAGCGCCCACCACACAGCAGAGCAAGGGTAGGTTTAGTGCTGGTTTCGGTCATAACGTCCTTTAGGTATCGTGCGGGGCTGAGGGGGCCCCAGCTGCCCTAGCTAGGTGCCCGGGGTGCTTTCCTCAGATTTGAGGGAGCGGCCCAGCAGGGCCGGGGCTAATTCTTCAACTGATATTTTACGGTCGAGCACAGCAGTAACCGCCTCAGTGATGGGCATTTCTACCCCCACTTTTCGCGCGAGTTCTGCCACAACAGGGGCTGACTTGATGGACTCAGCGGTCTGGGTCATCACGGTATGCAACTGGTCTGGGGCGACCCCCTCAGCCAGCAGACGGCCAGCGGTGTGATTGCGTGAAAGCGGTGAAGAGCAGGTGGCAATCAGGTCACCCATACCTGCTAGGCCGCTCATGGTCTCGCTCTTACCGCCTAAGGCGAGGGCTAGCCGGGTGGTTTCTGCCAGCCCTCGGGTCATCACTGAGGCCTTGGAGTTATCGCCGTAGCGTTTGCCTTCGCACATGCCCACGCACAGGGCGATGACGTTCTTGACCAGCCCACCAATTTCTACGCCCACAATATCGGTGTTGGTGTAGGGGCGGAAGTAGTCGGCGGCGCAGATAGCGGCAACTTGCTGGGCGATGTCTTGGCTGTGAGCGGCAACCACGCTGGTGGTGGGTTGCTCGGCAATAATTTCTTTAGCCAGGTTGGGGCCAGAGAGCACAGTTACCCGTTCTGGCACAGCCTCAACCGTTTCAGACCCGGCACCGTTAGCGATCAGATGTGCCTGTAACACCTGGATTATGACCTGGCTCATGCGCAGACCCGTGCCCATTTCAAGGCCCTTGGCTAGAGAAACTAGCAGGGCGTCTTCTTCAATCAGGGGCGCAAAAACTTCTAGCTGGGAGCGTAGCGCCTGGGCAGGAATGGCTAGCACCACGATGCTTGCCCCGGTGAGGGCCTGGGCTGCGTCAGAGGTCATGACCATGCTCTCAGGTAGCTTCACACCCGGGAAGTAGCCCTCGTTGGTGCGGCTTTCTTGCATGGCGGCCATGGTCTGAGGGTTACGCCCCCACAGCACCACTTGCCGGTCTGCACCGGCGCTGGTGGCGGCGTCCGCAACAACCTTGGCAAAAGCTGTACCCCAGCTGCCTGCCCCAAGGACAGCGATTTTCTGGTGCTTGACATCGGTCATGGGTGCGTGCCTTCCCCTTGTGCGGTTATTGGTCAGGTGACTGGCGGACGTTCAAGACAGCGTTCCAGCGCCCGTTGGGGGCTTTCTCACCGCGCAGGCCCTCAAGGAGGGTGGTCACGCCGTCAAGCATACGGTTGGTTATGGCTGTCAATTCTTGCTGGCTGTAGCGGGTATCAGTCTCACGGCGCTGGGCCAGGTCGCTAAAATCAACGGGGTCACCCACCACAATCGTGACCTTCTTACGCGGCAGACTAAAGCGGGGCTTGCCGCGGCGGGGCCAAAAATCCTGGTCGCCCCAGTGGGCAATAGGATAGACCGGGGCGCCGGTAGCCAGAGCCAGGCGGGCAGCGCCAGTTTTACCAGACATGGGCCACATGTCGGGGTCCTTGGTCAGGGTGCCTTCGGGGAAGATAATGACCGCTCCCCCACCCTGAAGCACGTTCTGGGCTACTTCAAGGGACTGGCCTGCCTGGGCTGAGCCGCGGGCTACCGGTATGTGGGCACACTGGCGCATCAGCCACCCCAGGACCGGCGCCCTAAAGAGAGCTTCTTTGGCCAAAAAGCGGGGCAAGATACCTTCGATGAAGAGGGGGTAGGCTACGGTCACAGGGTCAATCACGGTGAGGTGGTTTGAGACTACGATAAAACCGCCAGTCTTAGGTAGCTTCTCTCGCCCCTGAATCTGCACCTTCAGGGGCAGGTTGAAGAGGGGGCGTAAGAGCGTACCGGCTACGGTGTAGACTGCATCCCCCAGTGTGGTGGGTTTGATGTCCCTCAAAGAATCGCTCTTTGTGCTCATCTTAGGCAGTGACCTCGAAGTTAGCGCCCAGGGCGGTGAGCTTATCAACAAAGTGCTCATAGCCGCGGGAAATGACAGAAACACCGGTGACGTTTGAGGTGCCTTCAGCGGTGAGCGCCGCAATCACGTGTGAGAAGCCACCGCGCAAATCGGGCACGTTAATGTCGGCACCGTGCAGCGGGGTCTTGCCGGTGATGATGGCAGAGTGCTTGAAGTTCTGGTGGCCAAAACGGCAGGGGGTGGGGCCCAGGCAGTCCTTGTGCAACTGGACGGTAGCACCCATGCGTACCAGGGCATCGGTGAAGCCGAAGCGGTTTTCGTAGACAGTCTCGTGAACTACAGAGACTCCCTTAGCCTGGGTCATAGCGACAACTAGGGGCTGCTGCCAGTCGGTCATGAAGCCCGGGTGCACGTTAGTTTCAACGAAGAGGGGATTCAGATCGCCGCCCTGGTGGAAGAAGCGGATACCCTCATCGGTGATGTCCATGCCGCCACCTAGTTTGCGGTAGACGTTGATGAAGGTGGACAGGTCCTTCTGGTTTGCGTTGCGTACAAAGATGTCGCCACCGGTTGCTAAAGCCGCAGAAGCCCAGGAGGCTGATTCGTTGCGGTCGGGCATGGCCACGTGGTTATAACCGGTGAGCTCGTCAACACCTTCAATGATGATTTGGCGGTCAGTTTCGACGGTGATGATGGCGCCCATTTTCTGTAGAACCGCGATGAGGTCCATAATTTCAGGTTCAATGGCAGCGCCGGTCAGCTCGGTCTTACCCTTGGCGCGGGAGGCAGCCAGAAGAACCTGCTCGGTTGCGCCAACGGAAGGGTATACCAGGTTAATCTGGGCACCCTGGAGCCCGCCTTCGGGGGCCTTCATGGAGATACCGGTAGGTAGCTTCTCAATTCTGGCACCGAATTTTTCAAGGACGCGCAGGTGCCAGTTGATGGGGCGGTCACCGATCTTGCAGCCACCTAGGTCAGGGATGAAGGCCTCACCAATAGTATGCAGCAGGGGGCCGCAGAGCAGAATGGGGATACGTGAGTCACCTGCGTGCACCTCAATGTCGGTGTGGTTGGCGACAGAGACCTTGGAGGGGTCCATGCGCAGTTCGCCAGCTTGCATGTTGTACTCCACTGAGACACCGTGCAGTTCTACCAGGTCGGTGACGACCTGAACGTCCTTGATTTCAGGAACATTGCGGAGCACCGAAGGAGTGGAGCCCAGCAGGGCTGCAACCATGGCCTTAGGAACCAGGTTCTTAGCACCGCGGACGTTTACCTCGCCCTTCAGAGGGGTGCCACCTTCAATACGCAGTGCGCTGACCATGTATGTCCAATCGTCAAAAAAACTAGTCGGGTGTTACAACACGTTACTTCCGCGTCAATTCTCGCTTACCAACTTTACCCCACTTGGGGGTGCTGGTTGGTGTGGCGGCGGTGTTCTTAGCCATACCACAGGCATTGCTTATCTAGACCTCTTAATCTGAATAGCCAAAGGACGTCGGCACCCGGGGCACAGCATCCTTCTTCAGTGTGATGAGCTCAGGATAGCCTTTCCAATAAATGAACTCGCATATCACAATATGAGAGTCATGATAGATTATTACGGACACAATCTTTAGCCCTAGATTCGCACACCCACAAGGCACTGAACGAATCATTCACCTAGGCCCCCAGCGCGGCCCTTAACCACAGGCGAAAGTTACCACCATGCAAGAAAACCGCAGCTCCGGCGTCGGGGTCCTCGACAAAGCCTCCTACATTCTTGACTGTCTCGAAGCAGGCCCCGCCACCCTGTCCCAGCTTGTCGAAGCCACCGGACTCGCCCGACCCACCGCCCACCGACTGGCTGTTGCCCTCACCCACCACCGCCTGGTGGCCCGCGACGTCCAAGGCCGCTTCATGCTCGGCCCCCGCCTGGGCGAGCTCTCCAGCACAGCCGGTGAAGACCGTCTCATTGCTGCAGCCGGGCCGGTACTCAACAACCTCCGCAACGTCACCGGCGAATCCTCCCAGATCTTCCGCCGCCAGGGTGACTGGCGAGTCTGCGTAGCCTCTGCAGAACGCCCCATCGGTTTACGCGACACTATCCCTGTAGGAACCCAGCTCTCTATGAAAGCAGGCTCCGCCGCCCAGATTCTTACCGCCTGGGAAGACCACTCCCGCCTGGTTGAAGGCCTACAGAACGCTCGGTTCTCAGCTACCATGTTGGCAGCTGTGCGCCGCCGTGGCTGGGCGCAATCTGTGGGCGAGCGCGAGCGCGGCACTGCTTCTGTTTCTGCTCCTGTGCGCTCACCTTCAGGGAAGGTGATTGCGGCGGTGTCTATCTCTGGGCCTATTGAACGTCTGACCCGTCAGCCTGGGCGTTTGCATGCTGAGGTGGTGTGTGAGGCTGCTGCGGCGCTGACGGAGGCCCTACGTAGCTAGAGCCTGCCGGTAGTCGTGCAGGCGGGTTAGTTCTTCTTGCACGGGGGCGGTGACGCAACGGGCCGCTACATCTGCCAGGTTGGTTTCTAACTGGCGGCGAATGTTTTTGGCGTAGATTCGGTGCCCTACTGCTGCTGCCCCTCGGCCGAGGGCTGCGGTGAGTATTCCCAGCAAAATGCCGGTGGCAACGAGCAGGGTTGGTAGGGGTAGGGGGAAGCCGTCGATGGTGGGCGGGTCAGGTAGCACAATCTGGAAGTACCCGGCTAGTGCTAGGCCGGTGAGCCAGAGCAGGCCTACCAGGGCGGTGGCCAGGCCTGCCCATTGTAGGGCGTTGAGCAGGTGCCACCACCAGCGTTTTTTCTGGGCGCTGTAGTGGACGGTGGCGGCGGCACGCTCAATTTCTGCTGGCAGGTGGCTCTCAAAGGTGCGGGCTGCTGCTCTGATGGAGTGACTCCAGGGTTCTTCTACTCCCTGGGAGACGCTGGTGGCGTAGGTGCGCAGTGAGGTGGAGAGGGCCGCTTTTTGGGGTGCGCCGAGTGGGGGTAGGGAGGATTTAGAGATGGGTGCCCCGTCGTGTTCTTTGTGGAGGCCTAGGCGTTTGAGGGGGTCGCGTTTCAGTTTTAGGAGCCAGCGGGTTGCGATCCAGCCGGTGGATGAGGCTGCGTGTAGTTTATAGGAGTCTGCTGCGGCCTTGACCAGGGATTCTGCCCCGGAGGCGGTGTAGAAGTCGTCTTCTAGTCGGGTGGTTGCGGCGGCGGTGATACCGGCTGGCTCTGGCCCGCCGTCTTGGGCGGCTAGGTCTGAGCGGACGCCTGCTAGGTCAGCTTCCAGGCGGGATAGGGCTGCGCTCTTGGCGACGGCGACTTGCCCAAGGATTTCGCGTAGGCGGGGTATCTGGTAGCCGGTGCGGGCTGAGACGCCGAGGGGGTCAGCTAGCAGGGTGGAGCTGAGCCCGTCCTTTGCTAGGAGGAGTTTGAGGGAGTCTAGGACTGCGGGTACTTCCTGCTCATCGAGCCTGTCGACTTGGTTGAGTACCGCTAGGGTGACTGCCCCGTGGGCTGCTAGTGGCTGGATGAAGTCTTGGTGGATGACGGCATCCGCGTATTTTTGGGGGTCCATGACCCAGACCAGCACGTCGACGCATTGGGCCATTTTTTCGACGATTTCTCGGTTGGAGGCTTCTACGGAGTCAAAGTCGGGTAGGTCAAGAAGAATTAGGCCGCCGCTGGCTTGTTCGGTTTTTCCGGCTCCTACAGTGCGGCGGATTTTGTTCCACATGCCCACGGTTACTGGCACGTCGGCGCGGTTGAGGGCTTCTGTGGCTTGGGTGGGGTCTTCGTCCATGTAGGTGCGTTTGCTGACCTCTAGCCAGTCGAGGAGGGCCTCTGCTCCTTCTGTGCCCCAGATGGCTGCTTGGGCGGTGGAGGTGGTGGGGCGGCGGGTAGCGCTCTTGGCTATTTCTTTGCCGACGACCGCGTTGAAGAGGGTTGATTTGCCTGACCCGGTGGCCCCGAAGAAGCCGATGACGGTGTGCTCGGCGGAGAGTTCTCGGCGGCTTGCGGCTCGTTCTAAGGTGGTGCGGGCTTTGTGGAGGGTTTCGGGATCTACTCGCCCCTCCCCTAGTTCTAGGGCCTGATTGAGGGCGTCGAGGCGGCTTGCTAGGGCGGTGGTGGCGAAAGTTGTGTCTGTGGTGGTCACGGTTTCTGCTCTCGCTTACTGGCTCTCGGTGGCGGTGTTTTTAGGGGCGGTG
>JAXFPK010000011.1:0-17383 GCA_034179845.1 Rothia sp. (in: high G+C Gram-positive bacteria) | reverse complement strand
GTGGGTGCGTCCGCTCAGTCCGCCCCGCCCGTTTTTGCCGGTATCAGCCCCACCGAAGTTGAGGGGCGCATCATGCTCCAGGTAACCCTGGCTGACCCCGCTGACTCACCGGAAGCAGAAGAAACCGTGCGCCAGATGCGTGAGAGCCTGTCCAATGCAGCTCCCGGATCCCTGGTGGGCGGAACCACCGCCTCTGACCTCGATACCATTGACAGCGCCCAGCGCGACCGGGCCCTAATTATCCCGGTAGTGCTGGTCGTTATCACCCTGATTCTGATGGTTCTACTGCGCTCAATTCTGGCACCGCTGATCCTGGTGGCTGCCACGGTGCTGTCTTATCTCACCGCTCTCGGTGTTTCAGCCCTGGTCTTCAACCACGTTTTCAATTTTCCCGGTGCTGACCCCACCGTGCCCCTCTACGGGTTTGTCTTCCTAGTCGCTCTGGGTATTGACTACACCATCTTCCTGATGACCCGCGTGAGGGAAGAAGCCCTGCATCAGGGAACCAAGAGCGGCCTGCGAACCGCCCTGGTAGCAACTGGCGGTGTGATCACCTCAGCCGGTATCGTTCTGGCGGCCACCTTCGCAGCCCTGGGCGTTATCCCGCTGATTTTCCTAGTCCAGCTAGCCTTCATAGTCGCATTCGGTGTGCTTCTCGATGCCACCGTGGTACGGGCCTTGCTCATACCGGCATTTGTTGAAGACCTGGGCAAGAAAATCTGGTGGCCCTCACGGCTCTCCCGCTAAGGCCTTAGCACAGAGCCTATCTCGCCGGGTGAAGCCACCTGCCATGCCTATAGAGAAGGGGCCTCCCTGTTCTACAGGGAGGCCCCAATTTCTTGAGTTGAGCTGGCTTAGGCGGCCAGGAATGTGAGGTAGCTGGTAACGAACTTATCAAAGTTCTTCTGCTGTTCTTGATCTAGTTCCAGATTGCCGGTGCCCCAGGCCTCTGCTGGGATGCGGATGCCCAGGCCTTGGTCTTCTATGAGGTGAGCGCGTACGTAGGGAATCAGGTCGCGCAGACTCTCAAGCACATATTTGCCGTAAGAAGAGTTAGCCGCCGAGGCGATACCGACCTTTTTGCACTGTAGAACGGTGGGGGTGTTTTTATCTCCTAGGCTCTCTGGCCGTGAGGCCCAGTCGATAAGATTTTTTAGACGGGCTGGGTAGGAGCCGTTGTATTCAGGGGAAACCACAATCAGGCCGGCTGCATGAGCGATGTCGGCTCGAAGCTGTGTGACGGGTGCAGGTGTGGGGAACTCTGAATTTTGGCTCAGTAGGGGGACGGCTGAGTAATCGTAGACTTCTGCTGGCTGGCCTTCATGTTTGAGGGCGTTAGCGAGGTGTTGAGCTAACTGGGTGTTGAATGAGCCTTGCCGGTCCGAGCCTGAGATGATGAGAACTTTTTGTGGCATGATGTGCCCTTCCCTGTCTGCATTTTTCTTCAGACTATACTCAAAAAACTTTACACAACAAGCATTTGTGACGCGGTGTGACAACCTGCAATAAAAAGAGCAAGAAAAAACCGCCCCCGGCATCAGCCAGAGACGGTTTCGCTTGGTCGGGATGACAGGATTTGAACCTGCGGCCTCGTCGTCCCGAACGACGCGCGCTACCAAGCTGCGCCACATCCCGATTGTTGCGCATAACAACCTCTCAAGTATAGCGCGGCAGTATTAACCCTGCCAAATTACCCCGCCTTAGCCCTCGGGGCGGTTATTCTCCTCCCAAGCCCGAGCCATCGCTGCAAAGCGTCCGCCCGCCTGCACCAGAGCAGCAGGTGAACCATCCTCCACCACCTGCCCCTCCGAAACCACCAGCACCCGGTCAGCCGTCAGCACCGTCGAAAGACGGTGGGCAATCACCACAGAAGTACGCCCCTGCAACAGAGACTCCAAACCCTGCTGCACCAGCTTCTCAGTAGGAATATCAAGAGAAGCGGTAGCCTCATCCAAAATAAGGACGGCCGGGTCAGCAAGAAAAGCCCGGGCAAAAGAAATGAGCTGACGCTGCCCCGCAGAAACCCGGCCGCCGCGTTTAGAGAGGTTGGTATCAAAACCCTGCGGTAGGCCAGAAATAAAGTCATAGGCCCCCACCTTGCGGGCAGCCTCAAAGACTTCCTCATCGCTAGCAGCAGGATTGCCCAGGCGAATATTGTCAGCCACGGTGCCCTTGAAAAGGTAGGCCTCCTGGGTCACCATTACCACCTCACGGCGCAACTGCTCATCAGAAAGATCACGCACATTGACCCCATCAAGAGTCAGCCTGCCATGAGTCACATCGTAGAAGCGGGCAATGAGCTTAGCAATCGTTGACTTACCTGCACCGGTTTCACCCACCAAAGCCAAGCGCTGCCCGGCAGGAATGTCGAGATTTAGACGGTGCAGGGCGGGGCGTCCTGCAAGATACTCAAACTCCACATCCTCAAAAACCAGGTGGCCGGTGGCGGGGATCTTGCGGCGGGCCGGGTGCTCAGGCTCAGCTACCTCAGGCTCCTCAGCAAGGAACCCTGAAACCTTTTCCAGGGCAGAGACAGCAGACTGGAACATGTTGTAGTAGTCCGAGAGCATGAAGATCGGCTCAAAGACCCGGTTAGCATAAATCACCAGTGCAAGTAAGGTGCCGGCCTGCATAGAGCCACCCAAAATGGAGTAGCCCCCCACCACCAGCACGATAGCCACAAAGGTATTACCTAAGGCTTGCAGGGCAGGCATATAGGTGCCATGAACCTTGATAGTTTGCATGCCCCGAACCCTGAAGTCCTCGGCAGCCTCCGCATAGGCGGCGCGGGACTGCGCCTCAGCGCGGAAGGCCTTGACCGCACGCAAACCGGTAAAGGTCTCAGCAAAGCGCGAGATAAGGCGGGCGGACGCCACCCGCTGGGCCCGGTAAGCCACCTCAGATTCGCGACGGAACCAGGCGGTGAGCCAGGCAACCGGGAGCATGACCACCAGCAAAGCTAACCCTGCCCGCCAATCCATGAGGCAGAGAGCCACAACGGTAAAAGAAATAGAGAGCAGCATCGCTGCTAGTTCAGAGAGGCCAGAGTCAAGGAACTGCCGAATCGTATCTAAATCGCTGGTAAGACGAGAAACAACCCGGCCTGAAGTGTAGGTGTCATGGAAGCCCACAGAGAGCTTTTGAGCCTGTTCAAACATGCGCTGACGCAGGTCAAAGAGCACCTTCTGAGAAATTTTAAAGGTGAGCAAAATATTAGTGTAAGTGGCTATACCGGCAAGGATAGCTGCCCCGATATAGAACCCCGCTAAAGTGATGGCATAGCTACTATCTCCGGCCAAAAGGGGCTCTAAGGCATCATTGATAGCCGTAGAAATCAGCCAGGGCATGGCCGTGGTCAGAGCTGTAGCCAGAATAACCAGAAAAAGAGTAAGGAAAAGGTGCCCCCGCACAGGGCGCAAGACCTCGAGTAAGAGAGCCACCGAACGGCGGCGCACGGCTTTAGCCTCACCCGCAGAGAGCTGGATTCTATCTTCTGATTCGGTGACCTGATGCCTCATCGTCCGCCCTCCTGCCCCTGGCTGTTCGCCCCCGCTGCCGGTGCCTGCCCCTGCCCGGTGAGCTGGGTATCGGCGCTCATCAAACTGCGGTAGATAGGGTTGCCCAGAAGTTCCCTATGGGGGCCCACAGCAGCTACCTGCCCCCGGTGTAAGAGGACGACCCGGTCAGCTAGAGCCACCGTAGAAGGCCTATGGGCCGTGAGCACAGTGGTGGTATCAGTCAGCTCTTCTTTCAGCAAACGCACCACCTTCTCCTCAGTTGTCACATCCAGGGCAGAGAGCGGATCATCAAGGAGCAAAACAGCAGGGCGGGCAGCAATAGCACGCGCCAAGGAAAGACGCTGACGCTGCCCACCGGAAAGACTCATACCCTCTTCACCAATGACAGTATCGACCTTTTGCGGGAGCAGATTAACAAAATCAGCGGCTGCAACAGTCAAGGCACGAGTCAGAATAGCTTCTTCCTCACCAGGAGTAAGGCCACTACGATCTACACCCAGCAAAACATTATCGCGCACGCTAGCGGAGAAGAGCAGGGGATCCTCAAAAGCAATAGCTACCTGCTTGCGAAGCTCAGGAAGGGGCAAAGAAGCGATATCTTGCCCATTCAACCTGATGCGCCCAGATGTAGGCTCATAGAGCCTTTGAATGAGCTGCAAGACAGTAGATTTACCCGACCCGGTAGAACCCACCAGGGCAATAATTTCTCCTGGCCGAATCTGCAAAGAAAAGCCTGAAAGCACCTGCTGCTCCTGCTGCCCGTAGCTGAAGGTGACGTCCTCACAATCTAAGCTAGCTGCCGTCGACCGGGGGCGCTGGCGGTGGGCAGGGAGAAGGTCAATATCTTCACCGGCCTGGCCTACCATGACCTGACGGTGACGGTCCATCGAAACACTCGATGCCAGATACATAGAAATTAGCATGCCCGAACGCTCCACCTGGGCAAAAAGGATAGTAGCCGTGGCGAAATAGCTGGTGAGCGCGCCAACGCTCAGAGAACCTGCCCCCACCAGGTGCAGACCCCACAGCAAAGCTAAACAGAGTGAAGCCCCACTGATAAGGGTGGTCTGCATACGCACCCGCCCCATAGCGCGTCCCCTGGCAACCTCAAGCTCCAGCAACTCTTGGGACTCCTTGCGGAAGCCCGCCAGAGCATGCGGGCCACGCCCCAGGGCCTTAAGCACGCGCAGCCCCTGAACAGACTCTTCAACAGTAGTAGCCAAATCGCCGGTACGTTCCTGGGTGGTGCGGGTCAGGGCGCGGAAGGTCAGCACAAACCGCCAGATGCAGAAGAGGGCAAGGGGCATACTTGCTAGAAAGATGAGCCCTAGCTGCCAGGAGCCGCTGAACATGTAGAAGCTACCGACAGCTACCTGCACAGATACCGTAATAATTTGCATGAGGCCAAAAGCAGTCCAACGCCGGATAGTACCCAAATCGCCCATCGCGCGCGTAAGGAGCTGACCTGAGGGCCAGCGGTCATGGAAGGCAACAGGGAAGCGCAGCAGCCGGTCAAACAGGGCGATGCGCATGGTGTTTTCCACCGTGGCAGCAGGCTCAATGACGAGCTGGCGGCGCAGAAAAAAGAGGGCAGATTGAGCCAGCCCCAAGATGAAAACTAGGGCACCGCCTGCCCACACTGCCCCCACCGTGGGCTGGTCGGTGAGCTTGGCATCGACAATCCAGCCCAGCACCTGAGGAATAGAAATCGCGATAATGGCGGCGGTCAGTGCTACAAAAAGCCCACAGACCCAGCGGGCACGAATAGGGCGCGAATACTGCCAGAGCGTGACTTCCTGTTCGGCGCGGGCACCGTAGGGAGCAGGGGGAGGTGTAGGGGCGGGGGAGACACGCAATAATCGAGATGCCATAGTAATTTATCTTACATTTGCATAGGTGCAAAAACTAGATACATCACCGGGCGGTCAGCGTCACCACCACTGCCTCAGGCGGGCAAAACAGACGCACCTGGGCATAGCGCGAAGTACCCAAACCCGCGGTAACCTGCACAGGCACACCCTCCTGATAGGAGACCCCCTTAGCCCGAGCCGGAGGCAAATCACAGTTAGAAACCAAAGCCCGGCCACCGGGCAAGCACACCTGACCACCATGAGTATGGCCAGCAAAAATAGCCTGAGCGCCGTCGTCGGCAAACCGGTCAAGAGTGCGCAGGTAAGGGGCATGGCAGATACCCAGGCGGACGCTGGGGCCCGACTGGGCATCAAAAGCGGTAGGGGAGAAGCCAGGGTGGCGGTCATATTCTAGGTGGGGGTCATCCACCCCCGAAAACTCCAGACGCAGACCCTCCACCGTCAGCGTATCGTAACGGTTGATGAGCCCTACCCAGCCGCGGGCATCAAAAGCATCGTGCATGGCCTGAGTAGGGAGGTTGGGGCGAGTCTCAGAGGTCGCCTCGTCCCCCGTGTTCTTTATCCACAGGTAGCGGGCCGGGTTCTTGGGTACAGGAGCGAAATAACAGTTAGACCCCGGCACATAGACACCTGGAAAATCCAGTAGAGGATTTAGAGCTTCTAAGAGGGCAGGAAGAGCCTGGATATGGGAAAGGTTATCCCCAGTATTAATCACCACATCAGGTTCTAGCTCAGCCAGAGAATGCATGAAAGCAGTTTTCTGCCCCTGCCCCGGAATCATGTGCATATCTGAGATATGCAGAATCTTAAAATCGGGGCTACCTGCCGGCAAAATCGGCAGGCTCTCATGGCGCACCTGAAAATTGTTGAGCTCAATAAAATGGGCATAGGCGGCCGTGGCGGCCCCAGCCACAGCACCTGCTGCCAGAACCACTGAAAGGCTCTGTGCCAGAGTGCTAGCTGAAGCCGCCACGCCAGAAGAATTCTGAGAATTCAAGGTAAGTCCTTACTGGTTGGCACCAAGAACCGTGTCTGAGGGAGTATCAAACTTATCGGTCTTGTAGTTCTTAGCCTGAGCCTGCATGAACTTCTGCCACTGGGCACCTGCATAGGTGGCGCCGTCCACATAGTTCAAAACCTTGCCGTTAATAGATAGGCCGTTCAAGGGGCGAGAGGTGTTATCAAGGTTGCCAACCCATGAAGCGGTAGACAGGCCGCGGGTATAACCAACCGTCCAGGTCTGGGTGGAGTTGTTGGTCGTACCGGTCTTAGCCGCAGAGGCATCGGGTAAACCAATACCGCGCTGATAGCCTGAACCATCCACCAGAACCTGCTTGAGCACGTAGTTCACACCGTTGGCAACGTCCTTATCGAGCACACGTTCACAGCTGGGCTCGTAGGTTTTGACGTCCTCATCACCCTTGCTGACTGTTTCAAGGGACAGAGGCTTACAGTAGGTGCCGCCGCTAGCAAAGGTTGCGTAAGCAGAGGCCATAATGAGCGGGGTCGTACCCTGCTCCCAACCACCGAGCAGGTAGGAGGGGCGGGTCATGGAGTAGGGGTCAGCACCTGTACCGTCGGTAATACGCAGTTTGGTCCGCATCTCATCGATGGCACAAGCGTCGGTGACTGAAGCCATCTTAACGGCATAAGAGTTAATGGAGTTCTTAATGCCGTAGGCTACGGTGCCCCAGCTCTGGTTACCGCCTTCAGCGTTGGTGAAGACGTAACCATCGGCGTCCTCAGAGGTGACATAGCCGCCCTCTTGGCAGCTAGCGGGCCAGCGGAAGCTCTGGGGGTAGTTCAACGAAGTGCCATCAATGACAGCGTTGGCGCCCTTACCATCCTTGAGCCACTGGGCAAGAAGGACGGCCTTGAAGGTTGAACCGGGCTGGAAGCCAGCGGTACCACCGTGGGACACACCTACGTTGTAGTTATAGAAGTTATCGGCAAAGTTGGTTTCGTCAGGGTTGCCATAGCCAGAGTTCTGGGCCATCGCAATAATTTTGCCCGTGCCCGGTTCAACAGACACCAGGGCTGCACTGACCTCATCAGGGTTGTTCTTTGAAGGCTGGGTGGCCTCAACCTGGGCCTTGGCGTCCTTCTGGGCTGAGGGGTTCACAGTAGTGACAATTTTGTAGCCGCCACGGTAGAGGGCATTAGCACGGTCATCCTCAGTGGCGCCGTAGGTCTCATCGTTCAGGAAGTCAGTGATGGCGTAGTAGCAGAAATGTGCGAAGTCGCCAGCGGTGGAGCAGCCCATGGGGGTGGTGTGAATATCGAGAGTGATTTCTTCATTCAGGGCGTCAGAGTACTCGTCCTCGGTAATCTTGCCATCACGCAGCATGGTACCCAGCACCACGTCTCGGCGTTCCTTGGCTAGCTGAGGGTTAACGTCGGGGCGGTACATGTTCGGGGATACCACCATACCCGCCAGAATGGCCGACTGGGAGATATTGAGCTCTGAGGCAGAAATACCCCAGTAGTAGTAGGCTGCTGCCTCTACACCGTAGTTGGATCCACCCAGGTTAATGATGTTCAGGTAGCCCTCAAGGATCTGATCCTTAGAAAGGTTCTGCTCCATGGAGATAGCCAGCTTAATTTCCTTGACCTTATCAAGGTAATCCTTGTTAGCCCCCAAGGTGCTGGCCTCGGTGCCCGACTGCTCAGCAGCGTCAATGAGCAGGTTATTGACGTACTGCTGGGTCAGCGTTGAAGCGCCCTGACGAGCGTTGGGATTAATAACGTTGTTGACCATAGCGCGGGCGATACCCATAGGAGAAATCGCGCCGTGATCGTAAAAATTACGGTCTTCAGATGAAAGAATCGCATCTTTCATATGCGGGGAGATATCTTCCAAGGCAACCGCGGTACGGTTCTGCGCGTAGTAGGACGCCAGCTCTGTCTTGCCATCGTTAGCGTAGATAACGGACGGCTGGGAGAGAGGCCCATCGCTGAGAGTCGCAGGTAGAGTCTTAAACCAGTTCATGGATGCATTGACAGACGCGCCCAAGACCGTAGTGGGGGGCACCAGAATCAAGGCCGCAATAAAACCGGCAATGATGCTCAATGCAACAAATTGAACAAGGTCGCCGGGGCTGCGGCGTCTCTTTCGCACATTCTTTGAAGAAGCCATTGCATCAGTTTATCGGCTCACGGTGAAAAGCGCACCGGCCTGCATGTCACAGCCGCCCACAAAAAACCTGACAGAGCTCTCAGGGTCGTCTTTTGGGCCCCGGTAGTCTAGGCTTGGTGCTATGGAAAAATGGGAATACGCAACAGTGCCCCTGATGATTCACGCAACCAAACAGATCCTCGATAACTGGGGTGAAGACGGCTGGGAGCTGGTGGCCGTGCTCCCCGGTGCTCCTGCACCTAGCAACGCCACCCCCGCCGGGAACATGGTTGCCCCCACTCAGGGCAATCCAATCGCCTACTTTAAGCGCAAGAAGGCGAGTAACTAAATACTCAGACAAGAACCGGGTTCAGACACCGTATCTGAGCCCGGTTTTTGCCCCTAAAAACCTGTCCTTGAGAAAGTGCACCGTGTCACAGATTGAAGATCGACTCAAAGAACTGGGCTACGACCTACCCGAACTGGCAGCCCCAGTAGCTGCCTACGTACCGGCCGTCACCAGCGGCAACTATGTCTACACCTCAGGCCAGCTACCCTTTATCAAGGGCGAGCTACCGGCCACCGGTAAGGTCTCAGACTCCGGCGCCGAAGGCTTCGTAGACCCCGCAACCGCCCAGACAATGGCCAGCCTCTCAGCCCTCAACGCCCTGGCAGCTATCAAATCAGTTATTGGGGACCTTGACCGCATCACCCGCGTGGTCAAAGTGGTCGGCTTCGTCTCATCCGAGCCCTCCTTCACCGGCCAGCCCGCCGTCATTAACGGGGCCTCCCTACTCCTGGGTGAAGTCTTTGGTGAGGTCGGTGTGCACGCCCGCTCCGCCGTTGGTGTGCCGGTGCTCCCGCTAGACTCCCCGGTAGAAGTCGAAATTATCGTGGAATATGCCTAACCAACCCATGTACACCGGCGCCCTCAAACGGGTGCCGCCACCGGCGTCCGCCCCCTACGCTTCGGTAGGGGCACCGGCACCTAAAACCTACCCTATCCCTGCTAGCCAGCAAGACTCAGCTCGCACCTGGCTTACGGAGGGCCAAGGCATACCGCGCGCAGCTAAACCTGCCTCCGCAGTAGTTTTTGTGCGCGACGGAGCCTCAGGGCCTGAAACCTTTATGACCTACCGGGTGAAATCGCCGATGGGGCGGGTCGCCTTCCCCGGCGGGCTAGGCATACCCGAGGACGCCGCCCCCATCGGCTGGGCAGGCCCCAGCGGGGATCATTGGGCTAAGGCTTTTAGCCAGGAGGACCTAGGGGCAGCTAACGCCGCTGTGGTCACTGCGGTACGAGAACTCTTTGAAGAAACCGGTGTGCTACTAGCTGGTAGCGGGGAACTATCTACCATTGAGCTCACTAGCGGTAACGAGTGCATGGCCTCCCGCCTGGCCGTAGCCCAGCAGGAGAAAACCTTTGCTGACTACCTAGAACGCCGCGGCCTCAAAATCCGTGCGGATTTGCTCAAACCCCTAGCCCGCTGGCAGTCACCCGACTTCTTCCATAAACGCTACGACATTCACTATTTCACTTGCGCGGTTCCCGTAGGGCAGAACCCATCCCTGCTGGCCAATAAAGGAATCTGGGGGCGCTGGATGAGCGCGCGTGAGCTAGTTGCTCAACCTACCAGCCTGGAACTAGGCAAAGAAATTGGGCAGGAGGACACCATCGGGGTTCCTTTCCAAGAGCTGGTGACCCCCGGCGTCATGCACATTCTTGAACAGTTAGCGGCCTGCCCGGGGGCGGTGGCCTTCCTGGCCAAACGGCGCCAGGTTTCCCTCTACCTGCCCACAGTGAAACAGGATGCCACCGGCATCTGCTACCTGCAAATATAAAAATAAGAGACACACAAAAACCGGGTGGCCAGCATAAGCTGACCACCCGGTTGTGAAGTCTCTAAAGCAGGCAGGAGGCCCGCCCTAGCTTAGCGGGAGCGCTGACGCAGACGCTGCAGGTCGAGAATAACCACGGCGCGAGCTTCCAGACGGATCCAGCCGCGAGAAACGAACTCGGCCAGGGCCTTGTTCACGGTTTCACGGGAAGCGCCGACTAGCTGAGCCAGCTCTTCCTGAGTCAGTTCGTGGGCAACTAGCACGCCATCGGTGGCGGGGCGACCGAAACGGTCAGCCAGGTCAAGCAGGGCCTTGGCAACGCGACCGGGAACGTCTGAGAAGACCAGGTCAGCCAGGTTCTCGTTGGTGCGGCGCAGGCGGCGGGCCAGAGCCTGCAGAACCTGGGCAGAAATGTTGGGGGACTTCTCCATAGCCTTACGCAAGGACTCGTGCTTCACACCAGCCAGGCGAGTCTCAGAGACAGCGGTTGCGCTGGTGGAACGGGGTGAGGGGTCAAACAGGGCCATTTCGCCGAAGATTTCGCCCGGGCCCATGATAGCTACCAGGTTTTCACGGCCGTCAGAGGCAGTACGGCCCAGCTTCATCTTGCCTGAGATGACGAAGTAGAGCTGATCACCCTGATCGCCTTCGTAGAAGAGGGTGGCACCGCGGGAAAGATCAACTTCAGTAATGTCTTCAGTTAGCGCTGCAAAAGCTTCGTCATCGAGTGAAGCAAACAGCGGAGCACGGCGTAGTACTTCAATATCCATGGTTCTCTTTTACTCCTGAATATGGTAGGTCTAAAGGGCGATTCAAGTGCGATACCCTGTATATACAGAGCGGGCAGACTTCTAAGCATAGCCTTTGCCTAGTTCATCACACCGCACTTTTATCTGTGACTTATTCAACTACTACGAGCCTACAGGATATTTAGTGCTTTCGATACCCAAAGACCGCCACACAGGGCCGCTTCTCCAAGAATTCTTCCAACCTTAGCCTTCCCTCACCGAATGGAGAGTTATGACCATACTCGACTGGGTCATTATCGCTATTATCGCCCTCTACTTTATTGCCGGCATACGGCAGGGGCTCTTCATCACCCTAGGAACCTTCTTAGGCTTCGTCCTAGGCGCCGTCGCCTCCATCTACGCCACCCCCTGGGCCATCAACCAAGTCACCGCCCAATGGCACCTGCTAGCCGGGCTAGGCACAGTGCTTGCCTGCCTAATACTAGGGCAGACCCTGGGTGCAACCCTGGGAAATGTTATCCGCAAGGCAAGCGACCGCACACCCCTGCGCGGGCTAGAGCGGCTAGCCGGTGGCCTGCTCAATATAGTGCTAGCCTCACTGGTCATCGTCACCGTGGTGCTGGTCGTCCGCCCCCTGGGCATCCCCGCCGTCACTGCCCTCACCGCAGACTCAAAGGTAGTGACCTGGATGATGCAGATGACCCCGGCGTCCGCCCAAGAAAAAGTAACCGAAATTCGGGGCCGTATCGTACAGGCCACCGGCCTACCCGAAATCTCCCAACTTCTCTACCCCGAACAGTCCGCCCCCACCGGCACCCTTGAAAGCGCACCCCTAGATAAAGCAGGCCAATCGGTGGTGCAGGTTGTCGGTGCAGCCCAAGCTTGTAATTACACCTCTGAAGGGTCAGGCTTCGTCGTAGACGGTGGCCTAACAGTCACAAACGCACACGTAGTAGCAGGCGTGAACACCCCCACCCTCATCAGCCGTGACGGGCAGGCAGTAACCGGCGACGTGATCTACTACGACCCCGAACACGACATTGCGATCATCAGCGCCCCAGACCTAGCTCTCACCCCCCTGATCCTCAACGAAGCCGAGATCGCCTCGGGCACCACCGTTGCCCTCATGGGCTACCCCGGCGGTGGCCCCTTTGCCAACCGAGCCGCAACAGTCCAAGGGCTGGGCTACACCCAGACCATCAACGCCCAAACCGGCCAAACCAACCCCTCCCGCCTGGTCTACCAGCTAGCTGCCCAGGTGCAACAGGGCAACTCCGGCGGCCCAGTACTCACCGAGGACGGACGCGTCATCGCCATGGTGTTCGCCAAGTCCACCCAGAACCAGACCGGTTACGCGGTGCCATCGTCCCAGATTCTTGAAGCACTAGCCCACGTCAGCGCAAGCTCACCCACGGTTGCCACCGGCCAGTGCCTACCCAACTAGGGTTGAGTGCTCCTGCCATTGCGAGTATAGAGGAAATACACAGCTAGCCCCACTGCCAGTAGGAGCAGCCCACCCACAAGGGAGGCAGGCGGTAGCGTCCAGACCACTAGGCAAGAACCTGCCGCACCGGCAAGCTGGAGCGCGCGGGTAGCGGCGATAGGGGCCGGTGAGAGGGCAAGATCCTGGTAGCCCAGCTGGGATATGAGCTTTTCGTGACCTTAGAGGTGACGGGCTAAGAAGGCCAGGGCCAGCTCGTAGCCCTGGGCGCCTGCACCGGCAATCACGGCGGTCGCCTGAGGTGAGACATAGGAATGGTGACGGAAGGGCTCACGCCGGTGCACATTAGACAGATGCACCTCAACGACCGGCAGTTCGGCTGCCTCTAGGGCATCGTGCAGGGCCACGGAGGTGTGGGTGTAGGCGGCCGGATTGATGATGATACCGGCGCAGGTGGTGCGGGCAGCCTGAACCGCGTCGATCAAATCCCCTTCATGGTTGGACTGCATGAAAGTCATCTCGTAGCCCAGCTCTGCGGCTTGGGCTCGGAGAGCAGCTTCAATATCAGCTAAGGTGGTGCGCCCGTATACCTCGGGTTTGCGCACACCAAGGAGGTTGAGGTTAGGGCCGTTAACGACGGAGATACGCCGCGGCGCAGTCTGTGGTGTTGCCATAGTCTCTAGTTTTTCACACCACACGGCCCGCCACCAGCGGGCTAAGCATAGAAGAAGCAAACTGGGGCGCACATGCCCCAGATGCTCTTCCCCGGTGCCTTCTAACCCTTCTTGAAGTTAGCTTCGATAGCGTCCATGACGGTGGGGTCAGCCAGGGTGGTGGTGTCTCCTACCGGGCGGTCCTCGGCGACGTCCTTGAGCAGACGCCGCATGATCTTGCCTGAGCGCGTCTTGGGTAGATCATCAACAATGAGTACCCGCTTGGGCTTGGCAATGGGGGAGATTTCCGTGCCGACATGGGCCCGAATCTGCTCGGCCAGCTCGGCTTCATTCTGCCCTGCCGCCTTGGCCTCATCGTTGAGAATGACGAAGGCCATGATGGCCTGGCCGGTGGTTTCGTCCGCTGAGCCAACGACTGCCGCTTCAGCCACGGCCGGGTGGGAGACGAGAGCGGACTCAATTTCTGGGGTGGAGAGGCGGTGGCCAGAGACGTTCATGACGTCATCCACCCGCCCCAGTACCCACAAGTCGCCGTCTGTATCGCGTTTGGCTCCGTCACCGGCGAAGTACATGCTCTCGAAGCGTGACCAGTAGGTGTCGATGAAGCGGTCGTCATCACCCCAGATGGTGCGGAGCATGGAGGGCCAGGGCTCGCGGATGGTCAGGAAGCCGGACTGCTCGTTGGGCAGGGACTCGCCCAGGTCGTCCACCACGTCGATGGTGATGCCGGGGATAGGTTGCTGGGCGCTACCGGGCTTGGCCACGGTAATTCCGGGCAGCTGGGAGACCATGATGGCCCCGGTTTCGGTCTGCCACCAGGTATCAACGATGGGGCACTTGTTAGCGCCGATGACGCGGTGGAACCAGCGCCAGGCTTCGGGGTTGATGGCCTCGCCCACGGTGCCCAGCACGCGCAGGGTGGAGAGGTCGTACTGGGCGGGGATATCTTCGCCCCACTTCATCATGGCGCGGATGGCGGTGGGGGAGGTGTACATGATGGTCACCCCGTATTTTTGCACGATTTCCCAGAAGCGGCCGCGGTGCGGGGAATCTGGGGTGCCTTCGTAGATGACCTGGGTGCAGCCGTTGACCAGGGGGCTATAGGCTACGTAGGTGTGGCCGGTGACCCAGCCGACGTCGGCGGTGCACCAGTAGACGTCGGTTTCTGCTTTGAGGTCAAAGACGTTCTGGTGGGTGAAAGCACCCTGGGTCAGGTAGCCGCCGGTGGTGTGCAAGATACCTTTGGGCTTACCTGTGGTGCCGGAGGTGTAGAGAATGAAGAGGGGGTCTTCTGCGCCTTGTTGGGAGGGCTCATGGTCGGTGGACTGGCTGGCGAGGAGGTCGTGCCACCAGATATCGCGACCCGCCACCCAGTCGATGTCTTCACCATTGCGCTGAACAACCAGTACGTTTTCTACAGAGCTACCACCCTTTGCGAGGGCAGCATCCACAGCGGGTTTGAGCATGGAGGGCTTGCCACGGCGGAAGGAGCCGTCTGCGGTGATGACCAGCTTGGCTTGGCCGTCTTCGATGCGGGAGCGTAGGGCATCGGCTGAGAAACCGCCGAAGACCACAGAGTGCACCGCACCGATACGGGCACAGGCCAGCATGGCGATGACGGCTTCGGGAATCATGGGCATGTAGATAGCCACCCGGTCGCCCTTGGTCAGGCCCAGAGATTCTAGGGCGTTAGCGGCGCGGGAGACTTCGTCTTTGAGTTCTGCGTAGGTGTAGGAGGCGGTGTCGCCCGGCTCGCCCTCAAAGAGGATTGCTGGTCGCTGGCCCCTGCCGGCCTCGACGTGGCGGTCTACGGCGTTGTAGCAGGCGTTGAGTTGCCCGTCTGCGAACCACTTGGCGAAGGGCGGGTTGGACCAGTCGAGGGTTTCGGTGAAGGGCTTGTACCAGGTGAGCAGGTTTCGGGCCTGTTCGGCCCAGAATTCCTTACCTTTTTCTTGGGCTTCTTGGTAGATGCCTGGCTGGGCGTTGGCCTGGGCGGAGAATTCGGGGCTGGGGGCGAAGACGTCCTGGATCTCGGTCATGATATGCCTTCCTCTCATGTGGGGCATATGTTGATATGCGACACAAACTGGCTTTATCTCACCTTAGCGCACCCTGTAGTCTAAGTCACAAATATGGGTGTTCGTGTTAAGCGAAAAAGGACGCCGGGAGAAACCAACCAGGCCACCACCAGCAGGCACAAAGGTAGGCTTAGAGACATGCCCCTGAACGCCAAACTGCCCCTCACCCCCGATGAACTCACCCAGATTGAGATTCGCACCGTGCCTGAACCTCACGCACGAGCGTCCGCCCGTAAACGCGCCCGCGCCGCCGCCAAAGGCGAAAAAGAAAGCCAACTGGCGCTGACCCGCCGAGCCCGCAAAATCAACCGTATTCTGGGCCAAACCTACCCCTATGCGGTCGCTGAACTAGACTTCGATAACCCCTACCAGCTGCTGGTGGCTACCGTCCTATCGGCCCAAACCACTGATGTGCGTGTCAATGCCATCACCCCTGAGCTCTTTGCCCGCTACCCCGATGCTGCAGCCCTGGCCCAGGCCCGTAGTGAAGATGTGGAAGATATAGTGCGGCCCCTGGGCTTCTACCGCTCTAAGGCTAAAGCTATTGTGAACCTGGCAGCACAGTTAGTTTCTGACTACCAGGGGCAGGTGCCAGGTCAGCTCAGTGAGCTGGTCAAACTTCCCGGAGTCGGGCGAAAAACTGCTTTCGTGGTGCTCGGTAACGCCTTCGACAAGCCGGGTATCACCGTTGATACTCACTTTGGCCGTCTAGCCCGCCGCCTTGGCTTCACCAGTGAAGAAGACCCCGCCAAGGTTGAAAGTGCGGTGGCAGAACTCTTTGAACCCAAGGACTGGACGCAGCTCTCCCACCGCCTGATTTACCACGGCCGCCGTATCTGCCACTCCCAAAAACCGGCCTGCGGGGCCT
This sequence comes from Rothia sp. (in: high G+C Gram-positive bacteria), assembly GCA_034179845.1. Lineage (GTDB taxonomy): Bacteria > Actinomycetota > Actinomycetes > Actinomycetales > Micrococcaceae > Rothia. The sequence continues at coordinate 1,230 of JAXFPK010000011.1, read as the reverse complement.
GCCCGGTGGCCGATATGTGCCCGGCCTACGGCACTGGTGAAACTGACCGTGCGGCAGCAGAAAAACTCCTCAAATATGAGATGGCGCCAGGCCGCGAGCGCCTGCACCTGCGTTTTGTGCAGGGCGCTACCCGTCGTCAGCTGCGGGAAGAGGGGTGGACGCTCAGTGCCTAGGGAAGAGATGTCAGGGGAAGAGATAGCGGGGCAGCACCCCGCCCTAGTGGCCCTGCAGGAGTTGGCGGAGCGGGCCCCGAGTATTGTGCGTCCCGAGGATTCGTGGCCGATTGGGCAGATGGACCCGGGCACCGTTAAAGAGGCCGCTGTGCTGGTGCTGATGGGGGTGCTTGATGAGGCTCCGGCGCAGAATACCGGGTGCGGCACGGTTGCGTCGGACCTTGACCTGTTAGTGCTGGTGCGGTCGGACTCCTTGCGTCACCATGCCGGCCAGCCTGCCCTGCCCGGCGGGCGGATCGACCCTGAGGACTACGACGAGGCAGCCCGTACCGGCCGAACCGTCCAGCAGGTGGCTGCCCTGCGGGAGGCCGTGGAAGAGACCGGCCTGCAGGCTGAGGGGGTGCGCCTGCTGGGCCAGCTCCCGGCGGTCGATTTGCCGGTGAGTAACTACCGGGTGACTCCCGTACTGGGCTGGTGGGACCTACCGACCCCGGTGGAGGCAGTAGACCGGAATGAGTCAACCCTGGTGGTTCGCGTGCCGGTGGCAGACCTGCTGAACCCGGCTAACCGGCTGACCATGACGGTGACTCGCGGCCGGACCAGGCACAAATCCCCGGCTTTTGAGGTGACCGGCGACTTCGCCCCGTTTACCATCTGGGGCTTCACCGGCAACCTGCTGTCCCGCGTCTTTGAAGAGCTGGGCTGGGAAGAGCCCTGGGATAAGAAGCGCACCCGGGAAGCTGGGAGTTAGCCTATTTAGCCTGCGAGTAATCGTCGGTGGTGACCACGGTGACGGGGAACTCGACGTCGGTGGGGCCGAAGATGAGTTCGGCGGCAGCTTGCGCTGATTCGCGCACGATTTCGGCGGCGCGGGCTGATTCGCCGATGGGCCCGTAGAGCATGATTTCGTCGTGGAGGAAGTAGACCAGGCGGGTTTGCATACGTTTGCCGAAGCGGCGTTCGGTGCGGAGGCGTTTGCGGATTTGGGCCATCCAGATGATGGCCCATTCGGCGGCTGTTCCCTGGATGACGAAGTTGCGGGTGAAGCGGCTGTGGG
>JAXFPK010000162.1:0-7375 GCA_034179845.1 Rothia sp. (in: high G+C Gram-positive bacteria) | reverse complement strand
TAGCAACGGACACACGGTTGAGCGACATGGCAAGGAGGGTTGCTTCAACATCGATGGGTGTACTGGAATGTTTGGCGAGATGATCGCCAACCTGGTCAATAAAGGACCAGTAGGTGTGGTTACGGGGTGATGGTTCCATTCTTTAAGCCTACTCACTGTGCGGCTGTGGAAGAAAACAAGTCCCTGATAGAGAAACCACACCTAATGGCGGCTACCTTTAGGTCAGTTGGCGCCAGGGCACTAGCCCTGTGTTAGGTGGGCGGACTCTATCAGAGCCTGCCCACCTACGTCCGGACGCAACGCACCCGCACCTATATATTAGATAGAGATAAAACTAGGTAGGTTTAGAAATTACCCAGCATCTTGGTCACATCCAGCGCCTCATCAAGCTGAGCCTCCGTCACCTCACCGCGCTCAACATAACCTAAATCAATCACAGCCTCGCGCACAGTAGTCTTGTGAGCTACCGCGTACTTAGCAATCTTGGCAGCAGCCTCATACCCAATGAGCTTATTCATAGGGGTCACCGTCGAGGGGGAGGCCTCAGCCAAGAAACGGGCCCGCTCCACATTAGCCTCTAGACCGTCAATCATCTTATCTGCCATCACCCGCGAGGTATTAGCCAGCAGGCGGATAGACTGCAAAAGGTTAGCGGCCATCACCGGGATGCCCACATTCAGCTCAAAAGCACCATTGGTAGAAGACAGGGCGATAGTGGTGTCGTTACCAATCACCTGCGCGCAGACCATAATGGCCGCCTCACAAATCACAGGGTTGACCTTACCCGGCATGATAGAAGAACCAGGCTGCAAATCAGGGATATGCAACTCACCCAGGCCAGTGTTAGGGCCAGAACCCATCCACCGAATATCGTTATTAATCTTCATCAGCGAGTAAGCGATATTACGCAACTGCCCCGAAGCCTCCACCAAGCCATCACGGTTAGCCTGAGCCTCAAAATGGTTACGAGCCTCAGTCAGCGGCAGGCCAGTTTCTTCAGCCAACAACTCAATGACGCGGGCACTAAAACCATCAGGGGTGTTAATACCAGTACCAACAGCGGTACCACCTAGAGGAACCTCCGCCACCCGAGGCAAAGAAGCCTCGACACGCTCCACCCCGTACCGCACCTGGGCCGCATAACCAGAGAACTCCTGGCCCAAGGTCACAGGGGTAGCATCCATCAAGTGAGTACGGCCGGACTTCACAACGTCCTTAAACTCGCGGGCCTTACGCTCCAAAGACTCAGCCAGATACTCCAAAGCCGGTACAAGACTCTTAATAAGCGCCTCCGTGGCAGCAACATGCACCGAGGTGGGGAAAACATCGTTAGAGGACTGAGAAGCGTTCACATGGTCATTGGGGTGAACCTCAACATCCTCACCCTCCAAGGCATGATTAGCTAGGGTCGCCAGCACCTCATTAGTGTTCATGTTAGAAGAGGTGCCTGAACCAGTCTGAAAGACATCGATAGGGAAGTGCTCATCGTAGTCACCAGCGGCCACCTTATCAGCAGCATCGCGAATAGCAGCAGCACGGGTGGCATCAAGAACACCCAGCTCCTCATTGGCGCTCGCAGCGGCTTTTTTGATAAGAGCGAGAGCGCGAATGTGGGCAGACTCCAGTGTCTGGCCAGAGATGGGGAAGTTCTCAACGGCGCGCTGGGTCTGGGCGCGGTAGAGGGCATCTACGGGGACGCGAACCTCGCCCATAGTGTCATGTTCAATACGGTATTCAGTGTTTTCTGCCATACCAGCTAGTCTAATACGCCCCCGCTGGCTCTGGCAGCGGGGGCATAAAATAACACGATAGCCTCACCGCCCCCTGCAGGGGGCAGGGCCTTAGGCAGTAATCAGCGGCGAGGAAGAATAGACCAAATCAGCCTTACCGTCAGCCAGATGATAGAAGACACCAACGACAGCCAGGGAGCCGTCCTCAATACCTTCCCGGATAATCCCAGACTGCTCAGCAATACGAGCGGCAGTCTGACGGGTGTGCTCAACCACCATATCGTTGATAGTGGCGTCCTCAGGCAGGTCAGTAGAAATAACCGAAGGTAAGATACCCTCCACCAGGTTACGGATAAAACCGGTAGGCATATTGCCCGAAATCAGGGCCTGGTGAGTGGCCTTAATGGCGCCACAAGAGTCATGGCCCAGCACCATAATCAGCGGGGTCTTGAGCTCACCACCAGCGTATTCCAGGGAGCCGAGCACCGCATCATCAAGCACCTGCCCAGCAGTGCGCACCACAAAAGCATCTCCGAGGCCAAGATCAAAAATGATTTCAGCAGCCAGACGGGAGTCACCGCAACCAAAAATAGCGGCGAAAGGGTACTGGCCTGCGACAAGCTCGGCGCGGCGGGCAGCGTCCTGGTTAGGGTGGGAGCGGGTGCCCTCTACAAAGCGGGCGTTACCTTCCATCAGGCGTTCCCAAGCCTGGATGGGCGTTTCAATGGTAGTCATAGCTAGTTTCCTTTCGCGGTGACTTAGGTTTAAAGTAGCAACCTGCCCCACCAAAGACCCCTATAAGGCAAATTACACTTTGGAAGGAGAGGATGCTGGCAGGTGGCTTATTGAATCCCACTAGAAGGAGTAGGCGAAACGGTAGAAGACGGAGCATCCATATAGGCAACAGTCGTTTCAGCCAGAGACTGAAACTCCGCCGTCTCAGCCTGACCCTTAAGAATCACCGTGGTGCCAGCTACCTCACCAATATAGAAGCTAGTGACCTTCTTCTGATCATCAGCATCGGCCAGGGAACGAACCTCCCAGCTCACACCCCCTGCCTGGATAGTAGCCTCAGCGACAGCCTGCCCCACGGTCTGAGCAATCCAGGTGGGGTTAGTGTCCTGCGCCTGCACCAGTTCAATAAAGTGGTTTGAGGCAGTGACCTGACCGGTGGACCAATAGTTGATACCGTCAGCCTGCCCGGTAACCCAGCGGGCATAGTTATAGTGCCAGCCCTCCTGTTCAGCAGCCGCCACCGGGTAACCTGCCTGCTGGCTGGCCTCATAGGCAATCACAGGTAGGTCAACGCTGGGCCGGTAAGGGTTCTTATCGGGCTGCGGCATGAGCCAGAGAACCGGCAAAAGCAAGAAGACCAAGACAATCATCGAAATCACCATATTGCGGGCCGGCGTATTAATGCGGCGGGCCTGTTTTTCGGTAATCTGCGGAACCACCGGCTCAGCGGCGTCCAACTTCTGAGATTCAGAGGCGGACGCCGTCGGCAAGGTCTGCTTATGAGGGCTAGTTGATGAAGTCACGCTCTCTATTCTGGTCTATCTACAGCTAGGACGCGAACTACCACCACTTACCATAACCACCGGCACCCGTCATAGTGAGGGGTGCACGGTCATAAAACAGGCGCTCACCGATATTACCGGGTAGGCTAGAGGGCGGAGACCACGCGCCCTCAATAGGAGAGGAGCCGCTGGCACTGTAACAAGCTACTCGAAGGTGAGTCATGTCAAAGGTACACAACGAAGATCGTAACCTTGCGCTAGAACTAGTACGCGCAACCGAAGCAGCCGCAATCGCATCAGGCCCCCTAGTAGGTGCTGGCGATAAAAACAAGGCCGATGGCGCCGCCGTTGACGCCATGCGCGCCCGCCTCAAAACCGTACACTTCAATGGCACCGTAGTCATCGGTGAAGGCGAAAAGGACGAAGCCCCCATGCTCTTCAACGGCGAGCAGGTCGGCGATGGCACCGGCGCCAAGTTCGATGTGGCCGTTGACCCCATTGACGGCACCCGCCTCACCGCCCTGGGCATGGACAACGCCCTGTCCGTTATCGCTGTTGCCGAAGGTGGCACCATGTTCGACCCCTCAGCCGTTTTCTACATGGAAAAACTAGTCACCGGCCCCGAAGCAGCCGACATGGTCGACCTGCGCCTACCGGTCAAACAGAACCTGCACCTGGTAGCTAAGGCCAAAGGCACCAACATCAACCAGCTCACCGTCTGCGTACTTGACCGCCCCCGCCACGCCAAGCTCGTTGAAGAAATCCGCGCAACCGGCGCCCGTACCCGCATGATCCTAGACGGTGACGTTGCTGGTGCTATCGCCGCCTGCCGCGAAGGCACCGATGTGGATATCATGATGGGCACTGGTGGAACCCCGGAAGGTATTGTTGCAGCCTGCGCTATTAAGGCCACCGGCGGCATCATTCAGGGCCGTCTGGCTCCCACTGATGAGGCAGAACGCCAAAAGGCCCTGGACGCTGGCCATGACCTGGATGCTGTGCTGACTACCGATGACTTGGTCACTACCGATAACTGCTTCTTCGCTGCTACCGGTATCACTGACGGTAAGCTGCTGCGCGGTGTGCGCTACGGGCGTGACACTGTGACCACCCAGTCCCTGGTCATGCGCTCACAGTCTGGCACTGTGCGTCTGATTGAGGCTGAGCACCGTCTTTCCCGCTACTCGGCTATGATTGCTGGGACTATGAACCGTTAGAACTCTAGAGCAGATTTAGGTTCGGATACTAGAGATTGAGCAGGTCTTCCCGAAAACCGACTGGCTGGGGCTGGCATGAATTGGGCGAGCGCCCAGCGCGAGCCCAAGAAGGTTAGTCGGCGAAGGGAAGACCTGCTCAATCTTATTTGCTGATACGCGCGCGAACCTTGGCGGCGGTGTCCTTGATTTTGGGGGCTAGGGTGCCGGTGGCAATTTTTTTACCTGCGATGAGGGCTTCACGGCCTGCGCGGATACCCTGGTAGGTCTTGTAGCCTAGGGGTGATACTGGTAGGTCCCAGGTGCCGGGGTAGGTGACAGAGTGCCCGCCGAAGGACTTTTTGAACTTGGTGAAGCCAGCCCACTCGTGGTCAGGGTCATCGGCTGGGGCAATACCAAAAAGGTCCATGGTGGTCAGGCCCTTGTCTTTGGCATCCAAGATGATGGTAGAGAGTAGGGGGTTTCCCACCTGTAGTTTGCGGTGCTCAAAAGAGGTTGCGGCATGGGCGTAGACGCGGGTGTCATCTGAGTCGTAGACCAGGGAGGCACCGATAGGTTCCCCGTCTACTTCTGCGATGAAGAGGGTGGCGGCGTCGGCGGGCATGAGCACCTGGGCTACGCGGGTGAGGTAGTCATCGTGCTGGCGGTTGAACCCTGCCCGGCCGGCAGTCTCGTCCAGGTATTTGAGCAGGATGGTGATATCTGCTGGGTCCTGGGACTTTCTGAAGGTCACACCCTTTTTGTGGATGTTGCGGTGCAGGTTGCGGTTGGTTGATTTGAAATCTTTGAGGATTTCTTCTTCGCTCTGCGTCAGGTCAATGATTTGGGTGTGGCTGGGCTGCACCTGGCGGGGGGAGAGGGTAAAACCTCGGGCGGTGAGGAAGGCCTGGCCCTTCTGGGCGCCCCAGATAGCGTCGTTAGTGGGTTCAACGCGGATAAACCAGCATTTGTTTTCGGCAGCTACGCGCTTCATATCTGCGATGGCTGCCTCGAAGGCGCTGGCACTGTCGGCTTCAGGCCCGTAGGGGGCGTAGAGGTAGCGGCCGGTGGAACCGCCTTCTAGGGTGGCTAGGTAGCGCCAGCCTTCCCCTTGGCCGCGAAAGACCTGGTGGCCGTTAGCTTCTTGGAGCTGGGCCCAAATATCTGACTGCAGAATTGTACTCATGGGCACCAGCTTACCGTCTTGCTCTTAGCCGTGGGGCTAGGGGACTGAGCAGGTGCCGTTCTCGCTGAGCTCTGAGGTGAGCTGGGCGCGGTAGGCAACAGTTTCAATCGTATCTAGACCTGAGGGGGCGGACGCCAGCGAGCTAGTTCCCCCGGCAGCTTGGGTGATGGCGGTGGGCTGAATACCTGAGGCTGAATCTGCAATGACCTTTTGCACCGCAGCGTGGAGCTGGTCGAAGTCGGGGTAGGTGGGGAAGCTGGTGTCGAAGTAGGGTGGGCCTGCTGCGAATTGGATGAGGCTGTATTTTTTAGATTTGAGTGCGACATCCCCCAGGGAGGCAAGGCCACTTTGTGGGATGTTGGTTTCGATGACCTGTTCACCGGCAGCGGTGATGTCTGCAAATTTGGTGAGCACGTTGGCTGGGTCCAGCTGTTTGAGCATGGCGGCCTGTACGCAGCGTTGGCGGGCCTGACGGTCGTAGTCTGAGGCTCCTTCGCGGGAGCGGGCATACCAGAGGGCGTGGAAACCATCTAGGCGTTGAACGCCGGGTTCAATGTAGCCGTCGATGGGGTTGGGCAGGCCGGTGATTTCGTTGGTGCCGCCGCCGATGGGGACGTAGCCGCCTACATCGATGGTGATACCGCCAAGAGCGTCAATGAGCTGTTCAAAGCCGGACATATCAATCAGAATGTAGTTCTCAACGGTGATACCTAGTACCCCTGAGACGGCGTCCATGGTGGCTTCTGCGCCGGGGTCTGCCGCGCCCGGGTAGAGGTCGGGGTAGTCGGCGGTGACGGTGGGGTAGAGGGCGTTGAGGATGCACTCATCACCGCAGTCGAAGCCTTCAGGGTAGATTTTCCAGAGGGGAGAGCCGTCCTCAAAAATGGCGTTTTGCAGGTTGCGCGGGACAGAGATAGTGATAGCTTGACCGCTTGCTGCGTCGATGGAAACAACGGTCATCGAGTCGGGGCGGCGGCCTACCCGGTCGGCGCCGGCGTCCCCGCCCATGAGCAGAATGTTGTAGCGGCCATCGTGTTCTTTGATGGGGGTTCCCCCGGCGAAGATGGAGCCTAGTGCTCCGCGCCCGACCCAGGTGATGTAGGCGGCGTAGCCTAGCCCGCCACCGGTTAGGGCCATGCAGGCAACCAGGGCGAGGGTCACTAGGGGTTTAGCGCGGCCTTCGAGCAGGTTGGGCCGGATAGCTAGCATGGTCACTAAGAAGAGGTAGACCCAGCCGAGAGCGAGACCCACCAGGGCAAGAGTCACCAGCAGCAGCACCCAGGTATTAGTGACTAGGGAGAGCACTAGGGTACGGCGTAGCATCCAGAGCAGTAGCAGGGCTAGAACCAGGCCCCATACCGCAAAGGTAACCTTCAGGGCCCTGCGGCCCAGGGCCCTCTGACCGGTCAGTAGCTGGGCAGAGCCGGGAAGTAGCAGGGTGAGCAGTAGCAGGAGCCAGGCCCGGCGGGTGCGGACGGGTGCCGACGCGGCTTCGGGGCGCCGCAGCGGGTCGGTGTAGGTGGGGGTGACCATGTGCTGGCCTCGCCCTCTAACACCCGTGATAGGTGCCATGGGGCGCGGACGCTTGCGCTCACCGGACATAAATGCTTGCCTCCCTAGCGTGGTGGGGCTAAAAAATAACCGAGTGTGGTTGAGCAGCTTAAAATCTACTCAACCACACTACTGAAAGAAGCTGGGTGCTCCCGGAGTGCTCTTCTGGGGCTTGCTGAGGTGCAGGTCAGAGCTGAC
>JAXFPK010000100.1:0-5949 GCA_034179845.1 Rothia sp. (in: high G+C Gram-positive bacteria) | reverse complement strand
GGCTCTTTCTGCTCCTGCGGTGTCTAAGGCTGGCAGGGTGCCAGGATTAGTTCTTATTCGGCGGGCAGGTAGCCCATATCGCGTGCCTTATCAGCGGTCATTTCGTTGACTTCTACGGTGCTAGCGTTGCGGTAGAAGAAGTGCTGAGGCTGGAACTGGATCATTTCCATATCGTTGGGGGCAGAGAGCTGGCTGATTCTGCCGTCCTTGTTGATGTCGATCCGCTGGGGGCGGGATTCGACTCGTCCGTCACCGTCGAAGTCTATTCCTTGGTGGGCGTTCCAGTAGCGGTTGCCGTAGCGGATGGAGAACCCGCGGCCTTGCTGGCCGATACCGCGTGTTTCGATGATGGCGGCCTCGTTCATGGTCATGCCTTCGCTGGTGGAGTAGCCGTAGTAGATTGATCCGTCGCTGCGGCGTAGGCCTTCAAGCTGGTACTTGTAGTTCATGATGCTGGTGTAGTTGGGCTTGTAGTTCACACTGTCGTCACCGCCGTGTTCTAGGCCCAGGTTGTGCCCTAGCTCGTGGATGAAAGTGCCGATACGGATCGGGCTGCTAGCGTGGCCCCAGTGGGTGGGGCCAACGGTTACTGTGAAGACTCGGCCGTTGAGATTACCTGCCCCAGATGAGCCGTTGGTGCCGTGGTAGTCGCCCCAGATCATGTAGTGGAAGGTGCGGTAGCGGGCTATGTCTGAGTGGATGGCGCGCAGGTCATGCACGTCGCCTAGGTTGGTGAAGCCTTGGTGGGGCACCTGGTTGCCGCCACCTAGATCGTAGCGGGGGTAGATGCTGCCGGCGTCTAGGTGTAGGTTGATGCCGGTCCTCCCGTCGGGGTTCCACAGGGGCATCTGGGCGAAGGTGTCGACGATAGTGTCGAGTTCGGCTTCGCTGGCCATGAGGCCTGGCATGTAGTCCATCTCAACGAAGATGTCTTTGTGGTAGGGGTCTGCCCCTAGGGCGGGGAAGTCGATGTCGATGTACCCGTCACCGTTGTAGTCGTAGCCTTCAATTTCCCAGATATCTAGTAGGCGGTCGCCGTCAGAGTCGTAGGCGTAGTTGTAGGCTGAGGCTGCCGGGGCGGCTAGGCCCGTAAAAGCTAGGGCAGCGATAGCTACCGTAGCGAGTTTGCGCGAAAAACGCATGGAGGTTGTCCCTTCTTTAGCTTGGGGCCAAGGACGACGTTAGGGAATCGAGCAGACGTTGACGTAAGCGCACAGATCTTTCAGCTAGAGATCTTTGCTGCCGCACGTACTCAGCTTTGCCTTCTGCGGTCTCAATGGGGATGGGTTCGTAGCCCCATTCCTTCAGATCGTAGGGGGCAGCTTTCATGTCGAGTTCGCGTGCCTGCCAGGCCAGCTCGAAGCAGTCCATGACCAGCTCTGAGGCTATCAAAGGTAGGAGCTTATAAGCCCATTTGTAGATGTCCATATTTGAGTGGAGGCAGGCGGGTTGCTCCATGTCACGCTGGGTTTGTCGTGTGGGCCGAAATTCGTTCATGGGAGCGGCTTGGGGCATGAAAAAACGGAAGGCATCGAAGTGGGAGCACCTGATTTTATGGCTTTCAACCACCCGGTCGGTGCCGTCTGCCCCTAAACGTAGCTTCAGGTAGTCGTGGCGGATATTGTTTTCAACCGACTTATAGGCCATGGCCCACTCGTGTAGGCCAAAGCACCCAAAGAACCCGGGCTTGGCCGCGGTCTTGCCCACAATAATGCGGGCAAAGTCTATGGCGGTGGCACGGTCCTGGGCGAACTTCTCGGTATCAACGAGGACGCTACTACCCTCCTGGGCGGCTGTGGCAGCTTCTGCTGGGGGCAGGCCAGCTTCTTCTAGCTCTTGTTGGGTTGCGGCCCGGTAGAATTTCCAGTTTGCTCGCTCACCAGCGTCCTGCAGAATGATTCCCGCACCGGGGTGCCAGCGCATGAATTGGCCGGGTTTGAGGGTGTAGTAAGTGAAGAGGAAGTCTTCGACGGGGTGGGCTTGGCCGCGCTTGCGCCGCTCGGCAAAGGGTAGGGCATAGCGGCCTGAGCGCTGTTCATGGGCGGACGCCTGGGCGCGCCAGGCAGCTGCGGTAAGGAGGGTGAGGGGCATGGGGTCTATTCTAGTCTTCGCTGTAATCCTGTTTTGTCTGCTTTTTGAATAACTCTTTATGTACAAAAAGCTTTTTACACTTAGCTCCCCTAGGGATTGGTGAGGGTGTTGGAGATCGGCAGGGAGTCAGGGAATATTTAAGTGCTATAGAGGGATACGACTCCAGCTTGAGAAGCACACAAACTAGATAGAATAGAGCTATACCTTCTCTGCGGCTCTCCACGAGTTACATTATTGCCGAACTGCCGTTGAGAGAGACCAAATGAGGAGGTGAGCGTATGAATAAGGGCCAAGGTATGAAAATAGCCCGCGAAGTTCGCAAGTGGTTGGCGCCGATTGCGAATCTTCTACGGGCTATTGCCGAACTCTGGAACGCTATCAATAGCTAGCAGCACGATAGACGTTTCCTACGCTAGGGGCATCCTCTCAGTATTTTCCGGTTCTGAGGGGGTGCCCCGCTTTTATACCTTCAGTTTAGCATTGTAAACACCTGTGAACCACCGCGAAATCCCTCGCACTACCACCTACCACCAGAAAATTTGATTTATGATAATTTATCTGCTGGTGCTTCTTGGGTGGTGGCTGTCATGTCTAGCTCTTGTTCAAAAGCTGGGCCCCGGGCCAGCAGCCTTTACGCTACCGGCCCGGGGCCTGGGCGTCCTTACGGGACAAGCCTCTCTTACAACCTAGCGGCCGGTGCCACCATAGACGGTAGCTTCACCCTCAGCATCAAGGTCGAAAGCTGAGTGTACAGCGCGCACAGCCTCATCAAGCTTGGCAATGTCGGTAATGACCGAAATGCGAATCTCAGAGGTAGAAATCATCTCAATGTTCACACCGGCAGCGCTCAAAGCATCAAAGAACTTGAAAGAGACACCGGGGTTAGACTTCATGCCAGCGCCCACCAGCGACAGCTTACCGATGGACTCGTTGTACTGGACCTCCTCAAAGCCCAGTTCAGCCTTCTTAGCCTCCAAGGCAGCTAGGGCAGCGGCGCCCTGATCCTGGGGCAGGGTGAAGGAAATGTCGGTGACGTCGGGGCGGTCGGTGGAGACGTTCTGAACAATCATGTCCAGGTTCACGTTAGTCTCGTTGAGAATACCGAATACCTTGGCCGCTGAGCCGGGAACATCGGGCACACCAATAACGGTGACCTTCGCCTGGCTACGGTCGTGGGCAACACCCGAGACGAGGGGCTGTTCCAAGGGAATCTCCTTCAAATTAGTTTCCATACCCTCATTGTCAGGGATAACGAAAGTGCCTTCAAGCTGTGAAAATGACGAGCGAACATGCAGTTTGAGATTGAAACGGCGAGCGTACTCCACCGAACGCAGGTGCAGAATCTTGGCACCATTAGCGGCCATCTCAAGCATCTCTTGGCTTGTGACGGTATCAAGCTTATGGGCGGACGGCACAATGCGCGGGTCAGCGGTGAACACACCATCAACGTCTGAGTAAATCTCGCAAACATCGGCACCTAGTGCCGCCGCCAGGGCAACAGCGGTGGTGTCTGAGCCACCACGGCCCAAGGTGGTGATGTCACGGGTCTGGCGGTTCATGCCCTGGAAACCGGCCACAATAGCGACATGGCCTTCATCAAGGGCGGTGCGGATACGCTCAGGGTTGACCTCAACCAGGCGGGCTGAACCGTGCACGCCGTCAGTAATCATGCCGGCCTGGGAGCCGGTGAAAGACTGGGCGCGGCCGCCCATGCTGTTAATGGCCAGGGCCAGTACGGCCATGGAAATACGTTCGCCAGCGGTCAGTAGCATGTCGAGTTCACGCGAGGGGCCAGCGTTGGGGGTTACTTCGGCTGCAAGGTCGAGTAGTTCATCGGTGGTGTCGCCCATTGCTGAGACCACCACGACGACCTCGTTGCCAGCCTTCTGCGTGTCCACAATGCGGCGGGCTACACGCTTAATACCCTCGGCGTCAGAAACCGAGGACCCACCGAACTTTTGGACAATCAGGCTCATTGAAACTTCTCCAGTACAAGGGTGTTGAAGGTGCCGGGCATTTACCGGCCTAAGTCTATCGTAGGGGTGAGAGCCCCAGGTGAACGATTTTTACTCCCCTAAGAGAATATAACGTGCGTTACAGTTTCTTGGTGGGGTGGGGGCACTAGGTCCATGGGTTCACATAGGTCTTGCCCGGAATCGGCGGAATCTCAGGAGCCACCGTGCGCAAAGGAGTCTTTTTCAGCTCCTCTAGCTTGGACTCATAGGCATCCCGCCGCTCCTCAGACTGAGTGGGCTCATCGGCGTCCTCAAGGTCATCAAACATAGAACCAGCCCAACGAGCCCGCGGGCCCTTAGCCGCCTGCTCCGCCGCTGCCTGCTGCTCCTTAGCCTCAGCTTCTGCCTGGGCAGCAGCCTCAAAATCTTCAGCGGGGTTAGCGGCCTCCGCACGAGTTCCCTCACTGATAATACGGCGCCCCTCAAGGGCACGGCCCAGAGTAATCTCATCAGCATACTCCAGGTCGCCACCGACCGGCAGGCCCGAAGCCAGACGTGAAACACGAATACCAATAGGCACCAGCAGACGCGAAAGATAGGTGGCAGTAGCCTCACCCTCAAGGTTGGGGTCCATAGCCAGAATCAGCTCAGTAATGCGCTCATCTGAGAGCCGGGCCACCAGCTCACGGATGCGCAGCTGCTCTGGGCCAACACCAGCCATAGGGTTAATAGACCCACCAAGCACATGGTAGCGGCCAGTAAAAGAGCGGGTGCGCTCAACAGCCACCACGTCCTTTGATTCTTCTACCACGCACAGCACCGCCGGGTCTCGCTGCTCATCACGGCAGATAGCGCAGAGCTTAGTTTCAGAGACGTTGCCGCAGATATCGCAGAAACTCACAGTCTTTTTCACCCGCGCGATAGCGTCGGTGAGTTTAGCCATCTCAGAGCTTTCTGCATTGAGAATGTAGAAGGCGATACGCTGGGCTGATTTAGGGCCCACACCGGGTAGCCTGCCGAGCTCATCAATCAGGTTCTGGACGGCACTCTCGTACACAAAAACTCCTCGTTAGCCCTGGTGAAGGGGCTGTTCGTCAATTACTTTGCCGCCGAGAATCTTTTCCACGGCCCGCTGGCCGATCAGCACGGACGATTCGAGGGCGGCATCATCGTCGCTGGGGGTGAAGTCCTCAGGGGCTTCTGCCGGGGCAGGGGCCTGGGCTTGCTGCACGGAGCGTTGGCCTGCGGCGATCTGCGCGGCATGGCGCTCGCGGAAGGAAAGTTTCTTCCCGCCGGGCTGCCCGCCCGCTGGTTTGCTCTGTGGTGCGGACGCTTGTTGCGCGGACGCCTGTGGTTGGGCTGTGGGCGCTTGCGCGGCTTGAGCCTGAGCTGCTTGAGCCTGAGCTGCTTGAGCCTGAACTGCTTGAGTCTGCGCGGCTTGGGGCTGGGTGACGTGAGCTTGGGGCGCTTGCGCCAGGGGAGCACCGGAAAGGGGCGCTACCGGGGGGGTCTCTGGCTTCAGGTAGCCGACCCCGGCCACGTACTCAGGCTCATCGACGGAGGCATCATCAAAGTAGCCACCGTCGTAGTCACCGTATTCGTAGGCTACAGGGCCCTGGGGCTTGGTTCTATCGCTCTGAGCTTCTTCTTGTAGGGCCGCGTTATCGGCGTCCTTATGCCCCTGCTCGGCCAGGCCCTCACTGGTGGGGACAGGCTCTAAGGAGACTGCGTGCGGGCTATCTTCGTGGGCTACCTCCTCTTCTGCCTGTTCAGTATCAGATGGAGGGGTGACCTCTCTGGCTAGGGCAATGTTGTGTTGCTCCTGGGAACCATTTGAGGGGTGCTGGGCCTTGGCCATCTCAACGGGGTCTGCCTCCCCGTCAATGACGCGCAGGTGCGGGGG
>JAXFPK010000009.1:0-2813 GCA_034179845.1 Rothia sp. (in: high G+C Gram-positive bacteria) | reverse complement strand
TTTTCTTCGACAACTGAGTTGGCGATGGCTACGCCGAAGAACACGGTGGTCATGTAGAAGATCATGGCGAAGACCATGGCAATGAGGAAGGCCAGGCCGGCGTTTTGGTTGCCCGTTAGGACGCTGGTGCTCACCTGGGTGCCTGCGGTGAGGGCTTGCAGGTCAACGCCTGCTTGGGCGGCGTTTTCGGCGGTGATGGTGGAGGTGATGACGGCGCTCAGTTCAGTGACCAGGCTGTTGTCAGGAGATGAGTCGAAAATGAGTTCCCAGCCTTCTTCGGTGGGGGTTAGGTAGGCGTCCGCGTCCCCGTCGGCTACCAGGGTGCGGGCGGTGTCCGCGCTGTCAACCTGGGTGGCGGTGTAGTTGGTGTCGTCGTCGCTCGTTGAATCGGCTGCGGCGACTAGGGAGCTTGCCCGGTCGTCGTTGGTGGCTATGGTGTAGTCGGTGTTCCCTGTGTTGAGGAAGTAGGGGATGAGGGTTGCGGCCAGGATGATGACCAGGGAGAAGATGGTGCCCCCGATAAAGGTTTTATCGCGCAGTTTGACCATGATTTCGCGGGTGGCAACGATTTGCCAGGCGTTCTTGGGTCTTGAAGTGCGCTGTGCTGGTGTGGTGCTCATTGGCCGGTAGCCTTTCGGTAGATGTCGCCGAGGGTGGGGAGCTGGCGGGAGAACTCCTGTATATCGTGTTCCAGGCCGCTGCTGAAAATCTGGTGGCGGACGCTGGGGAGGTCAGCGCCGGGGGCTAGTTCCAGGACGGCTTCGGTGCCTGAGACGTCCAGGACGTTCACCCCGGGTATTTCACGGAGCCAGGCGGCGTCTTTCCCGCCCCGGTAGAGGTAGCGAGGGGTGCCTGCTTCGCGTAGTTCGGTGGCGCTGCCTGCGGCTCGCACGGTGCCGCCGTGCAGAATGACGACGCGGTCGCAGAGGCGGTCGACTAGGTCGAGTTGGTGGGATGAGAAGAGGATGGGGACGCCGGTGCGCATGAGCTCTCGCATCATGGAAACCATGGTATCTACGGCTCTGGGGTCCAGGCCGGAGAAGGGCTCATCGAGAATCAGGGCTGTGGGCTGGTGCAGGATTGAGGCTACAATCTGTACCCGCTGCTGGTTGCCCAGGGAGAGAGATTCAAGTTTGTCGTTGAGGCGCTCTCCTAGCCCTAGTTCGGTCAGGTGCTTGGTGGCGATGGTGCGGGCGGTGCTGGCGCTCATGCCGCGCAGCTGCCCCAGGTAAACCAGCTGGGCCAAGATAGCTTGTTTGGGGTAAAGGCCGCGTTCTTCGGGCATGTAGCCAAAGCCTGCGCGGTCGGCAGCGGTGATGGCACGCCCGCCATAAAGTACCTGCCCGGCAGTCGGTTCGAGCAGACCCATGATCATGCGCATGGTGGTGGTCTTGCCAGCACCGTTTGCGCCAAGAAAACCGGTCATGGAGCCGGGTTCAACGGTAAAGCTCACTTTTTCTACGGCGGCTGTGGCGGTGGGGCCACTGCCGTAGACCTTGGTGAGGTCATGGACTTCTATCGTACGGTCGTTCATAAGGGCACTTCCTGTGGGTTGCTTGTACTCCCAAGTCTAGAAAGTCCACGCATAGAAGAACTCCCCCGTGGGGCGGAGCTTCATGGGGGAGTTCTTTTGGGCTGCCAACAGACGGAGTTAGCCAGCTAGACCTACCCGGTGGGCAAAAATCACGGCGCCAACCCGGTCACGGCTGTGGGTCTTGGCCAGTATGTTCGATACGTGAGTTTTGACGGTTGCAGCTCCCAGAAAAAGTTTTTCTGCAATTTCCGCGTTAGTCAGCCCCTGGGCGAGCAGTTCCAGGGTCTCTTTCTCGCGCGGTGTCAAGGCTGCAAGAGCAAAGGCATCGTCGGGGCTCAGGTCATTGGTGGTCTGTGCTCCCCCAGCCTGTCCCTGCCCGATGCTTCCTGCCGGGGTGGTGACGTCCTGCCCCTTAGTTTGCTCCACAAAACGGGCGATGAGCGGCAGGGTCATTTCGGGTGAGAGCAGGGCCAAACCGCCTGCGACCTTTCGGATAGCATCCACTAGCTCATCAGCATCTGAAGTTTTGAGCAGGAAACCGCTGGCGCCAGCTTGAAGTGCTGAGAAGAGGTAGTCTTCGCGGTCGAAGGTCGTGAGAATCAGGACGGCCGTGCCCGGCAGCTGCTCGGTCAAAGCGGCGGTGGCGGTGATTCCGTCCATCACGGGCATTTGAACGTCCATGAGCACCACATCGGGGCGGACGCTTGCGGCAAGGTCCAGGACCTCTTTGCCGTTGCGGGCCTGGCCGACTACCTCGATGTCCTCCTCCATGGAGAGGATCAGGGCGAACCCTGAACGGACCATGTCTTGGTCATCTGCTAGCAGGACTTTGATGGTCATGGGGTCTTCCTTAGCGGGTAGGTGTCGTGGGTTTCGTCAAAATCTGCGGGGAAACGCACCTGCACTTTCCAGCCGGTTCTACCGGTGCGGTTGCCGATCCAGCAGGTGCCGCCTAGGGCTGCGGCTCGTTCTCTGATGCCTTGGAGCCCGTACCCTTGGCGTTTCTCATCGGCCCCGTGTTCTTGGCTGTTTGTTGCACCTGCCTCGTGTGTAGGCCCGTCATCGGTAACTTCCAGTTCCACCCAGTTGTCTCCTGTCTCTCCGCCGGTGCGCAGGGCCAGCACCGCGTTTTGGGCCGCTGAATGTTTGCGCACATTGGTCAGGGCTTCTTGGGCCATGCGGTAGATAGAGAGCTGGGTTCCCTGCTGCAAGCCGGTCAGCCGGGTCAGGTCCTGTTCGCTGACCTGCACTCGGGTTGTCACACCTACCGCCGTCATAT
>JAXFPK010000001.1:0-14060 GCA_034179845.1 Rothia sp. (in: high G+C Gram-positive bacteria) | reverse complement strand
CTGACTCGGGCAACACCGCATCAGCTAACGCCGGGGCAAACCCCAGCCAGCAAGCTGCCGGTGGAGCCACCCAACAGCCCTCCACCGGGGCAACTGAGTCCCCGTCAGCAGGCGGAGGTCGCCTGGCCTCAACCGGCGCCTCAGCCCTTGGTGTTTCCCTGGTTGGCGCGCTCGCGCTGGGTGCTGGCGTCCTGACTCTGCGCCGCCGCAAGCACTGACCTAGCCCAGCCCACTTACCCCCTTAAAAATGCACAAACCCTGTAAAAATGGCAGGCGGCTGCATTTTTGAGGGGGTATTTTCTATCTGCCGCCCGGCCCAAGCCAACACAGGGGCGGCGTCATATACGCCTAGCGTGCCGCAAGAAGGCTTAGAATTGCTGAGGTTTATAAAGGAGTGCGCATGACACACGTTACTGACCCTCGCCGGGTCACCCTCTACACCTGGATCATCTCGGTGGGTGGTTTTCTCTTCGGCTACGACACCGGAATTATCAACGGTGCACTACCCTTCTTACAACAGGATTTCACACTGTCCCCTGCCGCTGAAGGTGTGGCAACCTCAGCCCTGACCCTGGGTGCCGCCTTTGGTGCACTCCTTGCCGGGCAACTCATCGATCGGTTCGGACGCCGCCGCGTGCTCTTCACCCTCGCCCTCGTCTTCGCTGCTAGCTCCCTGGGCCTAGCCTTGGCCCCCACCCTTGGTATCTTCATTATTTTCCGTGTGCTGGTGGGCCTAGCGGTCGGTGCAGCCTCGGCGGTAGTGCCGATTTATCTGGCGGAGATTTCCCCGGCTAACCGCCGTGGGTCTATCGTGACGCGTAACCAGTTCATGATTGTCTTTGGTCAGCTCACCGCCTACGTGGTCAATGCCATGATTGGCAATATTTTTGCCCACCAGGTGATGATTTGGCGAGTCATGTTCGCTATCTCTATCGTCCCGGCCATCGTCCTTTTCGTGGGCATGTTCCTGGTGCCCGAATCGCCAGGGTACCGCCGGGAAGCCACCGCCGAGCGCGGTGCTTTCAAGCTGCTCTGGCGCGACCCGGCCCTGCGCACCACCCTACTTTTGGCTGCTTCTATCGGTATCGTGCAGCAAGCTACCGGCGTGAACGCCCTCATGTACTACGGCACCCAGGTGCTGCGTGAGGCAGGCTTCTCCACCGATGCGGCACTGACCGCTAATATCTCCAACGGTGTGCTGTCGGTGCTGGGTGCGGCGGTGGGTCTCTGGTTCGTGGGGCGCTTCCCCCGCCGCCTGGTACTGACCATCGGCCTGGCCGGCACCACCTTCTCACTGGCTATGCTGGCGGTGACCTCACAGGTGCTCGATGCTACCGCCCGACCCTGGGCTACCTTGGCCATTTCGATTATCTTCCTGGTCTTCCAGCAAGGTGCTGTCTCGCCGGTGACCTGGGTGCTCATGAGTGAAGTTTTCCCTGCCCGCGTGCGCGGTGCCGGTATGGGCCTGGCTACCTTTGTCTCCTGGATTGCTAACTTTATGGTCTCTCTCTTCTTCCCGCAGATGGTTGCATCCCTGGGATTAGGTATGACCTTCGCGGTCTTTGCCGTTATTGGTATCGGCCTGATTACCTTTACCCGCGCGGCGGTACCCGAGACCGCCGGCCGCGATATGGACTAGCTGATTCCGGCGTCCGCTCTACTACTTTTCCCGCATTAAGGATTCCGATGGCTCGCCCTGACTACGGTATTGGCCCGCTGGCTCACGCCCTGGCAACTGACTTTGGCTACGAGTTCGCCTATGACGCCCCGCTGAGGTCGATGGCCTCTGGCTAGAAACCGCTGAACTTGAAAAGACCTACATCGACCTGACCGGTCGCGTCTTCACCCTGCTACTCAACGTTTTCTACATTGGGGACGAACGCCGCTACGGCTTCGCTCTCTTCGAGCTTGAGGACGCTACGGAGCAGGGCGCAGGGGCCGGTTCGGGCGCCGAAGCTGATACGGACGCCGGTGAGCGCCTGGTCCTGCAAGAGGACGGCCTGGCAAGTGCAACTGAGCTGAAGAATCGTGTGGCTGATGTGCTCACTGATTCTGCCCAGCTTCTCGCTGAGCAGGAGGCCTATGATTTGGGTGAGGCCATTCGCGCCGTTGATGCAGCCCATCCTGCCGAACCTGTGGATAACTCGCTCAACATTCAGTCATAAACACGTAAGGTACCCCCAGATTTGTCCACAAATCTCTAAAAGTCCTAGTGGGAATGAGAATTTCTCTCCATACTGGTGAACATGAACAATGTATCTCATCACCCTGCAAGCCCGGTTACCCCCTTGCCCTCTGCTCCGGTTCACCCTGGGCCGCAGCAGCTGAACCCACAGCCCGCAACCCCACACCTTAGCGCCCCGCATCCCGGCACTTCCAACCCTGGGGCTCCTCTCCCCGAGGAAGGAAAAAAGCTGAACCCTCTAGGCCTTGGGGCCCTAGCACTGATGGCACTACTCACCATCACCGGCATCATTGATTTCTTATTCATCGAGGGATCGTTTAACTTCATGCTGCCTAGAGGCATCAGCTGGGTCGGTGTTGTCGTCCTTGCCATCGTGGCTCTCTTCATGAAGGGGAAAGAAAAAGTTACCGCCACCATTGCCTTGACCATCGGGGGTGCCGTCATCATCTTCGTCCCACTGCTTATGGTGATTGGCTTCGCGATCTTCCTGATGCTCGGCAATATTTTTGTGTAAAAGATGGGTGCAGGGTGGTGCCGCTGCTTGTCATACTCAAGTATGATTTGTCATTTTTAGTATCAATACGGCCACACATAGGGCAGATAAGAACTTACACTGAAAGGACTACATCACATCTATTTCCCCTATTGATGAAGGCCCACAACCATGAGCACCACCCCCACCACCCCACCCCCTACACCGGGATCAGCACACCGGCGTGCACCAGCTAAAAAGAAAATGAGCACCCTCAGTAAGGTACTCATCGGCCTTGCCCTAGGCATCATCGCTCTGATCGCCATCGGTGCACTTCTCATCAACAGCATCTTCGGTAGCGGCACCAGCGCCCACTCAACTATTCCTTCCAGCGACTACCTGACTCTGAGCGATGAAGGTGTCAGCAACAAGGTGCGGGTGGACGGCACTGTGCAGCCCGGTGAAATTCGCTCCATTACCACCCACCTGACCAGCCCCGTTAGCTCCGTGGAGGTAGAAGTAGGTGACCGGGTAGAACTTGGCCAGACCCTAGCCACCATCGATACCTCCACCTTGCAAGGGGACCTTGACACCCAGCGCACCCAGCTGGACGGGTCCGTCACCACCGCCCAGAGTGCCCTGAACGCAGCACAGACCGCCTACGACCAGTACAGCCAGGGAATCGCCAACGGCACCAACCCCGAAATTCTGGCCGCCCTAGCCGCCCAGCGCACTGCTAACGAGCAGGTCACCCTAGCTGCGGCCGACCTCAAAACCAAGCAGCAGATGCGCGACCAGGCCGCTGCAGCCGGTGAAGACCTCACCCTCTTCAACGCCGACGTTGCCGCCGCAGAATCTGCCCTGCGCCTGGCTAACGGGGCCAAAACGGACGCAGACACCGGCGTCACCACCGCCCGCGCCGCCGCAAACACCCAGCTAGCAGCCCTGGAAACTGAACTCAACAACGCCCGCACCGCCCTGGCCAGCGCAGAAACCACCCGCAACCAGACAGTAGGTGCCCTACAAAGCGACCTCACCTCAGCTACCCTCACCTCACCCATCAACGGTGTAGTTATGAGCGTCGCTAAACCTGGTGCCCCGGCAAGTGGGCCTGTTGTTACTATCGGTGACGATTCCACGCTCACCATCACCACCAGCGTCCGCGAAGCTGATGTGGCCACCATTAAGGAAGGCAACCGCGTCACCTTCACCGCCGGAGCCACCGGAAGCAAGGAATACGCAGGCACCGTCACCTCCGTAGCCTCCATCGCTGACTCAGCCCAGCAGGGCAACGATGAAGCGGCCGGTGTAATGGCCGGTAACGGGTCAGCCCCCACCTTTACCGCCACCATCGAAGTCACCGGCAACCGTGAGGGCCTCTACCTGGGCTCATCTGTCAAGGCCAGCATCATCACCTCTGAAGAAGAGAGCTCCCTGGCTGTGCCCCTGGATGCGGTCTACACCAACGACCTCGGTAAGAAGAGCATCGTAGTGGCCGTACCCAACGATGATGGCTCCTTCACCCTCGAAGAGCGCCCTGTAGAAACTGGCCTAGCCAACGAATTCGATATCTCCCTTACCAGCGGTGAGGTGGCCAGCGGTGACATGGTACTCACCCCCGGCGAAACCTACCGCCACCGCGTGGGTGAAAAAGTCACCCTTGACGCCGGCACCAGCTTCGGGTGGTAGCCATGAGCACTCTGCTCGATATGCGAGGTATCGTCAAAACCTTCAACATGGGAACACCCAGCGCCATCACGGTACTCCCTGGCATCGACTTCCATGTTGATCACGGTGAGTTTGTGTCAGTGGTGGGCCAGTCAGGTTCCGGTAAAACCACACTGATGAACATCATCGGCCTACTCGATAGGGCCACCTACGGCTACTACACCTTCGCCGGTGAGGATATCCCTTCCCTCTCTGACGACGAACTGGCCTACTACCGCAGCCAGAACATTGGGTTCATCTTCCAAAGCTTTAACCTGGTGGGCCGTATCTCGGCTCTCAAAAACGTGGAAATGCCCATGATGTACGCCGGTGTGAACCCCCGCGACCGCCGCGACCGCGCCGCTCACCTGCTGGAGCAGATGGGCATGGCTGACCGTATGGATCATAGCCCTGCAGCTCTTTCAGGTGGCCAGAAACAGCGTGTTGCTATCGCCCGCGCCCTAGCCAACGACCCGCCCCTGCTCCTGGCGGACGAACCAACCGGCGCCCTGGACTCCCACACTGGGCGCATGGTCATGGACCTCTTCCATGAGCTTCACCAAGAGCAAGGTAAGACCATCGTCTTCATTACCCACAACCCTGAGCTGGCGGCTGAGACTGACCGCACCGTCACGATGGTAGATGGGCGGATTGAGCAGGAGGCCCGTCAATGAACCTACGAGAATCAATTTCCTTAGCCCTGGGGAGCTTACGCACCAATAAGATGCGTTCCTTCCTTACACTGTTGGGCATTATTGTGGGTATTGCATCTGTCATTACCATCATGACCCTGGGTCATTCCTTGAAAACTCAGGCTTCTGAGTCGATTGTGAGCTCTGGCGCCAATGACCTGATGGTGAATGTGGTCCCCCGCCCCACCGAGGAACAGGAAGAAGCTGGTTTGACCTCCGGCCCCATGGGTATGCCGAATGGGGAATACATTGAGCCCGCCGCTGAGTCTAAGTTTGATGAGCACGACATCGCCACTCTTAAAGAGGCCCTGGGCGATAACATTGCGGGCATTCCCATCGGGGCCAACTCCTATGTGAGTGTAAACCTCAGCGCCGGTGAGAGCCAGGCCCCCTACACCAACGCCCAGTTCGTCAATATGGATTACCTAGAGCTCAACCCGGTTACCCTGGTGGCAGGGCGCTCTTTAAGTCAAGCCGATATGGACGCCAAACGACCGGTCATCCTGCTTTCAACCGACCAGGCTCATCAGCTCTTTAGTGACCCGCAGGCGGCAGTAGGCAATGAAATCGATCTGCAATTTGGCATGACCTCGCGAAGCTTTATGGTGGTCGGGGTTTATCAAACCGAGGCTATAGGTAGCGGTATCTTCGCCTATACAGGGCCCGGCTCAGTCTACCTACCGGTTTCGCTGGAATCTGACATCGAATCCTATAGCAGCAACGGCTGGAACAGCATCACCGTACGCCCAGCAGAAGGTAAGGACCTGGGGCAGGTGAAGGCCCTGCTTCAGGCCCATCTGACCAGCATGTACCGTACCGATGAGCACTACATGGCTGAGATTCAAGACTTCTCGGCGATGACCGAGCAGTTCAACGCGGTTCTGGACGGCATCAGCGCAGCTATCTCGGCTATCGCCGGTATCTCGCTCCTGGTCGGTGGTATCGGTGTTATGAACATTATGCTCGTGACGGTGACCGAACGGACCCGCGAAATCGGTATCCGTAAGGCCCTGGGCGCAACCCGAGGGGCAATCCGCCTGCAGTTCGTGGTTGAAGCTATGATGGTCTGCCTGGTCGGTGGTCTACTGGGGGTACTGATAGGTGGTGGCCTAGGTATGCTGGGGGCCAGCCTGCTGGGGACCTTCGTTGTCCCACCGCTGGGTGCTGTGCTGCTGGCTCTAGGGTTCTCCCTGGCTATCGGCCTTTTCTTCGGCTACTACCCGGCCAATAAGGCCGCTAAGCTCGACCCCATCGAGGCCCTGCGCTACGAGTAGCTAGCGTAGAGTCTCACCGATTTTGAGGTGTACTACCGAGGGGCCGCGGGTAGCCAGGGCCTGCTGGACCGTCTCGGCCAGGGTTTCCATGGTCGCTGAGAAGCCGGTGGCACCAAAGCCCTCGGCTAGTTTCACCCAGTCAGGTTGCACTAAATCTACGGCTACGGGGGCGATGCCCCGGTCGCGCTCGTTTTGGCGGATTTCGCCGTAGCCGCCGTTCTCCACGCAGATAATCGGCAGGTCAAGCTGCTGCTCAACAGCGGTCATAAGCTCCTGAATGGCAAACATGAGGGCCCCATCGCCGAGCAGGCAGACCACCGGACGCTCGGGCGCAGCTATCTTGGCGCCAATGGCGGCAGGTAGCCCGTAGCCCAGGGTGGCGTAGGTGGCCATGTAGAGCAGGGAGTTGGGGCGGGCTGCCCGGTAGAAGGTGGTGGTGCCCATGTAGGTCACCTGGGAGGAGTCGCCGGCGATGATGGTGTGATCAGGCAGTATCTCCATGATTTTCTCGTTGAGTTCTGCCAGCTCGGGGGCTTTAGCGCGCCCTTCGTTGTCTAAGGCATCGAAGATGTCTTGTAGGTCGCGGGGGTCGCGGGAGCCGGGTGCTAGGTCGAGTTCGGCCAGGGCGTCCAGAAGCTGGGGGAGTACTGCCTGAGAGTTGCCGGGCAACTCAATATCGGGGGTGATGTTGGTGAGCATCTGGTCGCGCATGATGTCGATGCGGATGACGGGGCCTGCCGGGCGGATGTCGCCCTCCCAGAGTTCGGCTTCACCGATTTTGGAGCCGATGATGAGCATGGTGTCGGCGTGACGGCAGAAGGCGTGGGCGGCACTCAGGCGCAGGTCAGCCCCCAGGGAGAGCCGGTGTTTTTCGGGGATGGCACCCTTGCCGTTGATTGAGGTGATGACGGGTGCTTCGAGGGTTTCGGCTAGGCGGAGTAGGTCATCTGCTGCCCCGATGGCGCCGCCACCTGCGATGATGATGGGCCGCTGGGCTTCAGCTAGCATGCGGGCTGCTTCGTGCACATCGTCTGCGGGGGCAGGCTGGGGCTTGCCCAGGGGCCGGGCCTGCATGATAGCGGGGTCGAGTTCGACGTCGCGTTCGAGCACGTCGAGGGGCACTTCGATGTGGATGGGGCGCGGACGGCTGTGGGCGAAAGAGCGGAAGGCGTTATGGATGATATCCACGGCTTCTTCTGCGGAGTTCACGCGGCGGGAGAATTCGACGATGGAGTTAACGGCGCCGGTGGGGTTTTTTGTCTCGTGCAGGGAGCCGATGTCGCGGAATTCGTGGCCGACCGGGCGGCCGGGGGAGAGGACGATCATGGGGCGTGACTCGGCGTAGGCGGTGGCGGCACCTGAGAGGGAGTTGAGTAGGCCGGGCCCTGAGGTGGTAATGACGACGCCGGGTAGGCCGCGGGTCTGTGACCAGCCGTCCGCACCGTAGGCGGCACCTTGCTCATGGCGGGTGGTGACGGGGTGGATGCCCAGCTCTTTGAGGTGGCGGTAGAACTCGAGGTTGTGGGTGCCGGGGATACCGAAAATGGTGTCGATGCCGTAGTTGCGTAGGGTGGCCAGAATGGCGTAGCCGGCGTTGCGGCGGGGTTCGGTGCTTTCACCGGAACGGTCGGGGAGTGCAGGGTGAATCATGCTGGTCTTTCGGGGGAGGGGCTCTTAGGTTTAGCTTAGGGTGCTGGTGCGGAAAGTTACAGACTTTTTCCTCATGTAATGTTATGCAGGGCACAGCATGGTTATTAGTGGGTGTGATGCGGGAGATAGAGGGCCAACACAGGTGGTTGTCTGATAAACGCATACAGGAAATGTGTGTTAAATATGCCCAAACACCCATAGGTTGCTGAAGAATCCCTTAAATCTAGCTAGACTCACCAGGAGTAGCTAGGCACAATCATGCGCCATGCGACATACACCCACTTTTCAGGAGCACATCTCATGAAGACCTTTATCAAGACCGCGACAGTTACCTCCGCCGCCTTGGCGCTGCTAGCTGGTTCCGTTGCCACCGCAGCACAGGCCGAAGAAGCCCCTGCAGCCGCAACTACCTCTGCCGCAGCCGCTGGGCAGGGTGCCCTCAACGCCTGGTACCAGCCCGGCGAGCACGTCAAGACCGGCAACGGCCTCTTCGTTGTCTACGCAATGGGTATCGTAGCGGGCCCCGATGGAACTCCCAACGGTGCAGGCGCTGTTGAGAACTACGACCTCTCAAAGATCTACCTGGAACTCGTTGAACGCAACGGTGCTCAGGGCATCAAGGCAAACATCCGTGATGCAGTTAGCCTCGATGCCGAAATCGTCAATAGCGATTACACCGGCGCAATCGGTGCCTGGAGCTCATCTGACGAATCTGTGATCTCAGTTAACCCCAGCGGTAACTTCACCGTCGGCGCAAACGGTGCCGCTACTGTCTACTTCACCCCCGCTTTCATCCAGGACGAAACCGTAGTCTACTCTGATGGCGTCTACGCCATCGATCTGCAGGTTACTGACGGCAAGGTCGCCCTCGCCCCCGCATCAGCTCTCGGCCTACCCCTTAAGCTAGCTGACGGCATCATCCTCGCAACAGCCGCTGACGCACACCGCCAGACCGACGGCACCCCCGTTAACCTAGCTAGCGTTCCCGTTAGCGCTTTTGACGGTGCCGATGTAGTAGTAGATAACGCACACGCTTTGACTGTAGGGGACACCCTCAACGCCTACATCGAATACACTCATGCAGCTGGCCGTGCAGACATCGAAGCTATCTTCTCCGGTAATGAAGAGGCAGGCTTCATGGGTAAGTGGGTTTCTTCAAACCCCGAGGTTGTTAGCGTCAACGAAGAAGGCACCGTCCTGACTGCCGTTGGTGAAGGCACCGCAACCATCACTTACGTCCCTGACTACGTTGCAGGTGAGATCATTGCCGAAAGCCCCGTCACCTTCAGCACTGGCGTGACTGTAACCGCAGCTTCCCAGCAGCCTGCTGAAGAGCAACCCGCAGCAGAACAGCCCGCTTCTGAGCAGCCCGCTGCACAGAACCCTGCTGCCGGTGAATCTGTACCTGTAGCTAACAATGAGGCCGCTGTATCTTCTGCTCAGAACGCTGCTGCTGGCTCATCAAACGGTCAGCCCCAGGAGCTGGCAAACACTGGTGCTGAAGGTGTTGCACCTCTAGTTGCTGGCCTGGGTCTGCTGGCAGCCGGTGGTAGCGCTCTTGTCGTCTCCCGCCGCCGCGCACAGTAGTTCTCTGCTCACAATCTAGAGAACATCTAGCTAGCTCAAAGCGCCGCCACTTCTGAATGTTTCAGAAGCGGCGGCGCTTTGCTCACTGCTTGCGGGGAAAATACGGGAAAGTTTCATACAGAACACTCCACAAACTCAGCTAAATGTATGCATATTTATCTGAAAGAAGAGATAATAACAGTTAGTAGCTTGGGCAGTTGCCAGAAATATGCCATCGCTACCCCAACCAAAACACTCTCGTTTCAGATGAGCCCCCTACACCCCACTAATGGGATGGTAGGGCAGTACACACTACGCACCGAAGGAGAAATCTTCATGTCACTCCCCCCGGAGTCAGCAAACCCTCAGCCGCAGGGTAACGACGTCCCTACCCCTGGCCAGCCCGCGCAGCAGCAGTCCGCGCAGCAGCAGCCCGTCCAGTACGCACAGCAGGCACCTGCAGCACAAGCTGCTCAGGGCCAGTTCCCTGCACAGCAGCAGCCCGTCCAGTATGCACAGCAGGCACCTGCAGCCCAGGCTGCTCAGGGCCAGTTCCCCGCGCAGCAATACGGCGCACCGGTTGCACCTGCCCAGCCCAGCCCCGCCCTTGAAGCACTCAAGGCACAGTTCACCACTCTTACCCTCAACTTCAAGAGCCAGAACCAGGCCAGCCAGCAGCTCGCCACCTCCCTGCCCCTCTTCTGGGTATTCAACTTCAGCATCATCTCTCTACTAGCAGGCCTGTGGGCTATCTCCCTGCTGAACACCGCCTCCAACCTGGCAAACTCAGCTGTCTACTACCTATTCAGCTATGGGTTGTTTTCACTCACCGGCGGCGAACTCTTCACCACCTTCCTCGTGGTCACCGCCGCAACCTTCGGAACCTTGGCGCTCCGTGCCGCCGGCCTCATGATGGCTCTCAACGGTGGAGACAAGAAATACCCCTTCAGCTACGCCGCTAACGTCTACGCAGAATCTAACGTAGCCCTCATCCCGGCCCTGCTGATTCTCTGGCTCCTGTCCCTAATCCCGGCCCCCGGTATCTTCCTCATCGTCCTTATCCTTATCTTCCTCTTCTTCATGGTCTGCTCACTCTTCCTGAACATCCAGGCCTACGTAGGTATGAGCCGCTCCACCCGCTTCGTTGGCTCCCCGGTCATGCGCTACATCCTCACCACCACCGGCGTCATCGTCGCCGCATGGATCGTCTGGTACGTTGCCTACCAGATCATCACTAGCGTCCTGTCCTAAGAGTTGATCATTATGCAAACACTTCGCTCACCTATGAAACGTGCGCACCTTGCGCTTTTGAGCATTATCGCTCTCGTCCTCACCGCCTGCGGTGCCGCCGTTAACACGACTCTATCCATAGACGACAACCTCAGCGGCTCCCGCACCATGGTCATGGAAATCGGCACCTCAGACAGCGAAAGCACCTCCCTCAAAGGTGGCCTGCCTGCCGTAGACGAATCCATCAAACGTCACCTACCTGCCGAACTTGAATACAGCGGCATCTCCACAGACGATAAAGGCTCCCGCGCCACTTTTACCCTCAAATTTAGCTCCGTAGATGACTACCAGACCAAGGTAGAATCACTGCTCAAATCCAGCGGTAAAGACCTGGAACCCACTATCGTCATCAACCTGGCAGACACCGGCCTCGTCACCGGCACCACAGTTCAAGAAAACTTCACCTCTGCCCAGCTCCTAGGCTGGCTGGGTGATGCCCTCAAGGCTGATGGCGTCTACTCAGATGGCAACATCTTCAGCGGTACCGAAGAAACTATTGTGCATGTCGGCGGCAAGGACCATAAGACTAACAGCACCATCAAGGTCTCAGACGTCACCGACAACGGTGTGCCCTCCTTGGGCGTACAGCTCATCTTTGAAGATGACGGCACCTACACCGGGCGCGTTGCCTTTGGTTCTACCACCCCTCTCGGCTCAGTCAAGCAGGGCTACGTTGATACCTACATCAGCGAAAACGCCCCCGAAGGTCACACCGTCTCCGCTATCGACAACACCACTTTCGCTGAGACCAACAACCTCTCAACCATCACTCACGGTCAGCTTGTTACCTTCTCTGCAACAGACATCAACGATTTCAACACTAAGTTGCAGAAACTGCTCTCATCTGACCAGAACGCCATCACTCTGACTGACCGCCCCTCTGAAACAGACAAGACCCTGTTCACAGCAAGCATTGAAGCTAAAATTACCTGCCCCACTGTCTGCTCCCCCGCAGGCAACGGCCCCCGCTTTGACGCAAAGGTCCCCAGCAACTGGCAAAAGTCTTACTCAGGGAACATCGACTCCGCTGAGGAATCTACCAAGATTTCCCGCACCTCCATTCTTGAATACACCTACTCCCTCACCTTCGATGCAGTAGATGTGAACCTAGATCTCAACGGTGACGGCGGCGGTGAAGCAACCTTCTCTTACTCACTGAACGCCGACCAGGCTAACCGAGTAGGGGACGGCCTGCAGGACTTCCTGGCACCTGAAGGTGACGGCACCAGCATCGACCGCTCTGAGTCTGATGGTATGGTCACCTACACCGCCACCATTGAAGGATCAGATGCCCAAGAACTCACCTCCCGCCTCTCTTCCTACGTGCCCGGTGCTCGTATCACCAAGGTAGAGCGTGAAGGCAACTGGTTCTCCAAGAAGTACGACCTGTACATCAACCTGCCTTTCTCTACCTCTGACTACGATGCAACTCTCGCCAACGGGTATAGCTACACCATTGACCTTCCGTCTCAGCACTCTATCCCTGAGGAATCACGCGCACAGATCGATGCCTCAGAAGTAGAACGCTCATCAGTTACCTTCAACAGTGAAACAAGCGATTACAAAAAGACAGAGCTTGCGATCAACGTTAAGACACCTAACTGGGTGGGCATCATCCTGGTAGGTCTGCTCGTTCTGATCCTGCTTGCCCTTATTGCTACCGCTTTCTTGTTCCGCGACCGCATTAAGGCAGCGATGGACGAACGCAAGCAGCAGGCCCCTGCCCAGCAGCAGGCCCCTGCCCAGCAGCCCTACGCCCCCCAGCAGGCTGCACCTGCTAACCCGTCTTACACCTCCCCGCAGAACCCTGCACCGGGGAACACCGACGGCGACCTTAGCTAAAGGGGGCAGAAACGCTCAAGCTACGGTTCCTACCTAGAAGCCCTAGTGTGAGTGTCTAAGAGCCACACAACAAACCAAAGCGCCTCCACTCCTGAACCATCAGAAGTGGAGGCGCTTTGGCGTGCCGAGCCCCAAATCTTAAAGAAACCTAGGCCGTGCACGGGGTAAAACCCTGCATGAGTGTTCCGATAAGACGCGAGGGAAGGGCGTCATATTTGCTGCTGCTAAAGACTCTTCCGTAGGCTAATTAAAGACAGATTAAATATATTCAGGAAATCAT
This sequence comes from Rothia sp. (in: high G+C Gram-positive bacteria), assembly GCA_034179845.1. GTDB lineage: Bacteria > Actinomycetota > Actinomycetes > Actinomycetales > Micrococcaceae > Rothia. Next base: position 1,102 of record JAXFPK010000001.1, on the reverse strand, counting down.
GTACCCCCATAATCCCCCATTCCTCAAAACCCTGACCATCAGCGTCCTCGCAACTCTCGCCCTGGCCGGCTGCTCCGCAACCACCCCCACCGCCGAGGCCCCCGCAACGGAAGCAGACTCCACACTCGTAGCAGCTAGCCCCGAACCTAGTACCTCCGAGGTGCCTAGTAAAGAAGTTCTCGGTGGCGGCGAAGAAATCTTCGCCCACCGCTACGTCGCCCTCTACGGTAACCCCTCCGGGCCCTCACTTGGCGTACTGGGCGAGCAAGACCCTGCCCAGTCTGTAGAGCGCGTCAAAGCACTCGCCGCAGAGTACCAGGCCCACACCGATGAGAAGGTCATCCCCGCCTTTGAAATCATCACCACTGTGGCAAGCTCCGAACCTGGCATTGACGGGGACTACTCCGATGAACCCACCATTGAAAGCCTAGAACCCATCATTGAAGAAGCCGAGAAAAACGGCATCTACGTGATTCTGGACTTCCAGCCCGGCCAGAACACCTTCCTAGAACAAATCAAACAGTACGAAGACCTGCTGAAAAAACCTAACGTAGGTCTAGGCCTTGACCCCGAATGGCGTATCTACCCCGGCCAGGTACACTTGCAACAAATCGGCACCGTAGACGCGACTGAAATCAACGAAACCCTAGATTATCTGGCGGCGCTGACAAATGAGCACGACCTGCCGCAGAAGATGGTGGTGCTACACCAGTTCAAGCACTCCATGATTACTAACCGTGCCCTACTCGATACCAGCCACCCTGAGTTGGCCCTCACCCTGCACGCAGACGGCCACGGTACACCCGAGCTGAAAGACTCCACCTACCAGGAGCTAATCCGCGAACTTGACCCAGCAATCAAGCCTTCATGGAAGAACTTCTACGACGAAGATACCCCCACCCTGACCCCTGAGCAGACCTACGCCCTGACCCCCAAGCCCTACCTGGTGACCTACCAGTAGGTGCTAAGGGTGAATGTGCAGGGTTCTTAGCCTCTGTGCAGAGTTTTCCCTGCACACGACCTAAGAACCCTGCACAGCTGGATGCTACCCTTCCGCTGATATCTCTACCAGCCGGTACCAGCGTCCGCTCATAAAAATCGA
>JAXFPK010000120.1:0-10367 GCA_034179845.1 Rothia sp. (in: high G+C Gram-positive bacteria) | reverse complement strand
AGCCTATCGAGTGCGGTGAAGAAGCCTTCGCCGTTGTTGACGTGGCCCTGCCAGATTTCGGGAATGAAGGATGAGTTGGGGGTTAGCTCACGCAGCTGCTTGCCGAGGGCTGCCCAATCTACATCGCCTTCACCAACCTGCACGCCTTCGCCGTCTACGCCTACGCCGTCTACTAGGTGCAGGTGGATAGAACGGGGTGCTAGTAGCTCAACAGCCTCAGCGAGAGAAATCTTGAGGAAGTTAGCGGCCAGCATGGTGTGAGAGATGTCCAGACAGAGGGCAGTGTTATAGGTGTCTGAGAATTCAGCGGTGTCCTTGGGGTCAAGGAAGAGGTTGTGGTACTGCTGACCGCCCATGAGCCAGGGGTAAGGCGGCAGGGTCTGGGCGGCGATGCGCACACCTGAGGTGTCAAGCTTGGCCAGGGCCTCACCGATACGCTCGTACTTGTCGGCACGGGCTGAGGGGGCAATGTGCCCGTCCTTGGTGAAGCCACCCATGGTCACCACCATGACGGGGTCATCATCGACAGTGAAGTAGCGGGTCAAATCGCGGGTGATATCAATAGTGCGCTGTACCTCCGCAATAGAGCGTTCCCAGATTTCCTGGTCACGGGAGGCCAAATCTACCAGGAAATCACCGGCGAAGAGATCGGGAAGGTGGGTAGTGAAGGACATATCGAGCTTACGGTCAAAGACCTCATCAATGTTGACTTCCAGGTCCTTATAGGAGAAGTGGAACTCCAGGAAGTCAGGTTCAGCATCCTCGATCAGGGGCTTGTAGTCGTGGTAGCGGACGGGCAGGCCCCAGGGGCGATCAAAGTTAAAGTCACGGCGGGTTACCAGGTCGTCCTTCAGGTCGCCCTCAAAGAAGAAGGAGCCTGCCTCAACCTCACGCTGCATGGTGCGTCCCAGAAGCTGGGGCAGGTAGTTAGGCTGCAGGCCACGGCCGGGTGACTTGACCTCTACGTCCGCCTCAGTCACAACCTCACCCTTGGCGATGGTGCGGGTAGCTACCAGGGACTTAGCCAGGTTCACACGGTTCATGAGCTCACCAGTGGATACCTCGCGGGGGGCGGAGGTACCGATAGACTCCTCTACCTCGCGAATCTGCTGCACCATAGCCTTGAACTCGTCGGGCAGCAGAGATACGGTGTGGTCGTTACCTTCAAGGGTCTTATCGATGGTGAAGTGCTTTTCAATGATTTTGGCACCGCGGGCCACGGCCGCGATGGGCACATGGTAGCCGCGCTCGTGGCCTGAGTAGCCCACCAGGCACTGACCGATTTCAGCCAGGCGGTCCATGTAGGCCAGGTTGACGTCCTTGAAGGGCGCGGGGTAAGTGGACTGGCACTGCAGTAAGGCGTAGGAAGCGCCCAGGGAGCGTAGCAGATTGACCGACTCACGGATCTCTTCTTCACGGCTCATACCGGTAGAAACCAGCATGGGCAGGCCGCGGGAAGCCATATCCCGCAGGAGCTCGTGGTTGGTCAGGTCAGCAGAAGCAACCTTGAGACCCTGAATGCCGTAATCGACCAGGGCCTGGACGGAGGGACCATCCCAGGGGGTGCACATGATATCCATGCCGTGCTGCTTGACGTGGTCGAAAACCTCGTACATCTGGTCCACAGTCAAGGAGAAGCGAGACAACAAGTCGAGGGTGTACTGTACGCCCAGGTCTTCACCGGCTGAGGTTGAACCCTTTTGGCGGTAAAGGGCGTCCATATCGCGTAACTGGAATTTGACGGCGTCCGCACCGGTATCAACTGCCAGGTCTACCAGGCGCTTGGCCAAATCAACATCGCCCTGGTGGTTATTGCCGATCTCGGCAATGATGAAGGAGGCAGATTCCGCGGTAATTTCGGTGCGGCCGATACGCAGCACATTCTGCTCGTCCATGGCGATAGCAACCAGGTGGCCGCGCTCATCTACCAGCGGAAGGTGGCTGATACCCTGGGCGAATTCGCCCTGAAGATCTGTGGGCTCTGAGCCAGCGGGGGCAGTTTTCACAGCCTTGTTAGCGACCTCTAGCGCACTAGTTTCGAGGGAGGCGGTGGGGTTGGCAATGAGCCAGCGGCGGAAGTCGCCGTCTGAGAGCGAGCCCTTAAGCACGCCGGACTCGTTGACGAGGAAGATGATGCGCTGCCCGTTAGCAGAGATTTTCTGCAAAGCAGTGAGTACCGGGTCCTCAGAGAAGACGATATAGGGGGTGATGTTACGTTCAATAATCATAGGTTTTAGCCTTCTTCGTTCTCTGCGGGGGTAAGAGTTGCCTGAAGCTGGTGCTCAGCAACAGCAAAGTCAATCATGGCGTCAATATCTACGCCTTCAACCTCATCGAGCATAAAAAGCTCAATGGCGCCGCCTAAGCGGTTGTGGAGAGTTTCGTAGAGCTCGGTTTTAGTGAGGTACATGGAGCCGTTTTCACGGTAGCGGTAGGTTTCACGCGTTAGCTCCTGACGGCGGGGGCGAGCCATAACCTCATACTGGGCTGTAGGCGGCTCTGTGGCTGACCAGATAAAAGGGCCAATGGGGATAACGCCCACCATGGAATCTGAGTCAGAGGCAGCGAACTGGCGGATAGCGCGAGTGAGGGTACCAGGTAGGCGGACGGGGGACGTTGCCTGCAAGAGCATCACAGCGTCCGGACGCTTGCCCTCGGCAGAATAAAACTCGATAGCATGCTCAATCACCGGCTCAGTAGCAGTAGTATCTTCTGCCAGATGTGCAGGGCGCATGAAAGGAACCTCAGCGCCGTAGTCACGCGCAATATCAGCTAACTCAGCATCATCAGTAGAGACCAGCACATCAACTAGGTGCTCGCCTTCTAGCTCAGCCTTTGTAGCAAGAGCCTGTTCGACAGTCCAGGCAACCAGGGGCTTGCCGGCTATCGGCTTGAGGTTCTTTCGGGGGATTCCCTTAGACCCGCCGCGAACGGGTATAACGCATAAAACGCGCATCTACTGTAGTTTCTCCTCTAAGTAAGCTGCGATAGCTTGTGCGGGGGGCACAGCGGGCACAGCAGGTGCTGGTGTGGGAGCGTCTCCCCATTGGTGCAGACCGTAACGCTCCCAGAATTCCTGAACCCAAGCAGGAGGGTTAGGGTGGTAGACCCAAGCAGGGACTCCCCTTATCGCTGCTTCAAGAACACCCGTGGAAAAAATAGATACCACGGGGTTAGTGAGCGTGTTAAGGGGCTCCCCACCACGGTCAATATCTATTCCCATTTTCTCCCATAGAGCATGGGTTAGTACAGATAGTTTGTCTTTTTCATTAGGGTGAGGTCTGTAACGTGCCCCCGTTTGCTGACAAAACTGGAACCCTGCACGAGCGTAGGAACGGCGTGGTAGCTCAGCCCCGTGCATCTGCCCTAGAAAGATGGGTTGCTGTTCTGATTCGGGCAGTTCCACCTTTGGCTTCTGAGCTGCCTCCCAGAACAACTGTGAACCCACCACGTCATAGGTAACATCACTACGGCCCGAAATCCAAAACTCAGCATCAGCCTGACTAAAAGCCAAAAGATGAGTGCCATGGGCTAGCGGGGGCGCATAGGGGGTATGGAGACCATGCTGAACCGTAACGAACTGGGCTCCCTGCTTCTGAGAGAACTGATAGGCTGCCCGACCATACTCCATATAGTGACCAAGTGCTACCACCTGCCCGGTGGAAGGGACGTATTGTGCAAGTTCTTCACCAGAAACCTGACGGACCTGCCAGTCTGCCTCAGGAAGGAGATGAGTGATATCTTCAGGAGCCCACAGCGCATAGTTCTTCTGACGAAGATATGCTGCCGGTTGGACAAGAGAACTAACAGCGGTGGGAGTAATCGAATCTAAGACAAATAAAATGTCTGCTGAGCACTCACAAGTATGAAGATACCCCACTGTTACGTCGTTATCCGCGGATTCATTTCCCCTATTTTTCAGGTAGTTCACTGCGTGTTGAGCCATGACTTTGCCACGACGTAGAGGGTGAGCATTAGCCTGCCAGCGACTCCATGCTGTGATGTCTTCTGCGTACTTTAGCCCCATAGGGTATCCATTTTCTGTGCACGGTGGAAGAAGGTATGCTCAGCTTGACTGCGTTTAAGACCAGCAGCACGGATTGTATCGCTCCAGGTGGGGTCAGCGATAATGCGTTGGCAAAGGTCGATAAGCTCATCAGTGCTTTTGTAAACCAGCACTTCGCTTCCTACATCATAGAATTCTTCAACATCAGGGCGATCGATGAGCTGCAGGCCGTTCATTCCTGGCACTTCGAAAGTACGCATAGCTAACCCAGCCTGTAGACCATGGATGTTAAGGGCTGCGGCTGCAGATGCCTGTACTTCATAGGCTTCCGCTAAAGTGATGTCTCGTTCTGAGGGGATATTTGGGCGCTTGATTTCCCAGGTTCGTAAACGGTCGAAAATGTGGTGAGACCATTCCCGGCCGTAGGCTCGAACAGGGACTCCTGCTTCTGCAAGCTCAACCATCATGATTTCACGATTTTTGTAGCGGGAACCTACAAAGACAATTTCATTTCTACGGTGTGCAGGGAACTGAGCAAGTTTAGGGTCATAAGCGTTAGGAACGAAATGGGCATTAATTCCATCTGCAGCAAGCTCTTCTGCCTCAGACCGCGCATAGCTGACAACCGTAGGTAGGCTACGGAGGAAGTCACGGTCATAGCGATGACGTTCAAGATCGTCGTATAACCAGAGAATGTAGGGGATCTTACGAGCGGTGACGGCCTGCCAGAAGTTATCTCCTAAGGTATCAGCCTTAATAACAATGAGCTTATCGGGGTTGACCTCATGAAGAACTTGCAGGGCTTTGACTGTAGCTGCTTTTTGGGCTGCTTTCTGCCCATCGAAGCCTACTTTTGAGGGGAGCTCGTAGAGAGCTTTGTTGCGTAGCTTGTCTTTGACGGTATCGAAGGCATCGTAGCGATGCACTACTACCTCGTAGCCTAGTTGTTTGAAGCCATCTGCGATGGAGTAGCAGTAACCGTGGAAAGCAGGGCTAATAATGAGAAGTTTCTCTGCCATTTATCGTTTACTTTCTGCTTTCTTGATGTAGGCCAGTTCTTTGCGCAAAGTTATAAGAGGTTTAACATCGCGGTTACGGAGTGCTCTGATGGAATTGAAGAGAAAGTTAGAGGCAGTTACCACTCTCAAGGCAGCAGCCAGATATTTGCCTTCTTTCCATTTCGCGTTGTAGATAAAACGGGAGTCAAGCACCCATTGGCGACGCTGTGCAGAGGCTCCAGATGAGCCTCCCCCTATGTGTTCTACTACTATATCGCCGCGGAATACTCTTTTAATTCCTTTATCGCATAGTCTGCGTTGTAGATCGATTTCTTCACTGTTCATGAAGAAACGCTCGTCCATGCCACCTACCACATCGAAATCTTCTTTGCGGAGCATCATACAAGCACCCATTAACCAGTCGGGTTCTGCGCGTTTTCCGGTGGTGCACGCTAAATTGTGGCCGACCAACGCATGCCAGAATCGGGTGTGATGTAGACGAGATGCCGGAGTAAACCATTCCCAGGCATGGTGGCGTGTTTTAGGAAAATGACGTCCAACCCACTGGGATTCCCCGTTATGACCGATAATCTGAGGGCTGAGCATGATTCCTTGACTGCCTCTGTGGCTTTCTTCTTCTGCTGCTGCGAGCATATCAGTAAGAAAGCTAGAGGGGAGAGTGAGGTCACTGTTGAGAATTAGTACCCATTCACCGCTTGATGCTGCTACTCCGGTATTTACGTTTGCGCCGAAACCTCCATTTATCTCGCGCCTAACCAAAATAGTTCCCTCTATCTGGGGGAAGATTATCGGTGAAGCATCGTCAGAAATTACGACTTCTACAGACAGATCTGTTGCTTGCACTCTAACCTGGTCAATAAGGTCAAGAGTATCAGCGGGGTCTCCGTAAAAAGGAATCAGAACTGACAGTTTTGGCATACAAGCTCTTTCTTTATTTTCTAGGGCAGGACTCAACCATCAGGAAAAGCCCCAAAGATTAAGCTTAGAACTCTCTCGCAGTTTTTCATCGTTTATTCTTCACTACCTGCCGACAGATTTTTATCACAGCCTCGCCCCAGCTATCCCAGGTAAGCCGGGTCTCAGCGTCCTGCCGGGCAGCTTCGGCAAAAATCTCCAAGTCTTCACGGGCGAGACTCTTCAATAAAGACGCTATTTCTTCGACGGCCCTTTCGGGAGATACCAGCCAGCCTGTCTGTTGGTCTCGTACCAAAGTCGGGACTCCACCTATTCTGGTTGAAATTACTGGAAGCCCATGGTTTAGAGCATCAGTGACCACGACACCCCCTGCGCTGGCTTCTGTCGGCTCTAACAAAGCATCGTGCCGTGAGTAGAGGTCAGAAAGCTCTTTGCGCGATTGACGCGGTAGATAGGTGACTCCAGCAGCGGAAATTTCTTGAGGTGCTCCCACGACAGTCAGCTTCAGTTCAGGCCGGCAGGCATGAGCAAGTGCAAAGCTTTCCAGGGCTCTTTGACCTCCTTTGCGCTTCCAGTTAGAAGCAATAAAGAGCAGGTTTATCCCCTCAGCCTGGGACTGAGGGTGATTAACTTTTTCATGACGGGTAGAAGGTGAGACGCCCGGCCCAAAAGGAGCAACCGTGATATCAGAAGTTAAAAGGCCAGTATCCTTGATGAGCTGTTCAGCAGACCATTCACTCGCAAGACAGTAATGTGTTGAACGACGTGCTACTAATCTATCAAGTAGTTGTCCCTGCCAGAGAGTTAGCTTTGAGACCTTTTTCCCTTTAAAGTAGCCTTTTATCATTGCTCGAAAGGATGAGTCAGTTACCTGGATGAGTGGTATATGAGAGGGAACACCCAGGGATTCTTTAGAAGCAGCTAAAGAAATCACCACATCAAGTTCCTGCTCTTTGATGAGCTCTTTTACGCGATGAGCTTTCCAGTAGGTTGTGACGAAAGCATCACTGGGTAAGTAGATAATTCCCAATTTTCCCAGAAAACGAGCAAAGAAACGATCTATCAGAGAATCTTTTACTCGCGGCACTTGCAAGGGAACCAGCTCGGCTTTTTCTTGTAGAATCTCCACCGCTGGGAGTACAACACCAGACCAGGCTGACGGATCCGTCATGTCCCATGATGTCAGAAGACCAACTCTCATAATACTCCTCAACCACAAAGCCTATCAGCAGGCCTTAGTATTTTAGTTGCTTTCAGTTCGTTCAGCCACGAAACAAGACGGGTAGCTACTTTTTCCACACCATATTCATGACTTTGACTTATTATTCTTTGAGTATGTTCCTGCTGGCTTGCCAATCTTGCATTAACCCTCATGAGTTCTACAAGCAATTCAAAATCGTGCAGTTCAACTAAATCTCTATTCAAAGAATTAACTAAACCGTGAATATTACTATTAAGGTTTAAGGTTGCAGCAGGAATACTATAACAGCCAGCCCCAAAGTACCATCCAATACAATAAGAACACATGGGCGACTTACACATACAGAGTGACCCGAAATAAAGAGTAAGCCTCACAAAACAGAGACTAATCTCATTACGGAAAATACTATCTAACGATTACCCAGATAACGATCTTAAAATTATAATTTCTTCAAATAAAACCAGTAGATTCTTATATAGAGTGCAAAAATAGATTCTGCATTCACAAAACTCTACCTACTTGAAAACTATTTCATAGTTTCTCTCTCCGGACACAATCCCAGACGATTAAATTTCACATAGCCATACACCGCCCCCAAATCATATCCGAGCCTGATTAGCTCCATGCGGGAGTCCTTATCTCGTGATATTATTTTTATTACCCTTTTAGCCATAGTTTTGAGATGATTTCTCAACTTTATCCTCTTTATCGAAGGATATTCAGAGAATCTCATTAGAAGGAGCTGATCATATTTCCCCCAGTTATACTGCTGCTTGAAAGATTTACGAAGAATCACTCTCTGCCTATATGCAATTCTGGCGTTCTGTGCAATAACCACCATCCCGCCATGAATTAAATTCCTATAAACTAAGTCATTATCCTCAGAAGCCCCCGAATATGAACAGTCCATTCCACCCAGGGTTATATACCTGTCTCTCTTTATCGACATATTTCCACCCGTTCCAAAAGCTTCAAAAATATTTGACTTGTCGGACTCAAGGGGAAATATTTTATAAGACTCCTTTTCCTCATAAAATATATTTTTTACAATTTTTGAATCAGGAGAAAGAGATTCCCGATCATCAACCTTATGTAATGTGCCCATAATTATAGAATCGGGGAATTTTATAAGTAATTCAACATGTGTTTCCAGCCATCTCGGTGAAACGATATCATCAGCATCACAGAAAGCTATGAAATCAGAATCCGCCGCAAGTACACCAACATTGCGAGCGTATGCTGCGCCTTGTCTTTGCGAAGAATCAATAATCTTGATATCTAAAGATTTACGCCATGGATTTACCGCAGAATTAAGATCGTCACTACTCCCATTATCACTGAGTATAATATCAAAAGGACCAGTAAAAGATTGTCTATTTAGAGCTTCTAGCTGACTACCAATAAGATGAGAAGCATTATAAACGGGAATTACTACAGATATTTTATAATTATACATTATTTCTCCTCATAAAGTTACGCTTACTAAAATATGTTAGAAAAAGAGAAAACATAATCCCCTTTAGATTCTTTCTCTCTCCCCACTCGGAGGGGGATCAGTTCGGCTCTTCTTTGCAGAGCATCCACCGCTGGACACTTTAGTTGCTTTCAGTTCGTTCAGCCACGAAACAAGACGGGTAGCTACTTTTTCCACACTATATTCATGACTTTGACTTAGTATTCTTTGAGCATGTTCCTGCTGGCTTGCCAGTCTTGCATTGACCTTCATGAGTTCTACGAGCGCTTCGAGATTACCTGGTTCAGCTAAGCCTCCGCATAGTGAGGTAACCAGCTCATGCACACCACCGCTGACGTCAAAAGCTACAGTGGGCACACCATAACAACCAGCCTCTTGAATCGCCAAGGGCCGGCCCTCAAAACGCGAAGTCATAAGGTGTAAGCCTGCCTGCGAAAACATCCTTCCAGGAGCAGTAACCCCCATGAACGATACTCGCTTATCTAACCCTAATTCATGCACATAACTTTTAAGATTACTCTCTTCTACCCCGGCTCCATAAATCTTCATATTCCAATCTGAAAATTCCGAGTATGCGGTGAACTTTTTAAAGGCTTTAATTGATACATCGACTTGTTTACTTTCCACAAGGCGAGCCGCAACAACAACAGTTTTTGAAAAATCCCTGAGTACATTTTCATTACTGGGAGGGTTAGGGTTAGGGAGAACAAGTGTTGGAAGCCCCCAATCACCAATGAAACTCTCTTGACATCGCTGACTGAGAACAGTAAGCCCACTAATGACATCACGGTTTTTATAGGATTCCTCAATAAAAGCCCCATATTCCCCCAGAGGGTCTAGCGATGTATGGAATTGATTAACAATGAGAGGCAATTTATGTTTTCCATCTAACAGGTGCGACTGTGACAAAAATTCATCTAAAATATCGCCGCGAGTAGATACGACGATGTCATCTTCGCTCCAGCTAGAGGCAATTTTTCGGGATAAAATTTTTTCTGTAATGTTGACTGCCCCTGCGAGTTTCTTTAATTTTCGAAGAATAATTAAAGATGCCCCTAATGGCTTTAAGAATGTAGGTATTCCTTGAAGGGCAGAGCGTTTCTGAGCATAGTTTAGAGGGGACCAACACCGGACTGCATAAGCTCTTTTTCGATTCTTTTGAGCCCCAAAGGTCTTGCATACAACGGTTACGTCTACCCCCTGAGTTGCCAGCTCTTGTGCAAGCCGATCAGTTACTACTTCGGCTCCGCCCAAGCGTGGAAATTCATCCACTAGAAAATAGATTTTTTTCATAGCTTCCTCATAACGAAACTTTAGGAACAGTTATTGTATAAATACCTAAAATAGACTTGGGACTACACATAGTGCAGTCCCAAGGATTCAAGAATAGCTACATAATTCTAGTTAGCTCGCCCATCAAACAGGCTAGTGACTGAACCATCATCGAATACTTCCTTGATAGCGCGTGCTAGCAGGGGTGCAATCGATAGTACAGTTAGGTTCTCGAAAGTCTGTTCAGGCTTCAGGGGCAGAGTGTTGGTGACAATAACTTCGCTAGCACCGCAGTTAGCTAGACGCTCGGCAGCGGGGTCAGAGAAGACAGCGTGGGTGGCTGCGATGATGACGTCCTTAGCGCCGTTCTCCTTGAGCACACGGACAGCCCCGGCAATAGTGCCACCGGTGTCAATCATGTCATCAATCAGCACGCAGGTGCGGCCCTCGATATCGCCCACAACAGTCTTAGAAACAGCC